>PXRA01000104.1:593-10456 GCA_003021725.1 Halobacteriales archaeon QH_8_64_26
GCACGGAGGCGGACGCGCTGCTGGAGGCGGGACGTCTCGCGAGCGAGGCCTTCGATCTCGACGTCTCGGTGCTCGACGTGCTCCTCGTCGCGGTCTCGGCGACGCTTCCGTCCTACCCCTCGCTCAACGCCACCTTCGAGGAGGGGACACACCACCTCCACGACCACCAGCGCGTCGCGCTCGGGACCGGCGAGGAGGGGCCGGCCATCGTGGTCAACGACACCGCAGAACGGTCGTTCGCGGAGATCGTCGCAGTGCGTCGGAATCGATCCGACGACGGCGAGAACGATACGAGCAGTGAGAGCGGGAACGACGGACCGGTGACCTTCGCGCTCGCGACTGGGGATACTTTAGAGGGGGTTCTCGAAGCACCGACGGTCGCCGGGCTTGCGATCGATGTCTCGAAACGGCGGGCAGTCCCTACAGAGGAAGGCGAGGGCGTCTCGCTCGAGCGGTACCTTTCGTGCTCGCTTGCCTACCACCCACGAGCGGTCGGTAACGCCAACGCGCGGGCGTTTCTCGAAGGAGTGCTCGACGCGATCGAGAGCGCTCCCGAGCTGATCCTTCGGACCTACCGGTAGGTGCCGCTTTACCTTCTCCTGTCACCCCATCCGCTTACCGGATTTCCGCGAGGCATCGGTCCATTTCCGCTTCGACCCACCCCGCAAGGGCTTCGAGCGACTCCTCACGGGTGGCCACCCACCGCTCGAAAAACCCCGATACCCCGAGGAAGCGAACGGCCTCGTAGATCGCCTCTCGTTCCTCGAAGCCGGCCGGGAGCCCGCCGGCTCGCTCGCGATAGCCCTCGTGGAGCCCGGCCACTACCTCTTCGGGGCCCTCCGCACGAGGCGGGTCGATCAGCTGGTCCTGGGCGCGGTGGAGTTCGCGTGCAGGGTCGCCGACGTGGGCGATCTCCCAGTCGAGGAAGCCGATTCGCTCGTTCGCATGAAAGCAGTTCGGCGCGGCCGGGTCACCGTGACAGAGCACGGCCGGCGCTTCGTCCAGTAGGTCGCGGTTCGCCTCGATGGCCTCGATCACCCGATCGAAGTGCTCCTCGAAGCGATCGGACGGAGCGAGAGCTCGCGTCTCGGCGATCGTATCGCCGAGAACGGCCGTCCACGAGCCGGTATCGAGTTCGAGACCCTCGGTGCCGCCACCGAAGACCTGGCTGTGGCGCTCGAAGCGGCAGGTGTGAATCCCTGCGAGGGCGCTGCCGACCTGGTAGGCGAGTCCTGCCCGTTCGCTCGTGCTCGCGTCCGCCCAGAGTTCGATCAGGTTCGGTCCGGCTACCGGCGCGGTCACGAGATACGGTATCGACCACTCCGGATCGCTCGCTACTACGTCGGGGACGGGGACGTCGGTATTCGCCCCCATGTAGGCGAGCACCGCTCGCTCGCGGGCGATCCGGGAGCTGTCCCTATCGGTAGCGACCTTCAGGTAGATCCGTTCCCCATCGGCGAACTCGATGTCGACGGTTCGGTTCTTCTGGTTCCAGGACGGGCCCGTCGGCAGTAGGTCCGTGACCTCGCGGTCAGGGAAGGCGTCTTCGAGCACCGACGCGATTCGGTCGTCCATGAACGGAGGTTCCGTGCGTGCAGGACGTATCCCAGGTGGTATGTGGGTTGCGATGAGTGGAGCGACGCTCCGTGTCGGGTTGCGTCAATCGGTCGTCCGCTCGACGCGAAGGTCCCGGTCGTCGAGCGCCACGAGGAGGTGTGGAACGTCACACTCCCCGATCACGCCGGAGACGGTGAGTCGAGGATCGAACGGATACTCACGGGTCGTCGCCATCCCGTGGAAACTCGGCCCGAGATCCCGGCAGTCGATCGTCCCGACGCCCCGATCCACGACGCCGGCGTACAGCGCGTGGTACGCGCCGACCGTCTCCCCGACGAGCGCGACTCCCTCGCAGCCGGTCGCCGACCTGAGGAACTCGATGGCCCGGAGCACGTCGTAGACACGCATCCCGAACAGCGACGTCCCCAGCAACAACGCGTCGTACGCGAGTTTGAACTCGGTTCCGTAGATACCGTTGTACTCCTCGACCCAGGAGGGGATCGGGATCGGCCGATTCCGTGCCGCCCCGACACCACGGGGGTCGAACACGAGGACCGTCCCGTACTCGGCGGCCAGCGACGCGACCGCCTCGCTTCGCTCGGGCAGCTCCTCGGTCCCCTGTTCGTAGAGCACCACGGCGGGAGGGCCGGTACTGACGTCGGGATCCGAGACGAGAACACCCGTGAGGACGACGTCGGGGTTCCGCTCGGCCTTGAAGAAGACGTGCTCGGTCGTCAGTCCCTCGGGTTCGCTTTCCGCGACGTATCGGGGGTGGAGTTCGCAGTCCGGTCGGTCGAGGTCGAACGTCTCGATAACCGTTCGTCGGACTCGCCCCGTCTGTTGCTCGGGGCTCTCGACGGCCGGCGCCGTCCCCGCGTCGGGGGAGTTGCCTAGGACGTACTCACGAACCAGGTCGTCGATCGTTCGCTCATCGGCGTACGCCTCCCGTACGCTTCCGTCGGGCGTACAGTGGAGGGCCGTCCCCTCGACGACCGATAGGTCCTCGTAGGGGACGTAGTCGGCGTCGCCGAGAACTTCACAGAACCATTCGAAGATTCCATCGCCCAGCTCGTAGACGAAGCAGTGGGTCGTCTCGGCGACGACGAGGCCGACGTTCCCCGCGGCTCCATACAGGTCATAGACCCCTCGTGTACGCTCTGTCGTCTCGTGGACACCCTCGATGGGGAAGTACTCGTCCGAGGCGGCCGCGCCGATACACACGGGACGAGGTGCCATCGCCGTGAGAAGGTCGTCGTAGTTGATCCCCTGGAGGATAGCGCCGTGAATGGCCTGTTCGGCGTCGATCCGTTTGCCGGTCTTCAGCCACTCCTCGCGCTCGGTGATCGCACAGCAGGGCGCGGCGGCGTCGATGCGGTCGTCGAGAAGCGCGAGGTACGTCGTCTGGACGCCGCCACCGGAGGTGCCGGTAACGCCGATACGGTCCCCGTCGACGTCCGCTCGCTTCTCTAGGTGATCGAGCGCACAGCGAGCGTCGTGGATCATATACCGCGCGAGGTTCGCCCCCGCATAGAAACACTGCTGGCCTGCGTAGCAGTGTGCGAACGCACCACCGGCACTACCGACGGAGGGCTCGCCGGTCTCGGCGTCGCGGTACTGTTCGCGCTCGCCCTGGCAGATCGAGTCGACGACGAAAACGACGAAGCCGTTCAACGCGAGTTCGACACAGGCCTTCTGATTGAGCGGATCGGCTTTCGCCGCCCGGACGTGCCCACAGAGAAAGAGGATTCCAGGGTGGGGTCCGTCGCCTTCGGGAACGTAGCAGTTCGCCGTGACGTGGAAGCCCGAAAGGCTCTCGAACGCGAGGAGTTCGACCGCATATCCCTCTCGCTCCGAGACGTCGGTCGTCTCGATTTCGGGGTTCGCCGGCCGATCCGGGAGTCCGCCGATGCTCGCGAGAAAGTTCTCCCGGACGCGCTCGCGTCGTGCCTCGAACTCGGCTCGCGAACCGATCGATCGTTTCGCCTTGCGCTCCTCGGCGAAGTCCTCGGTCGCTCGCCACCGGAGGTAGCGTGTCAGCTGTCCCTGGGTGTCGAAGTAGCCGTTCACCGCCTTATCGAAACCTTCCATAGCGATCCCCTGTCGTGGTTTCAGCGCCGAGTAGACGATCGTCGCCGGGATCTCGGTTACGAGTTCGGGGCCGAGACCCCCGAAGTCGCCCTCACGTGTGCTCGGGCTCCCGTATCCCGGTTCGTATATCTCCTCGATCGTGAACCCGGCGTCCGGTAGGCACCACTGCTTGGCCTTGGCTTCCGCACCGATACGGTATCGTCGACGACCGAGTAGTTGTTGAAACCTTTGTCCGCTTTCAGCAGCGAGCGGCGGGTCGGTTACGGTTCGAGGACGACCCGGAAGCGCGCGTCGTTCGTGAGCATTCGCTCGTAGGCCTCGCTTGCTTCTTCCAGCGGGTAGGTCTCGATCATCGGTTCGATCCCCCGCAGTGCGCTGAACTCCAGGGTGTCCTGTGAGTCCCGGGCGTCACCTGAGGGCCAGCCCCCAACCGACCGACGACCCATGACGAGTTCCTGTATCGAGACGCCCACTGGTTCACCCGGGATCCCCACGGAGAGGACCTCCCCGTCGACGCCCAGCCCCGAGACGACGCTCTCAATGGCCTCGGCGTTCGGCGCGGTGGCGAGGATCACCCGTGCGCCACCCAATTCCTGAAGCGCCTCGCCCGGGTCTTCAGCCTCGCTGTCGACGTAGTGATCCGCGCCGAGATCAACGGCCAGATCGCGTTTCTCGGTGCCGCGGGAGACCACGACCGTCTCGAAGCCGGCGGCATGCGCGTACTGAATACCCAAGTGGCCGAGCCCGCCGACGCCCTGGACCGCGATGAGATCGCCCGGCTTCGTGCCGCTATTGCGAAGCGCGTTGTAGGTGGTGATGCCGGCACACATGAGTGGCGCGGCCGCGCTCGAATCGAGGTCGTCGGGGACTGCGGCGACGGCCTCCTGGGGGGCGGTCATGTACTCCGCGTAGCCCCCATCGTAGGCGATGCCAGTGACCTCGCTGTTCTCACAGGCGATAAAATCGCCCCGGCGACAGGGTTCGCACTGGAAGCAGTGCCTGCCGTGCCAGCCGACGCCGACGCGCTGGCCTTTTTTTCAGGTGTCGACACTTTCGCCGACCGCATCGACCCGGCCGACGACCTCGTGGCCCGGAATCCGGGGGTGGTCGATGCCGGGGAACTGTCCTTCCTTGACGAAGACGTCGGAGTGACAGATCCCACAGGCCTCGACGGCGACCCGTACTTCCTCACTTTCCGGTTCGGGCACGTCCGTCTCGATTACTTCGAACTCCTCGCCCGCTTCAGGAACCTGAACGGCTTTCATGCACTGCCAGTCAGCCGTCACCACGCAAAAGCGCTGGTTTGGCGGCACCCATCGCGGCGACCGACACCGACGAGCGTTTGAGTTCGGCGGCCGTGTCGAAGTACCAGTAAGGCGTGTCGACGAACCGCCCGCTCTGAAGCACGCCCATCCCCGCCCCCTCGAACGTCTCGATCACTGCTTCGGTGTCCTCGAACGCGAAACAGGCGACGTGGTGCAGACCCTCGCCGTGCTCGTCTAAGTGTTCGGTGTAGATGCTCGGACCCTCTTTGGGTTCGATCAATTCGACCTGCGTCCCCGCGAGATCGGCGAGTGCGAGCGTCATCGAATACTCGTGTTCCTCGCCGCGAAACGTCGTCTCGGTCAGTCGTGGGGGCTCGAACTCGTAGACGTCCCACGGACCGATCCCCAAGACGCCGCCGAAGCGATCCATCCCGTCGGCGATGTCTTCGACTACGAACGCGACCTGAGTGATCTCGGGGATCTCGATCCCGGTTCCAGGTATGGTGTCATTGACCATGGTAGTCAAGCGTCGGCGACCGACTTATGCTTTCACCCGACCCGCGAACGGTCGTGTACCCGTCGAGCTACGAGCAGCGGCGGGACGGATCGAACGTTGCGTTCCTGACACCTCTATCATCCCTTCTCGAGCACGCCGCTCCCCGCGGCGGCTGCGAACACCCGTTTGAAGGCGACCAGGCGCGGCCCCCCCGGAAGCGACCGGAATTCGACTTCTTCGTCCTGGACTTCGAGTTCGCGCTCGCCGTCCGCGCCGAGTACCGCCTCCTCGACCTCGATCGTCGTCGATTCCTCACCGCCGAGTACCTGATGGGTCTCGATACCGACCTCGGCTGTCATCCCGGGCGCGGCGATCGCGTTGACCGTTCGCCCCGCTTCGGCTGGCTCACGGAGTCCCAGGAAGGCCGCGTCCGGTTCGGTGGGGGAGATCGACCCGAGCGCGCCGGCGATCCCGGGCAGGCCGATCTCGCCCGGGTTCGCCCGCGAGACGATCCCCCCTACTAGGTCCGCCGGATCGACCATCGCCCGGGTGCCGACGAACGACCGATCGATCAGTTCGACCGCCGCGAGCCCCCGTACCGACGCTCCGCTTTCGAGTCTCGCTTCGACCATTCCGTGCCGGTCGGTCACCGCCCGATCGTCGACTGCGCCGGTCGCGAGAAGCGCCGCGGCCGCGCCCGCGACGGTGCCGTCGACCGCGCTCGGCACGACGTTGTTCGTCCCGGTCGAGACCAACAGGAGGGGTGTGTCCCTGCATTCGAGAGCGACGTCCCGGCTCGTCCCGTCGCCCCCCAGCACGACGATCGCCGCGCACTCCTCGCCGAGACGGGCGGCCGCCCGGCGGGTATCGGCGGCCGACCCCCGAATGGGGAGATCGAGAGTGCCGGCCGCCACCTCCTCGGGGGTCGTTTCGATAGCGCCGTCGGTGATGCCGGCTTTCTCGGGCATCGCGAGTACTTCGGGGGGATTCGGGACCACATCGAGACCGGCGAGCACGCACTCCGCGACCCGCTCTTTCGCGTAGTTGTCGACGACGCTCGCGCCGCCGGTCAGCCGCCGGATGTCCCGGCCCGCGGCCGGGTTCACGATCAGCCCGATGCGTAGGGTACTCACGCGGTTAGACGATCCGATCTATCGCCCCGCGCACGTCCTCACCGTCGGGCAGGACCTCGCCTTCGAGCGAGGGGCTAAAGGGCATGTGCGTATCGGGTACGCCGACGCGCTGGATCGGTGCGTCGAGGCTGTAGAAGGCGTTCTCGACCGCCCGGGCCATCACCTCGGCATGCACGCCGTAGGACAGCGGGCTCTCGTCGGCGACGACCATCCGGCCAGTCTTACCCAGGCTCTCGACGATCGTGTCGGTATCGAGCGGATAGAGCGACCGAAGATCGATCACCTCGACCGAGGTCTCGCCGTCCAGTTCCTCGGCGACCGACAGCGACTCGCCGACGAGCCGCTGGGTCGCTACTACGGTCACGTCCGTACCCTCGCGCTCGACGTTGGCCTCACCGAGCGGGATCGTGAACTCGGCGTCCGTCGGGACTTCGCCCGACTGCTCGTAGATCATCTTGTTCTCGAAAAAGAACACTGGATCGTTCGAGCGGATGGCGCTCTTCAAGAGGCCCTTGGCGGCGGCCGGGGTGCCCGGCGCGACGGCCATCAATCCGGGGAAGTGGGCGATCCAGGTGTGAACGGTACCGGAATGTTGGCTCGCCGCGCCCATCCCGCCGCCCTCGGTGGTGCGGACGGTGACGGGCATCTCGGTTTTCCCGCCGAACATATACCGCATCTTCGCCATCTGATTCATGATCTGTTCCATCGCCACGCCCATGAAATCCGAGAACATGAGTTCGGCGACGGGTCGAGATCCGGTCGCGGCCGCGCCGGTCGCCGCGCCGATGAACCCGGCTTCGGAGATCGGGGTATCCCGCACCCGATCGCGCCCGAACTCCTCGTAGAGATCACCCGTTACATCCAGTACCCCACCCATCGTCGCGATGTCCTCGCCTAGGAGGAAGACGTCCTCGTCGCGAGCCATCTCCTCGCGAAGCGCCTCCCTGATGGCCTCCCGCACGGTCATGGTTTGGGTCTCTTCCCGTTCGAGTCCGGCACTCGCCATCAGAGCTCACCTCCCTGCTCGCCGCCGTCGGCCCGCAATCGCTCGGCGAAGGCCGTGATATCGGGCACTTCCCCGTCGAACATGTCGTCGTAGGCCTCCTCGGGTTCGGGGTCGGTCGAACTGTGGGCGTGCTCGATGGCCTCCTCGATCGTCGCTTCGACCTCGTCTTTCATCTCCTCGAAGCCCTCTTCACTGAGTTCGCCCCGATCCATGAGTCGCTCGGCGAAGGCGTCGATCGGGTCCCGGCCGCGCCAGTACTCGACTTCCGCCGAGTCGCGGTAGAGTTCCTCGTCGCCCTCGAAGTGGCCGTGATAGCGGTAGGTCTCGGCCTCGATGAACGTCGGTCCTTCACCATCTCTGGCGCGTTCACGGGCCTCGGCGACCGCCTCGTTGACGGCTACGACGTCCATCCCGTCGACCGTGATTCCCGGGATGTCGTAGGCCGCTGCCGTATCGCTCAGGTTGTCGACGTTGTGTTGCTCACCCACTGGAGTTCCCTCGCCGTACTGGTTGTTCTCGATCAGGAATACCACCGGCAGGTCCCACGTCGAGGCGAGGTTCGCCGCCTCGAAGAACTGCCCCTGAGCGACGCTGCCGTCGCCGCCGAAGGAAAGCGCCACCCTGTCCTCGCCTTTCTGATCGATCGTGAGCGCCGCGCCCGTCCCCAGGGGCGGCCCGGCCCCGACGATGCCGTTAGCGCCGAGCATTCCCGCATCGACGTCGGCGATGTGCATCGAACCGCCCTTGCCATTGCAGTAGCCCTCGCGCTTGCCGAAGAGCTCGGCCATCATCACCGTCGGATCGAGCCCCTTGGCGATACAGTGGCCGTGTCCCCGATGAGTACTCGTAATGTAATCGTCGTCCTCCAGGGCCGCACAAGCCCCGACGCCGACGGCCTCCTCGCCGACGTATAGATGGACGAACCCCGGTATCTCGCCGTCGGCGAAGTGCTCGGCCGCGGTCTCGTCGAACCGACGGATCGTATACATCCGCCGCAGCGCTTCGTTCCTCCCGTCCTCGGTCTCCAGGTCGATCGCTGGCATACGAAGGTATAGACGTCACGATCGATAATAACTGTTAGGTGCTATCAAGTACCTGGGTTCGAACGCCGGAAACCGCGGTAGAACGCTTGGACCATTCGGTGATACTACCCGGTTCGGCGACGGTAAGAGTTCTCCAACGGTCGGCGCTACTCAGGCCTCGAACGCCCGGTCGAGTTCCGCACCGAGATCCGCGATTGCCTCGCGTGCCCGCTCCCACTCGGGGTCGGCGAGCATCGTGAGGAAGCCGTGGATCATGTCATCACGCTTGAGGTGAGTTACGTCCACGCCCGCCTCAGCGAGCCGGTCGGCGTAAGCGATCCCGTCATCACGGAGCGGGTCGAACCCGCAGGTCAACACGGTCGCCGGGGGTAGTTCCTCGAGCGTCGAGGCGCGAAGCGGCGAGGCGTAGGGGTGGGTTCCATCGGGATCGACTTCCAGGTACTCGTTCCAGAACCGTTCCAAGTCGTCTCGCGTGATGAAGTAGCCGTTCGCGTTCTCGGTGTAGGAGGCCGTGTCGAACCGGTGGTCGGTGGCCGGGTAGACGAGCAACTGATGGCAAGGCTCGACACCGGCGCGATCGCGTGCGAGCAGCGCGACGCCGGCAGCGAGAGTCCCGCCGGCGCTGTCGCCGCCGACAGCGATCCTCTCGGGATCGATCCCGATGCCCGCTAACTCCGGATCGAGCGCGTCGAGGTCGGGCTCGGAGCTGGCCCAGTCCGCTACCGCATAGCAGTCCTCCAGCGCTGCGGGGAAGGGATGTTCGGGTGCTCTTCGATACTCGACCGAGACGACGATCTCACCCACACGGTTCGCGAGCGCGCGACAGGTCTCGTCGTGAGTCGCCAGGTCGCCGGCCATCCAACCGCCGCCGTGGAAGAAGAGCAGCGCTGGCCGTCCCTCCTGAGCGTCGGAAGCTTCGGCGGCGTCGGGATCCCCCGCGGCGCTATCGCCCCGGCCGGGATCATAGACGCGGATCGGAACCTCTTCTCCGGGACCCGGGATCGCTCCGTCGACGACCGTCCGGACCGTTTCGGGCTCGGTGTCGGGAATACAGAGGTCCCGGTATGTCGCCCGTGCCTCCTCGACCGACTGCCGGTAGAGCGGCGGGACGCCCGCCGCCGAGAGGTCGTGCAGCAAGTCCTCGGCCTGGGAGTGTAGCTCCGATTCGTCGCTACTCGTCCTGTCCTCGTCGGCCGCTTCGTCCGATAGCGTGCCGGCACTCTCTACAGCGTTGTCGACGTCCTCGGCGGTGATGGCTCCCTGCGGGCCGGTGCC
>PXRA01000104.1:10592-20485 GCA_003021725.1 Halobacteriales archaeon QH_8_64_26
TCGGCGACGATGCCGATCGGCGCTCCCGGTGGGACGGTCTCACCCTCGCCGATAGCGAGCACTCGAAGGACGCCGTCCTCGCGGGCTTCGACCTCCCCGATCGATTTCTCCGATTCCACCTCTAAGAGCACCTCACCTTCCTCGATTGCCCCGCCTTCCTCCACGTACCACTCCAGGATCGTCCCCTCTTCCATCTCCAAACCCAACTGCGGCAGCTTCACCACGTAAGCCATGCCACTACAGCACACGCCCGGATAATAAGTACTACTCACGGCCCGCCAGCGCCCCTCGGAGTAAACGGGTGAGGGCGACAACGTCGTGTGTCTCTCGCTGAATAACCGAATTGTACGATCCATTCATAGAGCCAAGTCCTATATACCACCTGCTACTATCTTGTAGTGGTATGAGCGAAACTGATACCCTAGAGGGCGAGACCGCGGACGGCGAGTTCGAACAGTTCAGCGACGTCGGCGAGGCCGACGTCACGCGGGCGATCGGCCAGGAGTGGACCTCCGATTTCATGGATTTCTCCGACAGCGACGTGATCATCGTCGGGGGCGGCCCCTCGGGGCTGATGGCGGCGGCGGAACTCGCGAACCGGGGCGTCCAGACGATGGTCGTCGAGAAGAACAACTACCTGGGCGGGGGCTTCTGGCTCGGGGGCTTTCTGATGAACAAGATCACCGTGCGATCGCCCGCCGAGTCAGTGCTCGATGATCTCGACGTCGAGTATAAGCAGGCTCAGGACACGGACGGTCTGCACGTCGCGAACGGGCCACACGCCTGCTCGGCGCTGATCAAAGCCGCCTGTGACGCGGGTGCGAAGATTCAGAACATGACGGAGTTTACCGACATCGTGATCCGCGAGGACCATCGCGTCGGCGGGATCGTCATGAACTGGACGCCGGTACACTCCCTGCCCCGGGAGATCACCTGTGTCGATCCGGTCGCCATCGAGGGCAAGCTCGTCATCGACGCGACCGGCCACGACGCGATGGCCGTCTCGAAACTGCAGGAACGCGGCGTGCTCGACGCCCCGGGACTGGGTAGTGCCGCCGAGAGCGCGACCGGCATGGACGAGACCGACGAGGACAGCTACGGCGCGCCGGGACATGACTCGCCGGGGCATGACTCGATGTGGGTCGGCCAGAGCGAGGACGCGGTCGTCGAACACACCGGGCTCGTCCACCCGGGTCTGATCGCCACGGGGATGGCCGTCGCGACGACGTATGGCCTCCCACGGATGGGACCGACCTTCGGCGCGATGTTGCTGTCGGGCAAACGGGCCGCCCAGGCTGCGATCGACGAACTCGGCGTCGAGGCCGATCCCGTCGAGATGAGCACCCAGGCGACCCCTGCTGACGACTAACTCCCACTTTTTACTTGCTACGAGACGGCGAAGCCGTCTCGGCATGACGAAAGACGCCGGAGGCGTCTTTCGAACCACGTCGGGTGTCCTCGCGCGGCAGAGCCGCGTGGTTCGAGAGAGCTTCGCTCTCTCGTCATCACGAAAGACGCGGAGCGTCTTTCGAACGACTGCGGGCACCACTCCTCGCAAAAACTTGGGGGAAAAATACCCGGACGCTCACTGCGTTCACGTCCGGCGAAACGGCGCGCTACGCGCGCCGTATGCTTGTTCCGTAGCGGGCCGGAGCCAGTAGCCCTGTGGCGGATGGTGAATTGAACCGTTCGGAGCGATTATATTCTGACGGATCGTTGCCGACAGGCGATGGAAAAGACTGTCATCATTCCTGATTGGTGGACCGTCGGTTCCGAGAACGCGAACGAAACGTCCTCAGCCTACGGAGTCATCACGGAGCGATCGGGCTACCGGCACGTCTCCTTTTCGGGCGGGATGGCACCAGAGGGCGACATCGAGGAACAGATGCGAACGATCCTCTCGCACAAGCAGCAGGCACTCGAAGATTTGGGTGGGAGTATGGACGACGTCGTTACGCTCCGGTGTTTCGTGCTCTCGGACGTACTCTCCCGTGAGACTCAAGCCAGAGTTCACGATGTACGGGCGGATTTCTTCGAGCGTCCCCACTACCCGGCGAGCACCATGGTCGGCGTCGCGAGTCTGCTTCACGAGGGCGGACTCATCGAAATCGAGATCGAGGCGGAGATCCCCGACGACAGGTGGGATGCCACGGTGCTTCCTAGCGAAGATACCTGAGCGAATTCGGTGTTTCGGTGTGTCGACTCGGTGAGACAGGTCTTTTCGGGTGAGTTCCTACATGGTGTGCAACCCGGTATCAGTGGCCGAGGGCGTCTCGGTTACGCCACTCCCGAGCCTGGCATCGAGGTGTAAGTCGGTCGCAAAACGCTGCAGGATCGATTAGGTGTTCATCCGTCGTAGTTGGAGTCGCCGGACTGGCGGTACTTCTCGAGGACGCGCTCGGGATCGTCGAGCGCGTCGCGGCGGAACGGTTCAAACAGTTCGGTCCCGTCGGTTCGGATCTCGACCACGGCCGGTTCGCCCGACTCGAGGGCGTCGTTCATCGCCGGCGTGATCTCTTCGGGCTGCTCGACCCGCGTGCCGTGAGCGCCCATGTCGCGGGCGATCTCGGCGAAGTCCGGGTTCTCCGGTAAGTCCGTCCCGACGAACCGGTCGTTGTAGAACCAGTACTGGTTCTGTTTCTCAGCGCCCCACTCCATGTTGTTGAACACGACCGCGACGACCGGGATGTCCTCGCGCACGGCGGTCATGACCTCGTTCAGTGACTGCATGCCCCACGCGCCGTCGCCCACTAACGCCACCGAGGGATCGTCCGGTCGGGCGACCTTCGCGCCGATGGCCGCCCCGTAGGCGAACCCGCAGTTCCCATAGGTGCCCGCGGCGAGGAAGTTCCCGGGATTGTCGAACTCGAGATAGGCGTTGGCCAACGAACAGGTGTTCCCGATATCGGTCGAGACCATCGTGTTCTCGGGCAGTGCCTGTGCGACGTCCCAGAGCGCCCGGCGTGGGTGGATCGGCGTCTGATCGGTTTGAGACATCTCCTCGAGTTCCTCCTTCCAGTCGGCGTAGGCTCGCCGAATCTCCTCGATACGGTCGTCCGACGCGCCGGCCGATGCGTCGAGTTGCCCGGTGAGAGCGCGAACGGTCTCGGCGGCATCACCCACCAACCCGAGTTCGACGCGGGTAGTCCGGCCGATCTGGGAGCCATCGGCGTCGATCTGGACGACGTCGGCGTCCTCCGGGAACCAGTCCATCCCGTACTGGGGCAAGAGCCCGAAGCCGCTGAGACGGCTGCCGACCGCAAGCACACAGTCGGCCTCCGAGAGGGTCTCCATCGCGGCTTTCGATCCCCCATAGCCCAACGGACCGACGGCCAGTGGATGGCTGATCGGGAAGCTATCGTTGTGCAGGTAGGAGTTCGCCACCGGCGCGTTCAGCCCCTCGGCGAGGTCCGCGACCTCCTCGATGGCGTCGGAGTAGATGGTGCCGAGACCGGCGATGATCGCCGGGTTTTCCGCCCGAGAGAGCAACTCGGCGGCGTCCTCTACCTTCGCGTCGTCAGCCCCACCGATGCTCTCCTGTCGGTACTGGTTCGGCTGGAGTACGTCGGTGTCGATCTCGCCGTAGAGCTGGTCGCGGGCGAAATCGATCTGGGTCGGGCCGTTCTCGGCCATCGACTCGCGGTAGGCGGTCCGAACGTACTCCGCGATGCGGCTCTTGTCCTCGAGGCGGCCCTGCCAGTCGACACAATCGTCGAAGATCGACTGGGTGTCGGCCTCCTGGAACCCGTCGGTCCCGATCGAGCCGGTGGTGGCGGTCGGCGAGAGCATGATCATCGGCGAGTGGTTGAGCTGGGCGGCTTTGACGCCGGTGACCATGTTGGTGACGCCGGGACCGTTCTGAGCGACACAGATCCCCGGTTGTTCCCCCCGGAGAGCCTGGGCGTAGCCGTCGGCCATGTGCGCGGCGTTCTGTTCGTGGCGCACCGGCAGGTATCGGATGTCCGCCGCCGGCATGATGTCGAGGAAGTCCATAAAGGCCGAGCCGACGATACCGAACATCACCTCGGCGTCCTCGGCGACGAACTGCTCCAAAAGCGCCTCGCTCGGTGTCATCCGTTCGTTCTCGTGTAGCGGTTCTTGCTTGGTCTCGGGTGGTGTTTGCTGGCGCGACATAGCGTTCGACCCGCTTTCAGCCATGGCGTAGAATGACTTATAGCTTCCGTGAAATCGTATTCTATTGTAAAATAGTACAAACGCGAGCTTTATAGTTGGCAGAGCTCGGCCGTAGCTGGGGCGATCATGCGAAGGCGGGGACTCAATCGAGAGCCGAGCCGATGCCGGGTCATAGTGTGATACGTGGTGTCGAAACGTATTCAGTGTCGAGACCACCCGCTACGACCGGCGAACGTCGAAACACTCCGAGCCGGCGGATCGCTCTTGCAGTAAACGCTAATAGCGTATGGACGGACGTGATCTCCCGATGGCGTTCGTTCACCGGGAGTCGAAAATTGCCGGCCGTGTCGCCGTCGTCGATAGCCCTTCCTGTCGTGCGGATGGGCTCCTCCGGCTGTTCCCCCTCAGCGGACGGCACTAGGGCAACACTTATACTGTCTGTGCAGAGTAGTGGCGAAGCGGACTCCGACTGGACGAGGCTACCACGAAGCGAGACGTTATGATACTAGTCATCAACTGCGGGAGCACATCGATCAAGTACGAGTTGTTCGCGGACCTCGAGACCGTGCTCGAAGGACGGGTGGAGGAGATCGGCGAGCGGAACTCGTTCGTTCAGCAGACGAGCGACGGCGAGGAGATGACGGAGAAACGCCGGATCGGAGATCATCACGAAGGGATGAGTCTCGTCCTGGAGTACGTGACACACCCCGAACACGGTGTGGGCATGGAGACGAGCGAACTGACTGCTGTCGGCCACCGAGTGGTGCACGGTGGCGAACTCACCGAACCCCGCCTCGTGGACGAATCGGTGAAAGCGACGATCCGGGACTACGCGCCTATCGCCCCGCTTCACAACCCGGCGAGTCTGCAGGGGATCGAAGCGGTCGAGGCCCACCTCCCGGAGTCGCCACAAGTCGCAGTCTTCGATACGGCCTTTCACCGGACGATGCCGCCGACGGCGTACCTGTATGGGCTCCCCTACGAGTACTACGAAGAGCGCGACATCCGGCGATACGGGTTTCACGGTATCTCTCACGCCTTCGTCGCGAAGGAATCGTGTGAACTGCTCGGGGAACCACCGACCGAGACGAACCTCCTTACCTGCCATCTCGGCGGCGGGTGTAGCCTCACTGCCGTCGAAGGAGGGGATTCGATCGACACGTCGATGGGATTCTCCCCGCTCGAAGGGACGCTGATGGCGACGAGAGCGGGCGACGTCGATCCAACGGTCCTCAAGTATCTCGTCGATAACTACCGGATGGATCTCGACGACGTGTTCGAAGTCCTCAACGAGAGAAGCGGGTTAGCCGGTCTCTCGGGCGTGAGCGGCGACATGCGGGAACTGTTACAGGCTCGCAGGGATGGCAGTGAGAGGGCCGATCTCGCGATCCGGACGTTCGCGAACAGCATACGGAAACGGATCGGATCGCTCGCCGTTACGCTCGGCGATGTCGATGCCCTGGTCTATACGGCTGGTATGGGCGAAAACGTGCCACTGATAAGGGAACTAACCGGCAACCTATCGGCCCTCGGGGCGGAAATCGATGACAGGAGAAACGAGAGCGCCGTCGGCGAACGAGCTGTCATCTCGACGGACGAATCCGATGTCGATATACTGGTCGTACCGACGAACGAGGAACTTCGCATCGCCAGACAGTCGCGAGCGAAGCTGTCCGACGATCGGTAAGTGATACGTTCGGCGAACAGCACTAATCGCAGTGCGCACCCCGCTCTCTCCACTGGGTGAGAGGAGAACGAGCGGTGACACGCGACCTCTCAGTCACCGACGTTTCGGTCGGTGATTCGGCTCGCTGACTACACTCGCTCGAAGAGCCCGAACAGTGGGCCCCCGACGCCGGCCGGCGTCGGATCGGGAAGTCGACCGGCGGCCGTAATCGATCGGCGTCACGGCTAGAGGGCTTCACGAAAGATGCCTTCGAGGTCGTCCTTATCGATCCGCCGGGGGTTTCCGACGTGCAAACGCTTCAGGCTCATCGTTTTCTCCGCGAGTTCGGGAACGTCCTCCTCGGTTACGCCGAATCTCCCTATCCCCCCCGAAATACCGATATGTGTAGAGAGCTTTTCGACGGCCTCGGCGGCTTTCCGCCCGGCTTCGTCCCGACTGTCCTCGTCGGTGTTCTCTCCGAGCAAGTTCGCTATGTCGATGAAGCGTTCGAAACCGCTGGAGACGTTGTATCGCATCGTCTCCGGGAGGAACACAGCAACCGCTTGGCCGTGTGATACGTCGTATTCGCTGCCCACCGCCATCGCCATCGCGTGGTTGATCGTCACTCCAGCGTTGGTAAAGGCCATCCCTGCCATGGAGCTAGCCAGAGCCATGTTCTCCCGTGCCTCCAAATCGGTACCCTGATCGACCGCTGGCCGAAGGTTGTTGCCGATCAGTTCGATCGCCGTCCGTGCGTGTTGGTCCGTGAGGATCGATCGACCGTTATAGCTCGGTCGTCTGTCGGGCGATTCCGGCCGCGGTTTCACGTCGGACGTAACCGTCGTGTAGGCCTCGATCGCATGCCCGAGTGCGTCCATGCCCGATGCGGCAGTCGGGCCGGAAGGAAGCGAGACGGTTAGCAGTGGATCGATGATCGCCATCTCCGGGATCTGATATCTGCTGGAGATACCGACTTTGACGTTCTCGTCGGGAAGCGACGCAACCGCAACCGGGGACGTCTCCGAGCCGGTTCCGGACGTAGTAGGAACACAAATAGCGGGGATGCCCGGTCCCTGAAACGACTTCCCTCCGCCGACCGGCGGAGAAGCGTACTCCATTGGCTCCCCGTCGTGTCCGTGGACGGTGCTGGCTGCTTTCGCGATATCCATCGAACTGCCGCCACCGATCCCGACTATTAGCTCCGGGTCCGTGTCCTCGATGGCACTGATCGCGTTCCTGAAGTCGGCGAGGGTGGGTTCGGACTCAGCACCTATGTGGAGATGGTACTCGAAACCCTCGAGAATATCTTTCACTTCTTTGATGATTCCGGCCGCCTCGATACCCTCGTCGGTGATTATCAACACCGTCGATACGTTTCGCTCTCGAAGGGCCGATGGAAGCTCTTCGATCGCTTCGACGCCGAACTTTATCCTACTCACCATGTCGAATTCCCAGATCGGATCCGGTTCGTACGTTCGATACCTTCGCATGGGATCTGGTACCTCCTACCTAGTCATAGCGACTTAATAATTTCGCAAATAAATTCAGCTTATTTTCTCATGTCGTAAAGGGAGGAATACCTGACCCCTTTTCAAACTTCCAGGCCGATCGATCGGATCGAAACAGCACTGACCGAAGTCATCGAGCGTGCCAACATACGAAAACCAGTGTAGCTAGTTTCGTAGCTAGACCCTCTCACCTCTCGGTGTGTCACGGTGATGGTCGGTACTGTATCGCTTGCCAATATCGCGGCGAAGAGTTTAACTTGTCTCCAACTAAGGGACATAGAATAGCCGATCACAACAAGAGGTGACCAGTATTACTAACTACGGCTTCGTTATCGACAATCGCAAATGCATAGGGTTGTCACGCCTGTACGGTCGCGTGTAAGACCGAACACGACGACCCGATCGGCGTGAACAAGACCTGGGTGAAGTACATCGAGAAAGGGGAGTTCCCGAACACCAATCGAAATTTCTCGGTGATGCGGTGTAATCACTGTGACGACTCACCTTGTACGGACGTCTGTCCGGTCACCGCGCTTTGGGAGCGCGAGGACGGGATCGTGGACTTCGATACCGACCGCTGTATCGGCTGTAAGGCCTGTATGCAGGGCTGTCCCTACGACGCGCTCTACATCGATCCGGAGACCTCCACGGCGGCGAAATGTAACTACTGCTCGCATCGCGTGGACGCCGGACGCGAGCCGGCCTGTGTGACCGTCTGTCCCGAGGACGCGATCATCGCTGGCGACACGGAAAACCGCGAGCGGGAGATCACTCAAACGATCGCCGATCAGGAGGTACAGGCCCGCAAGCCCGAGAAGGGCACCGAGCCGGAGCTGTTCTACGTCGACGGCGACGAGGGGAGCCTCAACCCGGGAGCGACCGAGCGGGAAGAACACTACATGTGGAGCGATTCCCCGACGAACGTCGAAACACACGGCGGCGAACGCGAGGATTTCGATATCGAACGGGCGGCCCAGTCGCTCGCGAACTCCGAGGTGTTCCGATCCGGGTCGTCCGGTGCCGAGCAGGACCCGAACGCACGGGCTGACGGGGGCTGTGGATGTGGCGGGGACTGCCAGTGTGGTCGTGCGAGCGACGAGCAGAACGAAGTCGCCTCCGATGGTGGGACGACGACCGCAGCGGAGGCGACGACTACCGGCGGCCGCACGGAAGCCACAGCGAACGCCGACACGAAATCGACCAAAGACCGAGCCTACGAACTCCTCAACGAGGAAGCCCGCCGCGTCTACGACATCGGCGAGGGCCACTACCGATCGTGGGGCTGGGAGGTGTATGGCTACACCCGGACCAAGTCGATCTCCGCCGGCGTGTTCCTGTTGACGACGCTTGCGATGCTCGGCGGGCTCGTCGATCCGAGTCCGACGCTACTGGGCGTGAGCGCACTCGTCAGTACAGTATTCCTCGGGATCACCGGACTACTACTGATACTCGACCTCGAACAGCCGGCGCGCTTCCATTGGGTGTTGTTGCGCCCGAACTGGACCTCCTGGCTCGTCAAGGGAGCGTACATCATCACGGCTTTCGGCGGCTATCTCGGGCTCGTCGTCCTCGGGTGGTTACTGGGTATCGAGGCGATCACGAACCCGATCGTCCTCGCTGTCGGTGCCGTGCTTGCCACCGCGACGGCGGTGTATACCGCGTTCCTGTTCAGCCAGTCGAAGGGTCGCGATCTCTGGCAGAGCCCAGCGATGCCGATCCACATGCTCACCCAGGCGATCGTCGCTGGCGCAGCGACGACGGCGCTCCTGGGGCTTGCCGGCTTCGATAGCCTCGTCGGGCTATCGAGCCTCACGCTGGTAGGGGGCCTACTGCTCCACGTCGGGCTCATCGCTTCGGAGATATTCACCCCGCACCAGACTGAGGACGCAGAAGAAGCGGCCGCCCGCATCACCCGCGGGCAGTTCAAGCAGGCCTTCTGGGTCGGAGGAATCGGCGTCGGGATCGCCCTGCCCCTGCTTGCCCTCGCCATTGGAGTAGGCCTCGGCGGTGTCGCCACTGCCGGGACCGTCGTCCTCGCCAGCACAATGGCACTCGCCGGTCTGCTCGCCTACGAGTACTGCTGGATAACCGCCCCGCAGACCATCTCGCTCGCCTAATCGTCTACTCGGAGTCACATCATGGGACATGGATACGAACTCAGCCGGATCGAGAAAGCCGCGGAGCGACTCGGATTGCTGTCGGAGCGCTCGACCGACACGACCAAACAGCGACAGGGAGCGAGCGATAGCGTCACCTCGGCCGCCGAGAACGGCCAGCTGACGGACTACCCGGACCCCGAGCACTGGCAGGACTGGACCGAGTACGAAGCGAGCGGCGAGCCACGCGACTACTCGCTCGTCCCGACGGCCTGTTTCAACTGCGAAGCCGGCTGTGGCTTGCTGACGTATATCGACAAGGAAACCGGCGAGGTGCGGAAGATCGAGGGCAATCCCGAGCATCCGGGCAGTCGCGGCCGCAACTGCGCCAAGGGGCCGGCGACGGTCAATCAGATCAACGATCCACAGCGGATCACCCATCCACTGAAACGTGACGGCCCGCGCGGGAGCGGGGAGTGGCAACGGATC
>PXRA01000105.1 GCA_003021725.1 Halobacteriales archaeon QH_8_64_26
GAGGCGCTTTCGGGCATCGGCGCGCCGGTGACCGCCGAGGAACTCGGCGTCACGGAGGAGGAGGTGCTAGAAGCGCTCACGAGCGCCCACGAGATCCGCGATCGCTACACGATCCTCGGAGATGGGGTGAGCGAGGCGGCCGCGCGCGAGGTCGCCAGTGTTACCGGCGTGCTATAGACCCACCTCTTTGCTGAGGTCCTCGCTCGTGGTCCGGAAGATCCGATCTCCTTCCTCATCACAAAAAGCGCGAACGCCTTTCGAACGACTCCTTCCGATCGCTCACTGCGGGCCCGGCAAAACCCTGTCCTCGTAAGTAGCAAGGGATCCAAGGTCCCTCGGACCACACGAACGGCCGGAGGCCGTGAGCGGATATGGGTGGAGTGAACGAACGAGAGCCGGGGGAAGGAGGTGAGCGAGCGTAAGCGATCGAACGGGAACGACCCTAAATAAAAACCCGCTCGCTCCCTTCGGGTCGCTCGTAGAGGGACTGCTCGTGGGAAAGGATGACGCTGACGTCGTGGTGTCTTCCTTTGGAAACAGTGTGAAGCGTTCACCGGGTCGGTCCCCCGAGTAGAAAATAGTTAATAACCAATAGTTATATATCGGAACCGATGTCAAGCCTAACTCTTCCTGACGGCAGAACGCTCGCCTACGCCGACCGTGGTGTACCGGGTGGAACACCCGTGTTCTTCCATCACGGCATGCCCGGCTCACGATTGTTCGCGGGCCTGCTCGACGACCCGGCCAGCGAGACCGAAGTCAGAGTCGTTGTCCCCGACCGACCCGGATACGGTCGATCCGACCCGGCCAAAGCGTCGCTCAATGATTTCCGTGCGGACGTCGAAGCACTGGCCGATCACCTCGACTTCGGCGGGTTCAGGGCTGCCGGGTTCTCCGGCGGCGGTCCGTTTGCCCTCGCTTGTGGCGACATCGAGCGCGTCGATCGGGTGGCGCTGCTCTCGGCGCTCGCCCCCGGTGCCGACACGGGCTTGTTCGGAACGCTCGCGACCCGTGCGACCCGGTGCTCGACTTCTTCTTCCGTATCTCCGATACGTTCGCCGGAATAGCGCCCGACGTCGTCGCTACGCAGTACACCGACTGTGACATGTCCGACGAAACGCGCGAAGCCGTCGCTCGTGACTTTCGAGAGGGGTTCCGTCAGGGACCGGGCGCAGCGGTTCGGGAAGGCCGCCTGTTCACTGAATCTACCCCGTTCGTCCCGGACGCGACGATCAGCGCGTGGCACGGTATCGAGGACGGGAACGCACCGCTTGCAGGTGTCGAGCGGCTGGTCGGTGGTGCGCCGAACGCGACGCTCGGACGAAGGCGTGGTGATCACCTCAGTACGTTTCTAGAAGCCCGCAGTGACGTACTGGAATGGCTCGCCGCTTAGACGTGGTCGTCGAGGAAGTCGGCGATCTCCGTGTAGGCCTCGATCCGGTTCTCTAACTTACTGAACCCGTGGCCCTCGTCCGCGAAGAAAAGCGTCTCGACCGGAACGCCCGTCGCTTCTGCCTTCTCCGCGACCTGTCGGGCCTCGCTCACGGGCACGCGGGGGTCGTTCTCGCCGTGCAGTACGAACAGCGGCGCTTCGACTCGCTCGATACTACCCAAGGGACTGACCGATTCGAGGAAGTCCCGATCGTCCTCCAAGGAGCCGTACTCCGCTTCCCGGAGTTCCCGACGCCAGGAGCCGGTGTTTTCCAGAAAGGTCGTGAAATCGGCGATGCCGACGATGTCGACGCCTGCGGCCCAGAGGTCCGGATATTCGGTGAGCGCCGCGAGCACCATGAACCCGCCATAGGAGCCGCCCATCGCGGCGATTCTGTCAGGGTCGACCGCCGGGTGGTCCTGAAGCCAGTTCACGCCGGCCTCGATGTCCGCGACCGAACCCATTCGTTTTCCGACGTCATCGAGGTGGGTATAGGTCTTACCGTACCCTGAAGAGCCCCGGACGTTGGGCTCGAATACCGCAAAGCCCCGATCGAGGAAGTACTGCGTGAGTGCCGCGAAGGAGGGGCGGCGCTGGCTCTCGGGCCCGCCGTGGATGTCGACGATCACCGGTGTCGTTCCGTCCTCGCCCTCCGAAGCGTTCGCCCCGCTCGCCGGCAGCGAGAAGAAAGCCGGGATCTCCCGGCCGTCGAAGCTCTCGTAGCGCAGAAGCTCGGGTTCGACGAACCCTTCGGTCGGGATGCCGGCCGTCGGTGCCCGGGTCCACTGTCTCGTCTCACCGGTCTCGGCGTCGATCACATAGACGTTCGCGTTCGCGCGACGGCCGGTCGCGGTGATCGCGAAACGCGTCCCGTCGGTATCGAAGCTCACGCCGCCGGCGACCCCGGTCGGGAGATCGGGGTCGGGGAGTTCCCGCAGGTCGGTCTCGCCACCCAGTTCCGCGACGGTGAGATCGGTGTACCCATCGACGTTTCGCGTGTAGACCATTCGGTTGGTGTCCTCGTCGAGCGTTATGCCCCCGACGTTCCACTCGTCGTCGACGATCGTTTCGACCTCCTGGCTCCCGAGATCGAGCCGGCAGAGCGAGAGCGTGTCGCTTCCCGTATCGGTCGCGAGGTAGAGCGCTTCGCCCTCAGGGCCCCAATTCGCGCTTCCGTAGCGAACCGAGCCTTCGTGGGGGGTAACGTGCTCGAACTCGCCCGAGTCGAGGTCCAGAACGTAGAGGTCCTGATCGAAACTGGAGTGCGCTTCGCTGACGAGCAGTCGGTCGTCGGCGGGCGCAAAGCCCCCGACCGTGAGCCAGCCCTCGCCCTCGTGGATGAGGTCGGCTTCCTCGCCGGTCGTCTCGCGACCTTGGACGTAGACGTCGAAGACCGACCGATCGCGTCGGTTGGCCGCGAAAGCGAAGCGTTCGCCGTCGTGGCTCCAGCCGCCCCAGCGGTGTTTCGCTTCGGGGAACTCGGTAAGGGAATCGAGAGCGCCCGAATCGAGGTCGTAGCGGTGGAACTGGGTGCGTTCGTTGCCGCCCTCGTCGGTGCCGAAGACGAACTCCGAGCGCGTCGGCGAGAAATCGACGAAGGTGACCCGCTCGTCGCCGAAGGTACGTTGTTCGGGCCACGTTCCTGGGGAATCGAGCGTCCAGACCTGCGGGACGCCGGTCGTATCCATGAGAAAGGCCACCTCGCCGTCGGGGCCGATCGACGCGTCATAGGCGCTACGGACGTTGAGGTAGCGCTCGATGTCGAAGGCCATATTTCAGCACCTCGGGGCCCCGTCAAAACGTTTCGGATCGAGCGTGCCATCCGGCCGTCCTCTGGTAGCTGAACCGGCGGTGTCGACTCCGGCAGCAGTGGTGCGTTCGCCCCGTGGCGCCAGTCGCTGCTGGAGTCGATCTCGGCCGTCAGTATAATACGTATCTGTGGAATAACCGTGCGTATCGACGCCGACAGCGCACCGGAACGAGGGTTTCAGCATGAGTGACAGCGACGGTGACGGGGGAACGAGCGGGTGGCCGGAAGGGTGGCAAAGCAGCAACGACTTGGGGGCCGAGGACTCCGGATCGGGCCCCCTCGGTGCGATCCGCGACGCCGACGGGTCGACGCTCGAACAGCGTCTGGCCCCGCTGGTAGCGTTATTGGTCATCGTGAGTTTGGTGCTCACCGGTGGGTACCTGCTGCTAACCGCCTTCGGCGGCTCCGGCGCGCCGACCTCGGAGGCCGGCGCTGGCGGAGGCGCGGGTGGAGCCGGGCCGTCGGGCCCGCCGGCGTCGGCGACGGAAACCGGAACCAGCACCGGGTCCCCGGCCACCGATAGCGAAACGACGGCTGGCCCCGACGGAAGCAATACGGTAACCACGACCAGGGAGGCGACGAGCGAGAGCGCTCTGACCGGCACGTCGGCCGGATCGACGACGGCGAGCGGAACGGTCTCGACGATCCTCGACATACCGATCGACAGCCCGGACGACGAAGGGGTGGACAGCACCGTGGCCACGACTGACAAGGAGAACGGGGACGACACCGATGCAAGCGAGGACGGCTCGGACGGTAGTGATGGCTCCGATAACGTGGCCAGTACCGGCGACGATAGCGACGAGAGTACGGCCACGAGCACCGAGAGCACGACGGTAGAGGACGACGCCGAGGGGAGCGATTCGGACGACTCCGAGGACTCAAACGAGGACCTAACGGTGACTCCGGCCACCACCGAGGACGACACCGAGAACGACGGAGCTAGTAGAGGCGACTCGACCGACGACAGTGGCGAAACGACCACCGAAGGGAGCAACGACGGAGACGACGGGACGACCGTCGAACCCGAGACGGAAACCGAGACGACCGAAGAGGACACTACCGAGCCCGAGGAGGATACCGATGAACAAGCGGATGAGAGCACCACCGAGAGCGCAGCCACTACGACCACCGGAGAGGGAGACGAGGACGAAGAAAGCGCTGAGCCGACGAGCGACGACACCAACACGGCGGCAACCGAGAGGACGACCACCGAAGAAGACATAGGTACGACGAGCGATAGCGAGGACGCCGAAACGCCGACCGATGACGGCGAAGGAACCGAGACCGACTCGCAGCCGACTACTGCCGAAACGAGTACGGTCACACCGAGCGAAACCGAGACGACCGCAGCGAGTTCGAGTACCGATACTGACACTACGAGCGATCCCGAAGCGGGCGATTCCTCCGAGGATGCCGAGGACACGTCGCCCGACAGTGATGAGCCACCTGCTGACGCTGGGCCGCCCGAGGGCGCTGGACCGCCCGAAAACGCTGGACCACCCGAGGACGCCGGCGGGAGCGACGAAACGGGGACCGAGACCGAAACCGAAGGAGACGAGGACGGGGACGAAAACGAAAGCGAAGGGGACGGTGACAACGATGACGAGGCGGACGGGAGCGATAGTTGATCCCCGGTGGCGTGTGGTCCGGTTTCGGCGCGCTCGTGGCCGGTCGAGCGCCGAAACCGAAGCGATGAAGACGGTAGCGGCCGTGACTCTCCGAGCGGGAACTGCCAACGCCGAACCCCCGGTCGGCTCGGCGTTTTCGTGCCACGACTTTCCCGTAGAACAGTCACCGGAGCTACTGTAGCGCTCCGTCCGCAGCGGGTAGCTACCGGTCGTTCGGTAACTCGATAGTTCCGTTGCTCGGTAGCGTGGTGCTGTCGATCGGTTATCGCTTCTGGCCGTAGGTGAGGCGCGTCGCTATCTCGTTGAGCCGGCGGACGAACCCGCCGAGCCAGGCCGATGGCGAGACCCGCCGAAGGTCCTCATCGCTGACCTCGATACGCGACTCACCGAAGGGATCGCTCCCGGCACCCTTTTGCTCGTCCTCCTCGCTCATCGTTATCCCAGTCACCGACGTCATCGCACATCGACCGCACGCCTCGCGTTCTTTGCCACCCATAGTGTTGATCGCCTCGAGGTACACGGAGCACGCACCTAACTTTTCCCCAGGGTTCGCGTTCGGTCGTCATGACCGCGCTCGTGGTGGAAACCGACCGGATCGTTCGGAGCGAGCCGCGAGTTCGAAGCTCATCTCGACCGACGACGGGCCGACCGCTGGGCGAAGCGAGCCACCGGCGGCGCCGTCGCTCGTTTCGTGGTATTTAAATACTCCCGCTCGGTTACCCTAACACGCACTCGACTGTAGGGGATCGGCCCCGAGTCCGCCAGGGCGACAGTGAATCGCGCGTCGTGGTAGCCAAGCCTGGCCCAAGGCGCAGGGTTGCTAACTCTGTGGCTTCACAGCCTCCGGGGTTCGAATCCCCGCCACGACGTCACTCGATTGACAGACCGACCAATGGACGACACACGACCCACACCGCTATGAGCACGGAAGACCAGGACCCCGACGAGGGCGAAGGCGACGAGGAAGAGGAGAACATCCAGTACTTCGTTCGCGTCGGCCAGACCGACCTCGACGGCACCGTAAGCGTCGAGCGCGCGTTGCTCGGCATGAACGGGATCGGCCGCCGGGCCGCTCGGCACATCGCCGCCGCGAGCGACGTCTCCCGGACGGCGACGTTCGGCCGCCTCGAGGAGGACGAAATCGAGGAAATCGTCTCGCTCGTCACGGACTTCGCCGCGGAAGCACCGGACTGGATGACCAACCGGCCGACCGATTACTACACCGGCGAGACCGAACACGTCATCGGAAACGACCTCGAACTCACCCGCCAGCAGGACGTCAACCGCATGCAGATGATCGATTCCTACAAGGGAGTTCGTCACCAGCGCGGCCAGAAAGTACGGGGCCAGCGGACCCGATCGACCGGCCGCTCGGAGGGTACCGTCGGCGTGAACGTCGAAGCCATCCAGGAAGAGTTCGAAGACGAGGAGGAAGCGTAGATGGCACTCGGTACGAACACCAAGGGCTACGAGACGCCGAATCACCCCTACCAGGGCGAGCGCATCGCCGAGGAGGCGACGCTGCTCGGCCGGTATGGACTAAAGAACAAGGAAGAACTCTGGCGCGCCCAGTCCGAACTCAGGTCCTATCGTCGCGAGGCACGTGACCTGATCGGCCGAACCCAGGGCCAAGGCGAGGACGTCTCCCGGGAGGCCAGCCAGTTCCTCGCGCGCCTACAGCGACTGGACGTCCTCGGGGAGTCGGACGGACTGGACGAGGTGCTGGAACTCGACGTCACGGACGTCCTCGAACGCCGCCTCCAGACCGTTGCCTACCGGAAGGGACTGGGCAATACGCCCAAGCAGGCCCGACAGTTCATCTCGCATGGCCACGTCGCGATTGCCGGCCAGCGGGTAACCGTCCCTTCGAAGCAGGTCGGTGCCAGGGAGGAAAGCGAGGTCGCCTTTTACGAGCGGAGCCCGCTCGCCGACGACCTCCACCCCGAGCGAGCCGAGGGACAGGAGTAAGAGGGAGGCTATAGATATGAGCCAAGGACAAGGGCAAGGAGACGGCGACAACTGGGGTATCGCACACGTCTATGCGTCGTTCAACAACACGCTGATCACGGTGACCGATCAGACCGGCGCGGAGACGATCGCCAAATCGAGCGGCGGGGCGGTCGTCAATCAGAACCGCGACGAGGCCTCGCCCTATGCGGCGATGCAGATGGCCGAAGGCATCGCCGAGGAAGTACAGGCCGCCGGAATAGCGGGGCTGCACGTTCGCGTGCGCGGTCCGGGTGGCAACCAGCAACAGAACCCCGGGCCGGGTGCCCAGGCGACGATCCGTGCGCTCGCGCGTGCGGGCATCGAGATCGGTCGCATCGAGGACGTCACACCGATTCCGCATGACGGCACCAGAGCGCCGAAATCGAGTGGCTTCTGAGATGAGCACAGAATCGGAGTCGGGGTCGGGCGCAACGGTGGACGGGGAGTACGAGGTGACCTTCGTCGAGCGCGGCCCCCAGGAGGCGCGTTTCCTGGTACGGGGAATCACGCCGGCCTTTGCCAATGGCATCCGGCGGGCGATGGTCGCCGACGTGCCGACGATGGCGATCGATTCGGTGCGGATCGTCGAGAACTCCAGTGTGATGTTCGACGAGCAGATCGGCCTCCGGCTCGGGCTCGTCCCCCTCTCGACGCCACCGGGGGAGTTCGAGATCGGCGAGAGCGTAACGCTCGCTCTCGACGTCGAAGGCCCCGAAACGGCGTATTCGGGCGATCTGGTAAGTACCGAGGAACTCGTTTCCCCAACAATCGATAGCATTCCGATCATCGAGCTCAAAGAGGGTCAGCGCCTCGAAATCGAGGCCGACGCGGTACTCGAACGGGGGCAAAGCCACGCCAAACACCAGGGCGGGATCGCCGTTGGCTATCGTCACCTCCAGCGCGTCGAAGAAGTCGGGGAACTCGATTCCTTCGGCGAGGCGGAGCCCCGTATCCTCCGGGGCGTGATCGAGGACGACGGTGAACTGATCCCAACCAGCGAGTTCGATCACGACCTCCGGGAGCGTTTCCCCGACGCGGAACTGGAAATCGAGGACGTGCCGAACGCCTTCGTCTTCCACGTCGAAACCGACGGCTCGATGAGCGTCGAGGAACTCGTGACCGAGGCGATCGGTAGCCTCGAGAGCCGCGCGGAGGAACTCAAAGAGGCCGTACAGCTGTAATGACCCGCCCGTTCCGTCACCTGCGGTCCGGATCGCGGCCATCGGGGCCACCGGTAGGCTCACGAGCAGCCGGCATTATGCCGATCCCGACAGAGCGTCGTCCGGGGACCGAAACCGCTTTGACGGGACAGGAGGGAATGGGAGAAGCGTGCAGGGATAGCCAAGTCAGGTCAACGGCGCAGCGTTCAGGGCGCTGTCTCATAGGAGTCCGCAGGTTCAAATCCTGCTCCCTGCACTCCCGCGTGCGATTTCTGAACGCGAACGAACGGGATGACTACCGCCGAGCACCGCGACGTCGCCGCTGTCGTCCGTTTCGCCCATTCAAGTCGGCGAGAATCGTGAGGACGGATAGAGCGGCGACTGCGAACACGACGAACACGTATCGAACCGACATGGAAGCAGACAGTGAGCACATGAGCAAGACGAACCCACGACTGACGAGTCTCATCGGCGAGTTGCAACGCACCGCCCGCGAGGAGGACGCGGGGGTCTGGGCCGACATTGCGGGTCGGCTCGAGAAACCCCGCCGGACCCACGCCGAGGTCAACCTCGGGCGCATCGAGCGCTACGCCCGCGAGGACGAGACGGTCGTCGTCCCCGGGAAGGTACTCGGCAGCGGCGTCCTCGAAAAGCCCGTCACCGTAGCGGCGGTCGACTTCTCAGGGACGGCCCGGACGAAGATCGAACAGGTCGGCGCGACGATGGACCTAGAGGAGATCCTCGAAGCGAACCCCGACGGTTCGGGTATCCGGGTGATCCGATGAGCGTCTCGAAGTTCGAGGCCGACACCGTGATCGACGCTCGGGACTGTATCCTCGGGCGGGTCGCGAGCCAGGTCGCCGAACGCGCCCTGGATGGCGAGCGCATCGCCGTGGTCAACGCCGAACAGGCAGTGATCACCGGCCGGAAGGAAGACGTCATCGGGACCTACCAAAAGCGAACCGAACTCGGGTCCGATCGAGGGCCCTACTACCCGAAACGACCCGATCGGATCATGAAGCGCTCGATCCGGGGAATGGTACCCTACAAGCGCCCCCGGGGCAGGCAGGCCTTCGAGAACGTTCGCGTCTATTTGGGGAACCCCTACGAGGGCGACCGGGAGAACGAACTGCTTGAGGAGACCTCGCTGGATCGGCTGTCGAACATCAAGTTCATCTCGCTCGGCGAGTTGTCCGAGCGACTCGGAGCCAAGGTAACATGGTAACGAACACTAGCGGCAAGAAGAAGACGGCGATCGCCCGCGCGACGATTCGGGAGGGCAACGGACAGGTCCGCATCAACTCCCGGCCCGTCGAGTTGGTCGAACCCGAACCCGCGCGGCTGAAGATGCTGGAACCGTTCCGGCTCGCGGAGAACAGACGCGAGGGCATCAGTATCGATGTCGACGTTGACGGCGGGGGCGTGGTCGGCCAGGCCGACGCCGCCCGCACCGCGATCGCCCGCGGACTGGTCGAGTTCTCGAACGACGCGGAGCTGCGCGATGCCTACATGGAGTTCGATCGCTCGCTACTGGTGAACGACGTCCGCCAGTCCGAATCGAAGAAGTGGGGCGGTCCCGGCGCGCGGGCCCGCTTCCAGAAGTCCTACCGGTGATTCGATGGCAGTGATACTAGGGACCCGACCCACGGTGATGCGACGATGATGGTACCGGTGCGGTGTTTCACCTGTGGATCTGTCGTCGGTCAACACTGGGAGGAGTTCAAGGACCGAGCGGTCGAGGGCGAGGAAGAGGCCGGGGCGGTGCTCGACGATCTAGGGGTTTCCCGACACTGCTGTCGGCGAATGCTCGTCTCCCACACCGACCTCGTTGACGTGGTCGCGCCCTACCAATGAGTCGATCCATGTCGGGCGAGCGCTACAGCCGATACGAGAAGGCACGGATCCTCGGTGCACGGGCGCTCCAAATCGCCTACGGTGCGCCGACGCTGATCGACAGCGCCGAGAGCGAGCCGATTCTGATCGCCGCCGAGGAGTTCGACGCGGGCGTGTTGCCGTTTACCATCCGGCGCGGCCGCGAGCGCAAGGGCGGGGGTGCCTGAGACCGTGACGCTCCTCACCGAAGTCCGGTTGCGCCGTGTGCTTGACTCCCGGGGGAACCCGACCGTCGAAGCGGAGGCCAGCACCGAAAGCGGCGGGTTCGGCCGGGCGGCAGCGCCCTCGGGCGCGTCGACCGGCGAGTACGAAGCGATCGAACTGCCCGCGCGGGAAGCAATCGCCGCGGCCCGGGAGGCAGCGGTCCCACGGCTCGAAGGACAGGTCTACGCGGGCGATCAGCGCTCGGTCGACGCCGCGCTCCGCGGGGCCGACGGCACCGCCGAGTTCAGCGAGATCGGTGCGAACGCCGCCGTCGCGATCTCGATGGCCGCGGCGAAGGCCGGTGCCGACGTTTTGGGCGCGCCGTTGTACCAGCACTTAGGGGGAACCTTCCGCGGCGAGACGCCGACCCCACTGGGCAACGTCATCGGCGGGGGCGAACACGCCGCGGATGCGACCCATATCCAGGAGTTCCTCGCCGCGCCGATCGGCGCACCCAGCGTCTCGGAGGCGGTCTTCGCGAACGCCGCGGTTCACCGCGAGGTCGGCGAGATCTTCGCCGAGCGGGACATCGCGGCCGGCAAGGGCGACGAGGGCGCCTGGGCCCCATCGATCGACGATAGCGAGGCCTTCGAGATCGTGACCGAAGCGACCGACCGCGTCGCCGAGGAGGTCGGCTTCGAGATCCGCGTTGGCCTCGACGTCGCCGGTGCCGAACTGTTCGATTCCGAAGAGGAGGTCTATCGCTACGGCGATCGCGAGCGCACGCCCGACGAACAGATCGAATACGTCGCCGACCTGATCACCGACTACGATCTGATCTACGTCGAGGACCCGCTCGACGAGGAGGACTTCGAGGGCTTCGCGACGCTCACCCAACGGGCGGGCGATGAGTGTCTGATCTGTGGGGACGACCTGTTCGTCACCAACACCGAGCGACTGGAGACTGGCATCGAAGGGGACGCGGGCAATTCGATCCTCGTCAAACCCAACCAGATCGGTACCCTCAGCGACGCCTTCGACGCCGTGAGCCTCGCCATCGAAAACGGGTTCACACCGGTGATCTCGCATCGATCGGGCGAGACCGAGGACACCACGATCGCACACCTCGCCGTCGCGACCGGCGCGCCCTATATCAAGGCGGGCGCGGTCGGCGGCGAGCGCACCGCGAAACTCAACGAACTCATCCGCATCGAGGAGACCGCTTGAATCCATGAGCCAGAACAACGACGAAGGACTCGACGCCGCCGAGGAGGAGATCGACGAGGAGCCGGCCCCCGAAGCCCCGGGTGCCGATCCCCGGAACGATCCCGACGTCGAGGCAGAGAACGAGGAGGCATCGACCGAGGAGACGACTACCGCCGAGGCCAACGAGGTCGAATCGGCCGCGACCGGTACGGACGCCGAAGAGGCGGGCGAGACGGCGATCGAGGAGGACGAACCGTCGGGACCGGCACTCGACGACGACGTCATGCCCGAAGCGGAAGCGGAGGCCGATCTCCTCATCCCGGTCGAGGACTACCTCGGGGCGGGCGTCCACATCGGCACCCAGCAGAAGACCAAAGACATGGAGCGGTTCATCCACCGCGTTCGGACCGACGGGTTGTACGTGCTCGACGTCTCCCAGACCGACGATCGCATCCGGACCGCGGCCTCCTTCCTCGCGAACTACGATCCCGAGGGTATCCTGGTGGCCTCCAGTCGCCAGTACGGCCAGTACCCCGCCGAGACCTTTGCCGACGCGGTCGGCGCACGCGCGCGTACCGGTCGGTTCATTCCGGGGACGCTGACCAATCCCAACTATCGAGGCTACATCGAGCCGGACGTCGTGGTCGTCACCGACCCGATCGGCGACGCCCAGGCCGTGACCGAGGCGATCACCGTCGGGATCCCGGTGATCGCGATGTGTGACTCCAATAATCTCCTCAGCAACGTCGATCTCGTGATCCCGACGAACAACAAGGGCCGACGGGCGCTGTCGGTGGTCTACTGGCTGCTCGCGAACGAGACCCTCGATCGCCGCGGGACCGAACCATCGTTTTCGCTGTCGGACTTCGAGACCGAAATCTGAGGCTCGTCGGGGACGACGATTTATTCAAACCAGATCTCTGCGGGCCAACACTACATACCGTCGAGCCCAGGTGTTCTCCACGCCACTATGCTCGTACTGTGAGAGCGACATCCCGGAATGGGCCGCGAACTCGAACGGGACCTCCAATCGAACGACCCGAAAGCGCGATCGTGTTCCGAATGCGACGTGATCCTCGGGGTAACCGATCATGGAGACTAAGTGACACACCGACCTGCCAGTGGTTCGTCCATCGGAGGGAAACACCGAGGTCACATCCTTTTAGCCCCCGCCCCTCACTGCCTTCGGTATGCAGACCTCTAGCGCCCCCGGAAAGCTCTATCTCTTCGGGGAACACGCGGTCGTCTACGGCGAGCCTGCAATAGCGTGTGCGATCGAACGGCGCGCGACGGTCACCGCCAGAAAGCGTGAGGACGGCCGACTCCGGGTGAACGCTCGGAATCTCACGCTCAATGGGTTCACGGTCGAATACGACCGCGGCACTGCTTCGCCCGACATCGACGCGGGCGACTCGCTCGACGCGGCCGCAACGAGCTACGTCGATGGCGCGATCGCCCAGGCCCGGGACGCTGCTGACGCGCCGGACGCAGGCTTCGAGATCACGATCGAATCGGAGATCCCGCTGGGCGCGGGCCTCAGTTCCTCGGCGGCAGTGGTAGTCGCGGCGATCGACGCCGCGAGTCGGGAGCTGGGGGTCGATCTCGACGTGCGCGAGCTGGCACGGCGGGCTTACGAAGTCGAGTACGACGCACAGGACGGCCAGGCCTCCCGTACCGATACGTTCTGTTCCGCGACAGGCGGTGCCGTGCGAGTCGAGGGAGAAGACTGTCGACCCATCGATGTCCCTAATTTGCCGTTCGTGATCGGCTACGACGGCGGCGCGGGCGAGACCGGCGACCTCGTGAGCGGGGTCCGGGAGCTGCGCGAGCGCTACGGTTTCGCGGCCGCTACGGTGGATGCGATCGGCGATGTCGTCAGGGAAGGCGAGCGGGCCCTCGAAGCGGGCGACGTGAAGCAGGTCGGGGAACTCATGGACTTCGATCACGGGTTGCTCGCGGCGCTCGGCGTCTCGGCGCGCTCGCTCGACGCGATGGTGTGGGCGGCCCGGGACGCGGGGGCGGTAGGCGCGAAACTCACCGGGGCCGGCGACGGGGGCTGTATCGTCGCGCTCGATCCGAGCGAGGAGAGTACCCGGGCGCTCCGATATACCGTCGACTGCGTCGAGGCCTTCCGGGCCGAACTCGACGCGGAGGGCGTGCGCCGGGAGGACCGATCGTGAACGGGGCCGAGCCAACCGTTCTGAAACTCGGTGGCAGCGTCGTTACCAACAAAGCGGAACCCGAGACGATCGACGACGCTGCGCTCGACCGGGCCGCGGCTGCCATCGCCGCCCATCTCGGGAGAGATACTGACGTCGACGGTTCGCCCGCCATCGATGGCGGATCCGGGCTGGTACTCGTCCACGGCGGCGGGAGTTTCGGCCACCACCACGCGAGCGAACACGGCGTCTCGATCACCGAGGGGACCCACGACGCCGCCGTGGCGCGTGCGATCCACGACGCGATGGGCCGGCTCGACGATATCGTTCTCGACCGACTGGGTGATCGGGGTGTGCCCGCCCTCCCGGTGCGCCCGCTGTCGGCCTGTGCCCGGGACGATCGGGGGCGACTCTCCCTTTCGACGGCGGCGATCGAGGGGCTGCTCGCCGAAGGGTTCGTTCCCCTCCTACACGGCGGTGTCCTCGCTCAGGAAGGATCGGGCGTGACGGTCGTAAGCGGCGACGAACTGGTGGTCGCCCTCGCCGAGCGCCTCGACGCCGGTCGGGTCGGGCTCTGTAGTACCGTCCCCGGCGTGCTCGATAGCGACGGTGAGGTAATCGAGCGGATCGCTTCGTTCGAAGCGACGGGGGGGCATCTCGGGGGCAGCGCGACGACCGACGTCACCGGCGGGATGGCGGGAAAGGTCCGGGCGCTGCTCGACCTCGACGTGTCGGCATCGATCTTCGACCTCGATGGACTGGAGGGGTTTCTCGCCGGCGAGTCGCCGGGAACGCTCGTCGGCAATCGATCGGAGTGAGCGATCAGGACCGAGCGGGGAGCGCTTGCCCTCAGCGAAACGGCTACTGGTGGTAGCTCCCACCGGGAGGTATGACGGCTGTGAACGTTGTCGACGGCGTGAAGTACGGGTTCGTTCTCTTAGGCTATTTCATCGCCGTGTTCGTCCTCGGCGGGGCAATCTTCGGCATCGGTCTCGCAGTCAGCGCCGGCGGGACCGAGGGAAACAGCGTTGGATTCGTCGTCGTCGGCGGCCTGCTCGCCCTGGTCGGCGGATTGGTGATCAATGCGGGGCTGTTCGGCGTTCTGTATAAGATCGTCGCCGACGGCGTACAGCGCGGCATCGAGACCGCGAGCGAACCAGCGACGCCGGCCGAACCGAGCGAGCCGGGCAAGTCCGCCACCCAGGGCGAGCACCGATAGGCACGAGTCACGTTCTTTATACCATCTGGGGGAGTAGGCCCACACAACCGAGAAACCGCCCCGGGATCGGTCGGGGGCGGCCGGCGAGGTGCGGGCGGGTGCTCGTGGCTCGCCAGCCGCCGCTACACACCGTCTCCGGGCGGCTCCGCTCGGCGTTAGGCGGACTAACGGCCAGGCGACTCGGCGAACTCATACCATGGAAATCGAAATCGCAACCCTCGGCGGCTACGAGGAGGTCGGTCGGCAGATGACGGCGGTTCGCGCGGGCGAGGACGTCGTCGTCTTCGACATGGGGCTCAATCTCTCCCAGATCCTCCTCCGGGACGACGTCGAGACCGAACGGATGCACAGCTTGGATCTGATCGACATGGACGCCATCCCGGACGACCGGGTCATGTCCCGGATCGATGGGGAGGTACAGGCGATCGTGCCGACGCATGGCCACCTCGATCACATCGGCGCGCTCTCGAAACTCGCCCACCGTTACGACGCGCCGATCGTCGCGACCCCCTACACGATCGAACTCGTGCGCGAGCAGATGGGCAGCGAGGAGAAGTTCGGCGAGAAAAACGACCTCGTGCCGATGGAAGCCGGCGAGACGATGAGCATCGGCGAACGCGTCGATATGGAGTTCGTGAACGTCACCCACTCGATCATCGACGCGATCAACCCCGTCCTGCATACGCCCGAAGGGTCGGTCGTCTACGGACTCGACAAACGCATCGATCACACTCCTGTACTCGGCGATCCCTTCGACATGGACCGGTTCCGGGAGATCGCCCGAGACGGTAATGGTGTACTCTGTTACATCGAGGACTGTACGAACGCCGGGCGGAAGGGACGCACGCCGAGCGAATCGGTCGCCCGCAGACATCTCCAGGACGCGATATATAGCCTGGAGGACTACGACGGGGGAATCGTCGCGACGACGTTTTCGAGTCACATCGCTCGGGTCAAGAGCCTCGTCGAGTTCGCCGGCGACATCGGCCGCCAGCCCGTTCTCTTGGGCCGGTCGATGGAGAAGTACTCCGGCACCGCAGAACGCCTCGATTTCGTCGAGTTCCCCGGCGATCTAGGGATGTTCGGCCACCGTCGGTCGGTCGATCGTACCTTCAAGCGCGTCATGAACGAGGGCAAGGAGGACTACTTGCCGATCGTCACGGGCCACCAGGGCGAACCACGGGCGATGCTCACGCGGATGGGTCGCGGGGAGACGCCCTACGAGCTCGATCCAGGCGATAAGGTGATCTTTAGCGCCCGGATCATCCCCGAGCCCACCAACGAGGGCCAGCGCTACCAGTCCGAGAAACTGCTCCGAATGCAGGGCGCGCGGATCTACGACGACATCCACGTCTCGGGCCACCTCTCGGACGAGGGCTTGTATGAGATGCTCACGACCCTCCAGCCCCAGCACGTCGTGCCGGCCCACCAGGACCTCCAGCACGTGGCGAACTACGTCGACATAGCCGAGAGCGAGGGCTACGAGCTGGGTCGGGATCTACACACCTCACGGAACGGCAACGTGATCCAGATCACGGAGTGAGCGAGATGGGGACGCCGAGAACGACCGTAGCCGAGGTCGGTGCCGAGGTCGGAAGTGCCACTGGAGCCGAAATCAGCACGGCGACCGAAGAGGCGAATCCGCGATGACCGCGTCCCAGGAGGCGGTCGCGGCGGCGATCGAGACGCGACGCGAGCGGATCAACGAGGCGATCGCGGCGGACCTACCGATCGGCGATCCCGAACGGCTCTACGAGGCGTCCAGGTACATCGTCGACGCCGGCGGGAAGCGACTCCGCCCGACGGTATCCCTGCTGGTCGCGGAAGCGCTCTGTGGAATCGAACCCCTCTCCCGCGATTACCGACAGTTCCCGACGCTGGCCGATGGGGAACGAACGGGAACCGAGACCAGTAGTGCCGGCAGCGAGGACGGCCCCGAGATCGACCTCATGACTGCCGCGGCGGGCATCGAGGTCATCCAGTCCTTTACCCTGATCCACGACGACATCATGGACGACGACGACCTCCGTCGGGGAGTGCCTGCGGTTCACCGCGAGTACGACCTCGAAACGGCGATCCTCGCGGGCGATACCCTCTATGCGAAGGGTTTCGAGTTCATGGTCGAGAGCGGCGCACCCCCCGAGCGCAGCGTGCGGGCGCTGCGAACGCTCGCGAGGACCTGTACGAGCATCTGTGAGGGACAGGCAATGGACGTCGCCTTCGAGTCCCGCGAGGACGTCTCGATCGCGGAGTACCTACGGATGATCGAGCGCAAAACCGCCGTGTTGTACGCCGCAGCGGCGAGCGTGCCGGCGATCCTCGTGGGTGCGGACGACGCGACCGTCGGTGCGCTGTACGATTACGGCCTCGATATGGGCCGGGGTTTTCAAATCCAGGACGATCTACTCGATCTGACGACGCCGAGCGACCAACTGGGCAAGCGTCGCGGGAGCGACCTGATCGAGGGCAAGCGGACACTGATCACGCTGCATGCCCGTGAACGGGGCATCGACGTCGAGGAGCTGATGACCGGGGAAGGAAGCGAGGCGGCCCTCGAAGCCGCGCTCGAACGCTTGGAGGCGGCCGGTAGCATCGATTACGCCCGCCGGAGCGCCCGGTCGTTCGTCCGAAGTTCGAAGTCGAACCTCGGGGTCGTCCCCAACAATGAAGCGCGGGATCTACTGGGCGGGATCGCCGAGTTCCTCGTCGAGCGCGGCTACTGACCCGGCGAGCTCGGCGACCACCGATCGGCCGATTCTTGGCGTTTCTCTTCGTTAGAGTCGTCCCCAACATCGATGACCGGTTACGGGAGCCAGTTGTCCTCGGCTCACGAGAGGGCTCGACCTCGATGCTGCGTCGAATACGCCAACATATATACCCGCCCGCCTACCCTCCGTTCAGCATGACGCGCATCGACGAGGACGACGTTGGCAAGCTCGTTGCCGATACCGTAGGCCGGGAGCTGGGTATCGTCGTCGGGATCGAGCAGAACACCGCTTACATCGACCCCGATCCGGGACTGCTAACGAAGCTCAAAGTACGACTGGGACTCAGTAGCGCCGGCGAGAACGCGATGGCGCTACACGAGAACCGGATCACCGCCGTCACCGAGGAAGCGATCCGGGTCACCGACGTTCCCGAAGCCAGTCGGGTGCCCATCATCTCCACCGGCCCACGGTAACCGGCCTCCACGCTCCCGATTGTGGCTACGTCGGACTCGGAGCGGGCTCTTCAACGTCGCCGGCCCTTGAATCCGGAATCCGTCGGTGTTTTGCGGGTGGGGTCATAGCAGGGGTATGGACGAGGCAGTACGCGAGGACATCGAGCGCGAGGCCGAGATCCACGCGCTCGTGAACGCGCTCAAACACGACGGCACGGCCGATGCGGGGGCGATCATGGGCCCGCTGATGGGCGAGAACCCCCCGTTCCGCGAGCACGGTGGGGAGATACCGGAGATCATCGCGCCCGTCACCGAGCAGGTTTCGGATCTCGACGGGGAAGGTCAGGAGAAACGCCTCGGGGCTATCGCGCCCGAGCGCCTCGCCGAACTCGAAGCCGAGGCGGACGAGGAGCAACACACGCTGCCCGATCTCCCGAACGCCGAAGAGAGCGAGGAGGTTCGGATGCGCCTCGCGCCCAATCCCAATGGTCCCTGGCACCTGGGCAACGCCCGGATGCCCGCCGTCATCGGCACGTACAAGCATCGGTACGACGGCTGGATGCTCTGTCGGTTCGACGATACCGATCCCGAGACCAAACGGCCCGACCCCGAGGCCTACGACGCGATCCTCGATGCCATCTCCTATCTCGGGTTCGAGCCCGACGAGGTGATCCGTGCGTCCGATCGCTTGCCGACCTACTACGAACACGCCCGCGAACTCATCGATCTCGGGGGAGCGTATACCTGCTCGTGTTCGGCCGAGCGGTTCTCGGAGCTGAAAAACGCCGGCAAGGCCTGTCCTCACCGCGAGAAATCGGCGAGCGAGAGCCGCGCGGAGTTCGACGCGATGGTCGCCGGCGAGACCGATCCCGGCGAGTTCGTCCTCCGGGTACGCACGGATATCACCCACCCGAACCCCGCCCTTCGTGATTGGGTCGCCTTCCGGGTGATCGACACGCCCCACCCCCGGGAGGCTGCCAGCGAGTACCGCTGTTGGCCGCTCTTGGACTTCCAGTCGGCCATCGACGACCATCTCACTTCGATCACCCACATCATCAGGGGGATCGACCTGCAGGACTCGGCCAAGCGCCAAGGCTTCCTCTATGACTACTTCGACTGGGAGTACCCCGAGGTGATCCACTGGGGAAAGATCCGGATCGAGGCCTACGACGTCCCGATGAGCACTTCGAGTATCAAGGGACTGATCGAGGCTGGCGACCTCGATGGCTGGGACGACCCTCGAGCCCCGACGCTCGCCAGTCTCCGCCGGCGAGGGATCAGGGGCGGAGCGATCACCGAGGCGATGGTTGCGCTTGGCACCTCGACGAACGACGCCGACCTCTCGATAAGCGCGATCTACGCGGCGAATCGCGAACGGATCGACGAGGCGGCCGATCGGGCGTTTCTCGTTCGGGACAGCATCGCAAAGACCGTCATCGGAAGCCCCGAGACCGGCGAGCCGCCAGTGCATCCGAATCACACCGAGTGGGGCGTCCGGGAGATCCCGGTCGGCGGGGCGGTCCGTATCGAGCGCGAGGACCTGCCCCCGAATGGTGAGCGCGTCTGGCTCAAGGGCCTCGGGTGTGTGCGCCATACTCGGGATGCCTTCGAGTTCGTAGGCACGGACATCGACGTCGTCCGCGAGGAGGAAGTGCCGGTTGTCCAGTGGGTGCCCGCTGACGACGCACGAGAACTCCTGCTCAGGACGCCCGAGGGCGACCATGAGGGGTGGGCCGAGCCGGGGATCGAGGACTATCCCCCCGACGAAGTCGTGCAGTTCGAGCGCGTCGGGTTCGCGCGCATCGATCGACAGGACGAGGACAGGACGGTCGCGTACTTCACACACTCCTGATTCGGTTGGCGAACGACCGTCGTTATCGTTCCCGACGGCAGTGTTCGATCGATTGGCGAGCCCGACCGGTAGCTCGAAAGCGTGCACGAGAGCGCCGAGAGCTACCCGGAGGAGCCACACAGCGAGCTGGCGCGGGCGAAACGGAGCGGACGAGGAACAGACGAGGAGGAAGGAAATCAGCGCTCGGTCACGAGGAACTCCTGGCCCTGTTCCATCCGGAGGGTCATCGCCGGGGAGAGTGGGGGTTCGCCGTCGGCTTGGTTTTCGCCGAGCCAGTAGAGGTCGTACTCGCGGCCGATCGTCGCGAGCGCGAGTTTAGCCTCAAGCAGCGCGAACTCCCGGCCGATACAGACCCGTGGCCCGCCGCCGAAAGGTGCGTACGCGAAGTCGTGTAACTCGCTTCGCAGGTCGCCCTGCCACCGCGAGGGGCGGAACTCCTCGGGCGCGTCAAAGAATCGCGGGTCGCGCTGGATCCGGCGGATCTCCGCGATGACGCGCTCGTCCGCGGGGATCCGGTAGCCGCTCAGAACCACGCTGCGGGTCGTGCGGCGCGGAAGCACGTACACCGGCGGGTACAATCGAAGGGTTTCGGTGACGAGCCGGTCGGTCACCGGCAGCTCCCCGACGTCCTCGGCAGTCGGCCGGCCGTCGAGCCGGTCTACCTCCTCCTGGAAGCGCGCTTTGATCTCGGGATCGTTGGCGAGCGCCCAGAACGCGAAGGTCAACAGCGTCGTCGTGGTGTCGTGGCCGGCGAAGAGGATCGTGATCATCTGGTCGCGCAGGCGGTCGTCGGTGAGCATGGCCGACTCGTCGGCCCCGACTTCCTGTAGTCCCACGAGCAACGAGAGCAGATCCTCCGCATCGGCCGGGTTGGTCGGCGGGTCGGCACGGCGCTCCGCGAGCAGTCGGTCGGCCTCCTCGCGGAGCGTCACCTTGGCCGCTTCGAACCGACGCCGGGCGGGTGTCGGCACCCACGGCGGGAGGAACAGCGAGGTCGGGACGAACCACTCATGCAGGTTCTCGGCCGCGGCTCGGAGGCGCTCGTCGCCGTCGAGTGCCAGTTCGCGACCCAGCACCGTCGCGAACAGCACGTCCAAGGTCATCCCGGTGAGCTCGCACTGGAGGTCGAAGCGGTCGCCGTCGCTCCAGCGGTCGGTCCGGCGGCGGACCTGCTCGGTGATACCCTCGGCGTAGCCCATCACGCTCTCACGGGCGAACAGCGGTTGGAGCGCCCCGCGCTGTCGACGCCACTGCTCGCCCTCAACGGTGAGTAATCCTTCGCCGAAGGTGAGGTCGAAGTCCGCGGACTTCCCGAATGCGTTGCGCTCGCTCACGAGCACTCGCTTCAGGAACTCGGGGTGAGCGAGGTGGAACTCCTCGCCCTGCCCGAGAAGCCGCGTCCGGACCACGTCGCCGCTCTCGTGGGCGCGCCTGCTGAACTCGAGTACGTCGCGCATCTGCCGAGCGACGTGGAGGGTCGGCGGGCCGAGATCGCTCGGATAGGGCGGAAGCGGAAGGCTCTCCGTATCGTTCGTGGCTCCGAGGGGGCCCGACACGGCGGTGGTATCGGTATTCCGTTCGGACGGTGTCGATGGAGGTCCGCCGTCGGCGCTCGGGTCCGAATCCATGCCGAACCGATGGCCCCTTCGAGTATAAAACGGTGCGTCGCTCCCCGTTGGAAACCGACGAGTGTTTTAAGTTGTGCGCTGCGATGGGTACGACTAGCGATGGCAATCGATACACAGTTCGAGGACAACCGCGAGATCGTCGACGAGCACGACGGCCACGACGTCTGGGGACCGATCGAGGAACCCGAGCAGTTGGGCATCCACGGCACGCACGTCGCTGTCGACTTCGACATCTGCATTGCCGATGGAGCCTGTCTCGAGGACTGTCCAGTCGATGTCTTCGAGTGGGTCGATACCCCTGATCACCCCGAGAGCGAAATCAAAGCCGACCCGGCCAACGAAGCTCAGTGCATCGACTGCATGCTCTGTGTGGACGTCTGTCCGGTCGACGCGATCGACGTCGACGCCGGTCGGACCGGCCGCGCCTGAGCACACCTTTTTAATGCCCGTCGCCGGCCCCGATCGAGTCCACAACCGACTCCCCTCGGCTTTTTATGTGGTGTGCTACCGACGATCAATAACAAGAAAGACTATTAGCGACCGGCAAGTGAATTGCCCACACAGGAGTTCGTACACAATGCACACAGCCGTACTGACCAAAGGCGTCCCCGACTTCCGGGAGGGCCAGGTTTCCTTCGATGAGGACGGCCACCTCGAACGGGGCAAGACGCCGACGGTGATGAACCCGAACGACAAACACGCCCTGCGAGCGGCGCTCCAGACCAAGATACGGAACGGCGGGGACGTCTCGCTGATGAGCATGGGTCCGCCGGGCTACGGCGACGTACTCCGGGAGGGCATGGAGACGGTCTATGCCGACGACTTGTATCTCGTCTCCGATCGCGAACTCGCTGCGTCGGATACGTGGGCAACGGCGATCACGCTCGCGACCGCCCTGGAGGAGATCGGCGACGTGGACCTGCTCTTTGCGGGGTTCAAAACCGCGGACGGGGAGACCGGCCACACCGGGCCCCAGACCTGCTGGTGTCTCGACTGGCCGATCATCACCCACGTGATCGCCTTGGACGTCGACGAGGACGAAGGCACCGTGCGAGCGAAACGCCTCGTCGAAGGTGATATCGAGGAAGTCGAAACCGTCGAGGCCCCACTACCGGCCTGTATTATCGCCGATCCGGAGTTCGCCCCCTCCTACCGACAGGCCTCCCACCGGTTGGCCCACAAGGATCTCCGTGCAGAAACCGCCGAACGCGCCCAGGACCACGAGGCACACATGACCACCTGGGATCACGAAGCGCTCAATCTCGATCCCGACTACATCGGTCTCGATGGATCGCCGACGATCGTCTCCTCGGTCGACCCGATCCCGAAAGCCCCCGCCGAGCGGGAGGCGACGATGGTAGATCCCGAGGACTCCGAGGGGATGAACGACGTGCTGGAGGCAATGGCACCGTTCGCAGCGGGCGAAGCAGGCGACTCGCGAGCAGCAGGTGACTGACAGTGACCGATCCTAACAACGCGAACGACGACGCCGAGCCCAGTGCCAACGAGGAAAACGTCGGGATCGACGTCGGCGAACACACCATCGAGGAACTCGAAACCGAACTACAGGACGTCGACGACCCTCGGGTGCTCGAAGGACTGCTCGACGCCGAGAAGGACGGGAAACGCCGGCAGGGCGCACAGGAGGCCATCCAGGAGCGGATGGACGCGGTCTCACCGCCGGCAGCGGCGGTCGATGCCGAGGAGGAACCGAAGGAGGCTAAGTACCGGGAGAACGCCGAGGAGCTAACCCTCGACCCGAGCGAGTACGAGATCGCCGAACTCGGGCCAGCACTGCAGGACGTCGGCGCCCCGGAGGAACTCGAAGCGATCCGCGAGGCCGAGCAGGACGGCGAGGATCGCGATCCCGTGCTCACGCTGCTCGATAGCCGGATCGAGAAGGTGGAAGCCGAGGACGAGGACACCGGGAACGAAGAGATCGACCTCGCGGAAATGAGCGTCGCGGACGTGGCCAACGCCGTCCGGGGCATCGACGACGTGGCGGAACTCGAGGACCTGCTCGATCAGGAGGAAGCGGGCGAGGACCGCGATCCGGTGGGAAAACAGATCCGCAATCGTATCGAGTCCGTCGAGGGCAGCGACGAGGAAGTCGAAGAACGGCTCCCGCCCGAGGAGGAACACCCCCATCTCGATCACCCGACGGCGGACAAACAGTACGTCAAAGCCCTGGAAAACGGCGAATACCGCGATACATGGGTCTACTGTGAGACACAGGCCGGCGAGCTGATCGACGTCTCCGTGGAGATGCTCGGGAAGGCTCGCGAGCTGATGGATTCCTACAACGAGACCTACGACGAGGACGAACGGGTCGTGGCCGTGCTCATCGGCGACGACGTTTCCCGTCACGCCGAGACCTGCATCGCTTACGGCGCGGACGTCGTCGTCTACCACGAAGACGAGCGATTGGAACGATACCAGCACAAGGCCTACACCGAGCTGTTCTGTGATATGGCCCGCTGGGGTGGCGCTCCCCTCGACGGGAAGGGGCCCGACGAGGCGGACTGGCGCGACTACGACGAGCCTCGGTATACAGTGTTTCCGGCGACGAACAACGGACGGGATCTCTCCGCACAGGTCCAGGCCGAACTCGACTCGGGGCTCGCTTCCGATTGTTCGGGACTCTATATCGAGGATACCGTGATCTCCAATCCCGTCAAGACCGGCCAGCCCGGCGCGAAAAAGGACTTCGAGCGGGTACTACACATGAAACGGCCGGATTTCTCGGGCTTCGAGTACTCGACGATCCTCTGTCTGGACAACCCGACCCGTGAGTTCCACCCACAGGGCGCGTCGGTGATCCCGGGGAGTTTCCCGGTGCCCGAGGCCGACGGCGATCGGGACGGTGAAGTGATCGAACACGATCTACGCATCGACGAGGAGTGGCTGCGGGTATCGGTCACCGACTACGACCGGATCGACGAGGGCGTCGATCTCACCGGCAAGGACGTGATCGTCTGTATGGGTCGGGGCATCGGCGACGACCCTACACGAGGCATGGAACTCGGGCTCGAACTGGCTGATGCTTTCGAGAACGCCGACGTCGGCGTCACCAGAGGCATCGTCACCGGCTCCTACCAGTTCGACGGCCACGTCGAGCAGTACACCGAGGAGGACCGCCAGATCGGCGAGACGGGCCAAATCGTCGAACCCGACGTCTACGTTGCCGCGGGCGTCTCGGGGGCGATCCAGCACAAGGTCGGCATGGACGATTCCGAGACCGTGATCGCGATCAACACCGACCCCGACGCACGGGTCCGGGATTTCACCGATTACTTCATCGAAGGCGACCTCTTCGATGTCCTCCCGACGCTGACCGAGGCGGTAGAAAGCGGCAATCCCGACGTCGAGGCGGTCGCGGCGGACGGCGGCGCGCGGACCGACGGTGGTAGAGAGACGGACGATAGCCGAGGAATCGACGGTGAGCGAGACGGAACGACGGAGGACGAGAGATGAGTACACGCAACGGGCAGGGCGGCGGCGAGGAGTACGAACACTACGAGGCGGTCGTCGTCGGCTGTGGACCCGGCGGGGCGGCGGCAGCGGCGACGCTCGCGAGGAACGGCGTCGAGACCCTGGTATTGGAGCGAGGCGCTGAGGCCGGCTCGAAGAACGTCTCCGGAGGTGTGATCTACGCCGAGAAATCCGCACCCTATACGATCGACGATCTCTTTCCCGACTTCCGTGCGGAGGCCACAGAGCGGCCGATCACGCACAACTACATCCACAACATCGCCGGCGAGAAGGTCAAGACCTTCGATCTGACCGAGATCCACGAGAACGACACCGAGTGGGCCGACGCCGTGCTCCGCCGACGGATGGATTCATGGCTCGAAACTCGAGTACATGAACTCACCCGCGAGACCGGCGGGGGCGTCCTGACGGGTGTACGGGCTAGCGGCCTCCTGCGGGACGACGGCGAGATAATCGGAGTCACCACCGACGAACTCGAACCCATCACCGCCGACCTGGTCGTCGGGGCCGACGGCGTGAACTCCGAGCTCGCCCGCGAGGCCGGCCTGATGGACTGGGAGGAGCCCGACGAGTGGTTCCAGGGCGTGAAAGCCGTCATTTCGATGCCCGAGGGGGCCATCGAGGACCGCTTCGACATCGCCGAGGACGAGGGCGAGACCCACCTGTTCTCGGGCGACCTCTACGAGGGCGTCCGGGGCGGGGGATTTCTCTACACGAACGCCGAGACCCTCTCGATCGGAAACGTCTTCCACCTCGATAGCATCGTCGAGGAGCGCGCGGAGGTCTCCGAACTCCTCGACACCTTGCTCACCCACCCACTGCTCGCCCAGTGGATAGCGGGAGACGAATACGAGGAGTTGGAGTACTCCGCGAAACTCGTCCCCGACTCGAAGAAGGTCGCCCACCCCTCGCCGACCGAGGACCGCTTGGTACTCGTCGGCGACGCCGCGGGTCAGATGCAGGCCCAGGGGCCGCTCATCAAGGGCATGAACCACGCCGTCACCGCCGGGGCACTCGTCGGCGAGGCCTTCGCCGTGGCGCGCTCGCGCGGCGACCGGTCACAGGCCGGCGAGCGCTACGTCCAGTCCCTTTACGATGAGGGCGTGATGGAAAAGATTCGGCCCGCACTGTACGATCGCTCCCGGAGCGTGACCGAGGACCGACGGGCCGCCTCGTTCGCCGACCGTCTCGTCGGTTCCTCGGTAGGCCGGGCTGGGCTCGATGCGATGATGCGGGCGGGCATCGTCGAGCGCCTCTATAATTCGCCACGGATGATGCAGGTCCTGCCCGATACGGCGACGCCGTATGCGACGCTGCCGACGGCGATTGCAAAGCGCCACGGCGAACCGATCGCCGAGGAAAACACCGTCTCGCCCCCGTCCCTCGAAGAGCGCATTGGGGAGTTGACCTACGACACCGACATCGGCAATCCACACATCGTCGTCGAAGACGAGTCCTGGGAAGCGAGCGGGGCTGCGGTTACGGCCTGTCCGGTCAGCGCGAAGGACTTCGGCGGGGGCTGTTACCGCGAGGAGGTAGTCAAAAGTAATGGTCACGAGGAACGGGTCGTGAGCTTCGACTCCCAGCCCTGCGTGGAGTGTGGGACGTGTGCGATCGTCGCCGACACCCACTGGGAACACCCTCGCGGCGGGAAAGGCGTCGAGTTCGAGCAGGGATAGGAATCGAGGTATCGAGCACCGATGGACGACGAAGAGCCGACGAATACGACGACAGTAACCGAGCGGATCGAGGCACTCACCACCCGGGCTCGGCGCGAACGCGAGGCCTTCGCCATCGATCCCGAAGCGGTGCCCGCCGGGGAGCGGGCGATGGAGTACCTGCGCAACGGGTTCGGCCCAACGGTGTGGTGTTACGTCGACGCTCGAACCGGCTCGAAGGAACTCCTCACCGACGCCCAAATGAGCAAGCTCGATCGGGGGACGAACGACTGGCTTGCGGTGTACGCGCGCTGTCACGGCACCGAGATCGACC
>PXRA01000106.1 GCA_003021725.1 Halobacteriales archaeon QH_8_64_26
CAGCAGCGGGCAAGGGTGAGGTTGTTCGCCTATTAAAGGAGGTCGTGAGCTGGGTTTAGACCGTCGTGAGACAGGTCGGCTGCTATCTATTGGGGGTGTGAGGTGCTTGACGGGAACGTCCGTATAGTACGAGAGGAACTACGGACGGTCGCCGCTGGTGTACCGGTTGTCCGCAAGGGCACGTGCCGGGCAGCCACGCGACACGGGGTAAGAGCTGAACGCATCTAAGCTCGAAACCCACCTGGAAAAAGAAGCACCGTTCGAGACCGCTCGTAGAAGACGAGTTCGATAGACTCGGGGTATACGCGCCGAGGTAACGAGGCGTTCAGCCCGCGAGCACTAACGGTCAAGCCACACACTCATCGCACTTGGATCCCATCGGACGGGTCCAGGCGCTATCTGGATCGCGCGTACACTACAGCCTATTGTTCGCAGCACTCGCTGCGCCCACCGATCGTCGGCGCACCCCACATGGGGTGTCGTGGTTCGAGTCCGCGGATCGGCGTGGCGGCCACAGCGGCGGGGTAACTCCCGTACCCATCCCGAACACGGCAGATAAGCCCGCCAGCGTTCCGGCGAGTACTGGAGTGCGAGAGCCTCTGGGAAAACTGCCTCGCGAGAGCGAGGGGCTAAGTACGGGCCCAGGAGCGCAATCGGAAGTACACGCAGGGTCCGTCCCGGTGGAACCCGAGACCGCTCCGTTACAACGGCCCGCAACTGGTGGTTCGCCGCCTTTTCATTCATACCTCATTCGACGAGCGACGGCACAGTCATGCCCCGCTCGTCTTTCCCGACACTTCGAGCGACCGCTACGTTTATGCGAGCATCGTGAGTAGTTTATGCAGTGCCAAGGTGGCAGAGTCCGGTCTAACGCAGCGGCCTGCAGAGCCGCCCATCGCCGGTTCAAATCCGGCCCTTGGCTTTTCGAGAAGGTCCTCACGTATCGAGAGGGCGGCGCTGTTGCCCTCCAGATCGTCCGAGAACCGTCATCGGGCGAGAGTCAGCAACCCACAGAGGCTTCCGTCCTGACCCCTGATCGGAGGTATGGCAGAGTCCGAGACGGTGACGCTCACGATCGACGCCAGCGACGAACAGGACGAAGTCACGCTTCCGCGCCGCCTCGTCGAGATGCTCGCCGAGGAAGGCCAGGATGCCCCGGAAGTCGCCGGCGACCTGGTACTGTTCAGTTGCGCACAGCGAGTCCACGCGACGGTGCATCACACCGACGGTGAGACGGACCCGGCTCTCGAAGGCGTCGAGGAGACGACGATGGAACTGTTCGAGGATCGCTTCGGGATGGGTTTCGGCGAAGCGACCGGCCACGGGCACTGATTGCCTGGCGACCGCCTGGCGACCCCCTCTCGTTCACGACTCCTCCGAACTGCTTCGCTCGGGCCGGGTAGCGGGTAGATAAGACTTTAGCTCCGTGCGACACAACCCGCCCGTGGCCCGAATCAACCGGACGTTCGTCGTCGGTGCAATCGCCGCCGTGTTGGGATTCCACACGTCGTTGCTCGGTGGCGCGCTGCTCCTGTTAGGCGGGCAGCGGGTTCTTTTCTTCGGCGTGCTTACAACGGGCACTGGAGTCCTGTTCGTCGGTGGCGGCCTCTGGCGAGCGGTCGGTGCATGGGGCACTGGGGGTAGTGACGCCGACGACGGCCCCTGAGCCGACATCGAGAGGCACGCTTTCGAGTCAGGGGGGTCCCGTCCTTGGTTCGGTGGAGCGATTTATGCCTCGTCGGTCCCTCTTGTTCCCATGGCCTTCGAACGGAACGTCGGCGGTTTCGACCGACTCGCCCGCCTCGTCGTCGGCAGTGCTCTGCTCCTCGTAGCCCTCCTGGCAGTGCCCGCCAGTCGATGGGCGGTCGCAACCGGCGCGGCGCTCGGAAGCTCCGGGTTGCTGTTCAATGCTGTCGTCGGTTGGTGTGGGCTGAACGCTCTATTGGGCATCGACACCTGCTCGCAGGAGTGACGACCCAACTCGAACCGACGTGATCGCCCTGTTCGGCCATCGAAGAGCAACCGTTATGAGATAGACGAGTCATCCTTCGACTATGCAACCACGGTCCACGGCAGCGTACGCTGTCTTCTTTTCGATCCTCACGATCGGAGCGTACCTGGCTGCCGGCACGCAGTACGCGGCGGCGAACAACGCTCGAGCGAGCCTCTGGGGAATCGTCATCCTTGCGGGGTTGTCGGCGGCGTCCCTGGTCGGAATGGCATATCTGCCGGTGCGGGGCTGAGTCCGCCGGCCCGCTATCGGCCATCCGTTCCATCCAAGCCGGGATCGCTCCACGGGCCCGTCGTTCGATCGCACCCCCTCGCTCCGATAGTCCAGAAGAGAACCGAGAGGATTCGAACCGTGATCACTCCCGTCCGCCGTGCGCGCTCGCTTCTTGCTTCCTCACGGGCTGGGAGGGATTCGAACCCCCGACCGTCTGGTCTCTTCCGTGACCACCCGAATCGAACGAGTAGTCACGTTAAAAGCCAGACGCTCTGCCTAACTGAGCTACCAGCCCTCGATTGTCCTGGTATCGCCCCGCGCTAAACCCTTACGGTCCGCCGGTTGGGCTCCCCTCTTCGGTCGTCTCCGCCCGCCGCTTTCTTACTGAGGTGGGAGTGGGGGTTTCCCTTCGAGATAGGTCTTGAGGGCTTCGGCGATCACCTCGTCGGGTTCGACACCCTCGAGGGACGCCCGGCGCCTTAGCTCCCGGTAGTTCGCCGCGGGGAGCGACAGGGAGAGTTCCCCGGGCCTGACGCCGTGTGCTTGCAGCGCCCGCTCGACCGGTGTTCCGTCGTTGATCGCACTCGCTGCGGCCCGTACTTCCCGTACCGTGAGATCGTTATCCAGAGCGGCCCACGCAAGCAGGAAGCGCTCCTCGCCGGCGACGCGGGCGATGTGTTTCGCGGCGGTCGGTGCGATGTCGCCCATCGCGACGTGTCGACGGATCGACCGGGGGAGGTCGTGGACCCGGGCCCACTTCCTGATGAACGCCACCGTCGCCTCGCCGCCCGCCCGCTCGGCCGCGGCCTTGTAGGATCCTTCCCCGCGGACGAGCGCTGCACACGCCGCTGCACCTTCGAGCACGTAGACGCTGTCGGCTCCCCCCGTATTCTCGGCGAACCGGTGGACGGTATCGGCTGCGAGCGCGAGGCTTTCGGGATCCTCGGGGTCGAACTGCCTCGCGCGCTCGGCGTGCTCGCCGGCGAGCGAGGGGTTCCCTCGGATGACCGGGGTCCCGACCGGCGACCGACGATCGGCCACCGGCTCTGCCTCCTCCCGCTCGTCGTTCATACACTTTCCAGGGGAAGGAGACGCAAAAAGCGTCCCCCCGCTTGTGCGCTGGCGACGCACGACCGTTTCGACCGCTGACCTCCGAGCGCGACCGCGATCGCGGATCGACGTTCATCGACCGTTACTCACCGATCGATCAGACAGTTATCGTCTCGCCGAGGTCGGGCGCGCTCGCCTCGTAGCCGCTTTCGATTAGTTCCTCGGCGAAGGCCACACACCGATCCCCGTGGTTCACGAGGATCTCGCTGTCCTCGTAGGCCTCCAGAAAGTCGAGTAGCCCGCTCCGATCGACGTGGGCGGAGAAGTCGTACTGCTCGACCCGGGCGCTTACCGGCATCACTTGCCCGTCGATCTCCACACGCCCGGTATCGAGTAGCTCGCGGCCGGGCGTCCCCGCGACCTGATAGCCCGTCAGACAGATCTTGTTCACTGGGTGGCCTCGGATCTCCGGGATGTAGGTCATCGCCGGCCCGCCCGAGAGCATCCCGCTGGTAGTGATGATCGCCGTGTTGTCCGCGGCGATGCGTCGCCGCTGGCCGTCTCGCCCGGTGACGAACCGGCTATGGGAGTTCGCTTGCTGGAGCGCCCCGGCGTCGCGCAGGAAGTCCGGATGGCGGCGTACTTGTCCGGTGACCTCTGCCCCCATTCCATCGACGTAACAGGGGATGTCATACGCCGCACACACCGACATCAGTTCCTGGGTACGGCCGATCGCGAAGGCCGGGATCACGACCGTCCCGCCCTCCCAGAGCGTCGTCCGTACGCTTTCGGCGAAGCGGCGTTCGACTCCTCCTCTCGGGCCGTGCTCGACGTCGGAGTAGGTACTCTCGATCAGGAGGACGTCGGCCTCGGGGCGGGCGGTACTGCCCGCGACGAGGCGCTGGCCGGGGACCGATTCGACCTCGTCGGTCGTACCGGCTTTCCGTACGTACCCATCCGTTCGTCCGCTCCCCGGTCCGCTTTCCTCGTCTTCGGTGTTCGTCCTGTCGCCCGTCGGTTCGTCGACGTGGAAATCGCCGGTGTAGAGCAGTCGGGTCTCGCCATCGTCGACGAGGACATGGGCGCTGCCCGGGATGTGTCCGGCGTCGAAAAACGTCACCTCGTAGCCTTCCTTCCGCGACCCTCGGCCGCCCGACGGTCTCGCGTCGCTTCCTGACGCGGGGACCTCGAAGGGTTCGCGATAGCCGTGGCGATGGGAGTGCTCGGCGATGCGGGTCACTTCGGTCTCGGTGAAAGGACACTGGGGGGTGCCCCCATGCAGCCTGAGCGTGTCGCGCGCGAGCGTTCTCGCGAGTTCGGCGGTCGGTGGCGTCCAGTGGATCTCCGGGCGATCGGGCCCCGAGAGCAGTGCTGGTACTGCACCGACGTGATCGAGGTGACCGTGAGAGAGAACGACCGCGTCGGGATCGACGTCCCCGATCGGATACCGGGGTGGCGTGCCGGTCAGGAGCCCATAGTCGAGCAGCAGCGAGTCGTCGACGAGGATCGCGCTGCGGCCGACTTCGCGCGCGCCGCCGAGAAAGCGAAGGCGCATTACTCGTACACAATCACTACGTCCGCTTGTGACCGTCGTCTCGTCCACCGGGCGAGCGTATATTTCCTATTTTCGGGGCTCATTGATACGTCGTTCGAACAGCTCTCGGTCCCCAGTGCGTTGCGGCCCCCGGCCCGTGGAGTCGAATACCGAACCTGACGGGTCGGGACTCGTTTCAGCACGCTTTTGACGCCGCGCCCGCTCTTGGCGAGTATGGCCGAGTTTCAGGTCGCCGTCGCCGATCCCGACGACGGTACCACCTACCAGTTCGACGTCGAGGGACAGGACGCGAACCGCTTTCTGGGCCGGGAGATCGGCGCGGAGGTCGAGGGCGGTAGCGTCGGTCTCTCGGGGTACACACTCGAGGTTACCGGCGGATCGGACGACGCCGGCCGGCCGATGCGCGAGGACGTCGCCGGTCCCGATCTCAAGGCCCTGTTGCTCGACGGCGGCACCGGCTTCAACCCTTCCAAGGAAGGTGAGCGTCGCCGGATCACCGTCCGCGGCCGCGAAGTGAGCGACGCGACCAGCCAGGTTAACGCCAGGATCACCGGCCGTGGCGGGGAATCGATCGAGGACCTGCTCGGCGGTGACGACGAGGACGAAACCGAGTAACGCCACGACGAACTCCCATCGACCGCCCGACCGCAGCGACGAACTCGACCGAAACGACACACCTCGCGAGATATTCGACTATGGCCGACCGAATCCCGAGCGACCACCCCTCGATCGAGACCCACAGAACCAGCCTCGAACGTCGCGGTCGGATGGATCGCCCGCGCCTCGACTGCTCGGGGATCGACGCTTCCCTTCCGATCGATGACGTCGTCCGCCTCACGCTCGCCGGCGATACCTACCGCGCTCGCGTCGAGCGGACCTTCGAGGGCGACCCCGAAATCCGTGGCGTCTACGACAACCCCCGCATCGCCCGCGAACCCGCCGAGGGCACCGACCGCCTCGCGGAGTGGCAACGCCACAACGGCCTCGAGTTCGGTCGCTCCGTACTGCTCGACGTCGTAGTGTCCGGGCACGCCTACGGGCTCCGCGTTCCTGGCGAGCGAGCCGTCTACGAGGCTACGATTCCACCCGACGATAGCCTCCGGTCGATCGCCCGATCGCTCGACGACGACCGCTGAGGCCCTCGATTCCCTCGCTGTATCGAGGACGAAGGGCTCCGCGCCACTCCTCGGTCTCGGTCCTGGCCCTGGCCCGAATTACCGCGCCGGAGTCCTCACGTTACGTCGGTTGCCAGTCGACACTACCGACTACCCGATCGCCCGACCGCCCGGCTACCCTCGATCCGCGGGCGTCGAACCGGCACACCCGAGCGAGGAGCGAAACACCGCGCCGAGCGCTAAGTGCTGACTCATCGCTCGCTCGATCCGCTCTCGGACACGGGTCTCGTCGTCGATCGTGTATTCTTTCGTGCGGACGAGTTCATGTACCTGTAGCAGTCCTTCGGCTTCGAGGGCGTGCAATCGGGGGTAGACCGTTCCCGGGCTCAACTCCGCGTCGAAAAAGCGAGAGAGATCGACCATGAGCGCCTTCCCGTGTGCCCCGCCGCGAACCGAGATCAGCCCCAAGAGAACGGTCTCGAGGTTTTCCTTGATTATCGCATCGTCGAAGGAAAAACCGGTCCCCGGGCCAGCGAATACCGACTCCACACTCGTCGGTTCGCCCGACTCGCTCCCCGAGTCCGGGGAGTCGGGGGCCACACCTGGCCCGCTGTGCAGGGCGTCGGCTCCGTTCTCACCCTCGGCCCGAGCGTCGATCACCCCGTAGGCCGCCAGCTCCTCTAACAACCGGTCGATCCGTTCGTCGCCGTTCTCGACGCCTTCGATCATAGCTGGACTCACGTTCCGTCGCCTGCCGCGCTTCGCTCGCACCGTCGGCAGCGGGTGGTAATACGACATTATCACGGATGCATAAGCTTTGATTTTTCGATCGAGCTGATTTATCGCTCCGGTGCGCTCGGGGCCTCGGACAATCGGGCGGTTCGCTGCGATGGTCGGCTACCCCACGGTCCCGGGGGGGTCGCCGATCGGTGCCGTACTCCCTCTTCCGAGGCTCCGCAGCGACCTCCTCATCGCGCCCAACAGTTTATAGCTGGTAGGAAAGCGTGACTACGTGATCGGCACTCGTATGACCGGCACCGTCGGGTCGTGTGTCTCCCCGATCTCCGGGGGCGCGCGGAACCCATCGACGCGCGGGATCATGACCTCAAGGATCACGATCTCCGGCGGATCGGTGTCCTCGTCGGTCAGAACATCGAGACACTCCAGCCCGTTCTCGACTGTCGTGACGCCATAACCCTCCTAGCGAAACTTGGCTTCGAGCATCCGTCCGCCCTCGGTCTGGTCGTCGGCGAGCGGGTAAGGTCCCTGCGGTGCTGGACACCTGCGTACGATATGATTACTAACAGAATACATACATAACCCTTACTTCGATCAGGAACACGCGGTTGTGTCCGCTTTCGTGCCCGGTGTGGGACCGGTAGCCTACCGAATCGGTCCTCGATCGAGCGGGTTCCGGCGGTACGAGTTCGAACCGTGCATCGCTCGCCTCGCTTTCGTCGAGCCGCGTCTCCCAGCGTGTGCTTCGGTGATCTGTCCGACGATCGCCAGCCCGAACCTGGTCCCCTCCTCGGACGCCGTGTGGCCCGCCCCGAGTACCTGCTCGCGATCCTCGACCGCGATCCCCGGGCCGTCGTCGGCGACGTAGAACCCGCCGTCGTCTCCTCTGGGTCGACACACGGCATCGTCTCGCCGTTCGCCGCTCCGGCGGTGAGGTAATGCGGCCCGATTCCCGGCGGCCCCTCGCAGTCGGCGGTAGCGGGGCGTCCGAACCGGCTCCCTTTTGTCGGTTGGTGCCGAAATCGAAACGTGATAAGCGACGCTCGGGCGGCCTTTCTCGCCGGCGAACGCCCCGAAGAAGTCCTCGTCTATCTCGCCGAGAGCGCGGTCTCGGACGTGGAGACGCTCGCCGACCGCGGTGAAGAAGTCGGGAACGGTGTCGTCCTCGTCCTCGACGCCGAACGCGGTCGTCGGGTCGCCGAACGCGCCATTGGAACCGACCCGATGGATCTCGCGAGCAGAGCAATGGACACCGAAGGCGCGATCGATCTCGAAGCCGTGACCGGTGTGTGTCCAGTCGTCCCCGACGGAGCGGATTCGGGCTCGGCGGAGCGCCCCGACGTCGACGGGGAGGGGCATGCGCTCCGGTACGTCTTCGCGTTCGCCGAGGAGCGAAAGGAGGACGTCGGCGGGATCTACGCCGCAGGCGACGTGATCCACGCCTACGGGGTATGTGAGTGTGGCACCGCCTACTCCGATCGCTGGGTCGCTGACGGGACCTGAATCCCCGCTCCAGTTCCGACTGCCGATCGTGGTCCGATCGGTCGGTGGTTATCGGTCGGTGCTCTCGTTGGTCGCGTCGTCGCTCTCGGGGAGCCGCTCGAAGGCTCCCCGTATCACGCGCTTGGTCACTGCGCCTCGCGTGCTCCAGTGGTGGGCGTAATCGAGCATGTCCTCGTAGATGTCGGGCTTACAGCCCGCCGCCTTCGGGTGGCCCCCGCCTTCTACCTGGCGGGCGACCTCGTGACAGCGCTCGAAGCCATCCGACCCGCGGATGCTCGCGCTCCCGCCGGGCTTGACGATCACCGAGGCGTCGGCACCCTGCTCGCGGAGGGCCTCTGCCACCTCGTTCTGCGAGCAACGCCCATAGGTAATTCCCACTGTCCAAGTACCGATCTCGACGAACTCCGCGCGATCGACCGCGCGCTCGATCAACTCCTCTTTCTCGATCCGGCGCTCGGCGAGGTACTCTTCTACTTCGGCGGGCAGGTCCGCCCCGTGTTCGAGTATCGTCTCGATGTACTCTTCGGGGTCGGCCCAGTAGGCCAAGTCGGCGAGATCGTCGCTGCGAGGGTCCTCGCGCAGCCAGAGGTCGTGATCGCGCGTGACCGCCGCGAGGTCCCGGTAGGTCTCCTCGAAATCGTGATCGAGCGAGCGAAGCACCACGTCCGCCGAACAGACTTCCTCGGAGTCGCCGACGACCAGATCGACGCCCGCCTCGCGCACCGTGCGGGCGAGGCTCTCGTCCCACTGGTGGTGATCGAACCATCGCAACTTCTCCCCATCGTTCCCCTCCTCCTGGTCGGCCAGTCGCTCCAGGGCCACGAGATCGTCCTCGCTATCCGGACAGAGATCACAGACGAACACCCTGGCTCCCGGGTCGGCGTACGCGCCGACTCGGGCGAGAGCCTCGGACAGGTCGTGTGGCCCGGCCCCGATCAGTGCGACGTCGCCGAAAGCGACCTCCAGCAGCGCTACACACGCTAGGCCGTCGGCGTCCGGGTCCGCGATCACTGCGGTCTCCGCGCCTGTGAGCGCGACCGCGGCCTCCCGGTCGGCTCGCTCCTCGTCGAAGGAATCGGGATAGAAGAAGCCCTCGCCCGGTAGCACGGATTTCCGGGCGATCGAGAGCGTCTCGTCGTCGATGAGGTGGTCGTCCATGTACGCTACGAGCGTGGCCGCTCAATGAAGGCCCCGATCGAGCGTCAGCCGTCCTGTCGGCCCGGGGGCCGCTGGGTCGATGAGTCGGTATCGTTACCCGCCGATTCGCTTACGGCGGTCGAACTGGATCACCGAATGATAGGTGAAGTACCCGAGCGCGGCGAGAACGAGTGCGATAGAGAGGACGGTTGCGCCGGCGTAGCCATCCAATGCCGCTCCGGGAGCCTCGACGAGCGCGACGACCCCCTCGACGCCGAGGACGACGAGCACGCCGAAGACCGCGGCGAACAGCCCCGCGCGCACGAGCGCGACGAGTCCCTTGTGACGGCTCTTCAGCAACTCGACGACGAACAGGAAGGCTACCGCGAGCACGTAGAACGGCTCCGGCAGCGAAAGCCCGACTCCGTCCCCGCCGCGCAGGGCGAGCACGCCGTAGTACGAGAGCGCGAGCAATACGCCGCCGATCAGCGTGATCGAGATACCGTACCCCTCCGCCGAAACTCTCGCTCGCGACCTCGGCTCACTCCTCCAGCAGGAAGGCTTCGAGTTCCTCGCGGTACTCCTCGGGGCGGTCCTCGGTGACCCAGTGATAGGCCTCTTCGAGTCGCACGACCTCACCGTCGAGTTCCGCCGCCAGTCGCTCGCCGTACTCGATCGGCTGGAGGTCGTCGCTCTCGCCCCACAGACAGAGCAGATCGGCGTCGATCTCTCCATAGGGGATCTCGGTCGTGTGATTGGTGTTGGTCGCGACCGCCGCACGCGCGAGCGCTCGCTGACCGCCATCGCACAGCCATGGCGTCGTCATGCCCGTCACGAAGGTAGGGTCGGCCTCGTCGTAGGTGCCCTGACTGAAGGCCGACTCGATGGTTTGCTCGAACTCCTCACTATCCATCTCGGCCGTGTCCGGCAGTCCCAGGTCGGTGATGAAATCCACGGGCCAGGAATCGTAACAGGTGCCATTCGAGACGACGAGTTTCCCAACCCGATCGGGGTGATGGGCCCCGTAGCGCAGCGCGACCCCGCTGCCGATGTCGTGGGAGACCAACGCTACCGAATCGAGACCTAACTCCTCGAGTAGGTCCCCGAGCGCCTGTTCCTGAGCGCGGATCGAGCGATCGAACCCGTCGTGAGCGTCGGAGTTGCCATAGCCCACCAGGTCGGGGACGATCACCCGTCGCTGCTCGGCCAGCGAGAACGCCAACCGGCGCCAGAGAAAGGAGTTCGTCGGGATGCCGTGCAGGAAGACGACGGGATCGTCCTCGCTACCGCTATCGCCGTCGTCGCGATAGGCCATCTCCAGGTCGTGGCCGTCGACCGTCACCGTCGCTCGCTCCTGGCCGTCGCTCCAGGAATCGTAATCGAAGTCGTTTGCTGCCATCGGTACCGGCCTACCAGGCTCTCCTACTAAGAAACCCTCCTTGCTCGATCGTGCTTCGAGTGTCCTCTCCGATCACCGTGACTCTCATCTACTCCCGTGTCGCGCCACCAGCAGCATCACTGTCACCGCCACCGATCGCCCCCTCCCACCGCAACACCTATGGTACCGTCCCGCAATCACCAGAGGGTATGCGCGCAGCACTCTTGGAGGAATACGGCGAACCGCTCTCGATCGAGGACGTCGACGCGCCCGATCCCGCTACGGACGGGGTAGTCGTCGAGATGGAAGCCTGTGGGATCTGTCGGTCGGACTGGCACGGCTGGCAGGGCGACTGGGACTGGGTCGGGGCAAAGCCCCCGAAGGGCCACATCCTCGGGCACGAACCGGCCGGGAGAGTCACCGCTGTCGGCGAGGAGGTCGAACACGTGAGCGAGGGCGACCAGGTAGCGGTCCCCTTCAATCTCGGCGATGGCACGTGTTACGAGTGCCAACACGGCCGGTCGAACATCTGTGAGAACGTCGTGCCGCTGGGATTCGCCGAACCGGCCCCCGGTGCCTTTGCCGAGGAACTCCACGTCCCGGTCGCCGACCAGAACACCGTAACCCTGCCCGACGGGGTCGATGCGGTCGACATGGCCGGGCTCGGTTGCCGGTTCATGACCGCGTTTCACGGCCTCGCCCACCGCGCGGACGTCGGCGGGGGCGATTGGGTTGCGATCCATGGCTGCGGTGGCGTCGGCCTCTCCGCGGTTCACATCGCCGATGCCCTGGGCGCGAACGTCGTTGCCGTCGACCTCACGGACGAGAAGTTGGAGAGAGCCCGCGATCTGGGTGCCGACGAGGTCGTCAATGCCGCCGACGCCGAGAACACCCCTGGAGAGGTGCAAGCCGCCATTGGTCGCGGGGCGGACGTCTCGGTCGACGCGCTGGGTATCGCAGAGACCTGCCGGAACTCGGTCCTGAGTCTGAAACGGCGCGGCCAGCACGTCCAGATCGGCCTGACGACTCAGGAAGAGGAGGGTATGGTCTCGGTTCCGACCGACCTCATGACGATGCAGGAAATCGAGTTCATCGGTTCCTTCGGGATGCAGCCCACCCGTTACGACGAGATCTTCCGGATGGTCGAGCGCGGCAGACTCGATCCCAGCAGAGTGGTCTCGGAGACGGTCGCGCTCGACGACGTCTCCGATCGCCTCGAAGCGATGAGTGACTTCGAGACGATGGGCATCCCGGTGATCAACGAGTTCGCTTAGAGCCCCCCTTTCGTCTCGGCGTCCTCGCTCGCGCTCGTGTGGTTCGAGAAGGCATCGCTCCTTTCGTCCGCTCGCGGGCCTCCGGGGCGGTTCACCGCCTCGAACGCGCGGCGCTCCGCGCCGCGCACTGCCCGTTCGCAGGTTCGTCGGGCCCCTTCGGGTCCCACGCTCGTCACAGGACGGCTTCGTCGTTTCGAACGACTCCGTGGGAGCGAAGCCTTCATGCGACCGGTTCGGTGAACCGGTCGCCGGGTATCCAAAGGGCCATACTCGACGATCGGTCACCGCCGGACGAGGGGCATCGTCTACGCTTCCAGCGTCGGTTCGCGATCCGGCTGGACGATTCAAGCCAGTGGCTTATCCGTCGGTCGAAGCTACCCTCGGTCGATGACTGACGGCGAACACGGGCGACGGCGGTTTCTGCGAGGAGCGGGATCGGTAGCAGCGATCGGAGCACTCGCCGGCTGTAGCGGCGGGAACACGGGAACTGGTGGCTCGGAGGGGACCACGACGACCGGGGCCGAGACGACGACCGATAGGGCGGTCGAGGTGGACGCAGCGACCGAGACCACGACCGCCGAGTCGGGGGGCGGGGACGGCGATTCGGCGTCCTATATCCAACCGGCCCCGGAGACGGTCGATCAGTGGCTCCTGGATCAGAACCCCTTCTACGACGGGAACATGGTCGTCGGCATCCCCTACGTCGGGGCCGGGGCCGGCGAGAACGATACCGGCTTCGATCCCGCGGCGGTCAAGATCTCGACGGGTACGGAGATCACCTGGGAGTGGGCGAGCGGCGCGAAGCCCCATACCGTCGAATCGATCGCCCAGGCCGGCACGGAGCAGCCGACGTTCGACAGCGGCGAGCCGGTCGAGGGGAACAACCACACCTTCAGATACACCTTCGAACAAGCGGGCATCTACCGGTACGTCTGTGGCCCTCACCGCCAGCAGACCGGCCGCGGCGCGGTCGTCGTCGTGGACGAACCGGTCGGCATCGGCGGGGAGGCGAACGGGACGGGCAACCGGAGCGGTTGATCGAGGCGGAGCCAGGTAGCGTTCTATCGAGCCCCCGAGTCGGGCAGGACCTGGCTTTCAGTCCTCACCGTACTGCCTTTCCTCCTGCTCGCGCAGTTCAATCCGGCGGATCTTCCCGCTTGAGGTTTTGGGGAGTTCAGCGACGTACTCGATCCGTCGGGGGTACTTGTAGGGTGCCGTCCGTTCTTTCGTGTACTCTTGGATCTCCGCGGTCAACTCCTCCGACCCCTCGAAGCCCTCCGCGAGCACGACGTAGGCCTTGACGACCTGACCGCGTTCGTCCTGGGGGCTCGCGACCGCCGCGGCCTCCGCGACCGCCTCGTGGTCGACGAGGGCGTCCTCGACCTCGAAGGGACCGATGCGATAGCCCGCCGAGATGATGATGTCGTCCGCCCGCCCTTCGAAGAAGTAAAAGCCGTCCTCGTCGCGACTCGCCAGGTCGCCAGTCCAATAGAGATCGCCCGAGAAGGTCTCTTCGTCCAGATCGGGGCGCTCGTAGTAGCCGTCGAACAGGCCGGGACACTCGACCGGGACGACGATCTCGCCGATCTCCCCTTCGTCGACTTCCTCGCCCGCGTCGTCGACGATCCTCGTGCCGGTTCCCGGCGCGGGCCGGCCCATGCTGCCCGGTTGCACGTCGATGCCGGGATAGTTGAGAACTAAACCAATGGTCTCGGTCTGGCCGTAGCCGTCCCGCGGGGAGAGTTCGAAGGCTTCCTGCATGGCTTCGAGGGGTTCCCGGTTGAGGGGTTCGCCCGCCGAGAGCGCGTCGGTGAGCGAGAGATCGTACGCCGAGAGGTCGCGCTGGGCGAACATCCGGTACTGGGTCGGCACCGCACAGAGCTTCGTGACCTCCTCCTGCTCTAAGAGGGTGAGGAAGCGCTCGGGCTCGAACTCCCCGTCGTAGATCAGCTGGGTCGCCCCTGTGGTGAGTGCCACCCCGACCTGGCTCCAGAACCACTTGGCCCACCCGGTGCCCGTGGTCGCCCACAGGAGTTCGGAATCGAGGTCGGTCTCCTCGTCGATCCCCCACCAGTAGGGGCCGTTGACCTGCTCGAAGCAGTACATCCAGCGGTGGCGGTGGGCGACGGGTTTGGGCTGGCCGGTCGTGCCGCTGGTGTAGTTGATCGTCATGTAGTCCTCGCTGTCGAGGGGCGGCCCGTCGAAGTCGGTGGGCTGGTCGGCGAGCAGCTCCGAGTAGGAGTGCCACCGGCCCGAATCGGTATCGGCTCGATCGGTGACGCTGTCCGGACGGTTTTCGGGCGGTCGGCGCGCCCCACCCAGCACGATCACCCGCTCGATCGGGGTGTCCTCCAGAACGGGCTCGACCATCTCGGTAAGGGAGTCGTGACAGACGATCGTCGTCGCTTCACAGTCCTCCGCCCGGAAGGTGATGTCCTCGGCGGTGAGCATCGCCGAACAGGGGACGAGGATCGCACCCGCGGCGAGCGCGCCGATCTGGATCGAAAAGACGTCCGGATGCCGGGGAAGCAGATGCAGGACGCGATCGCCCTTCTCGATGCCCAGTTCTGCGAGCGCGTTCGCGAAGCGACTCGCGTCCTCGTGTAAGTTCACGTAAGTGCGCTCGTTGCGCCCGCCGGTCGCACTGAGGAATCGTATGGCTACTCGGTCGCCGAACTCGGTGGCATGGGACTCGATCACCGAGGGGAGGTCGTAGTCATCAGGAGTGTCCCACTCGAAGCCCTCGATCGCCTCGTTGTAGTCGATCGGCATAACCGCGTCTCGGTTGGACCGATCATTACCGTTTGGGTCGTTCGCAGTAGGGAGCGTGGGGCCGATCGCTCGATAGTCCGGTAATTTAAACAACACGATCGACATATAGTGTGCTGACGCCGATAGATGGCTCAACTCGTCTCACGCCGCCGATTCCTCGCAGGAACGGGTGCCGCTTGTGCCACAGCCACTACCGGCCGGGTTCCGAGTCGCACACGGGCCACCGGCCTCGGTGACAGCGACGACCGCCAGGGATCCGGGGACCTCGGTGATCTCGAAGCGTTCGTAGATCGAGTGATGGAGACGGGGCTCGACGAACACGACGTCGGTGGCGCGACGGTATCGGTCGTCCACGACGGCGAGGTGGCCCTCGCCAAGGGGTATGGACACGCGTTCCTCAACGAGAGCGAGCCGGTCGTCGCCGATGAAACGCTCTTTCGAATCGCATCGATCTCGAAGGCGATCACGTGGACGGCAGCGATGGGACTCGTCGATCGAGGGGCAGTCGATCCACACGCACCGGCGAGGGAGGCGCTCGAATCGGTATCGATCCCCCAGACCCACGACGAGCCGATCACGCTCGCCCACCTCGCGACGCATACGCCGGGATTCCTCCAGCGTTCGGGTGGCAATGTAGCGACCGACATCCACCGTATCCGGCCGCTTGCAGCGAATCTCAACGAGCACAAACCGATTCGGTTCCGGCCGCCCGGCGAGGTTCCCGATTACACGAACTACGCCGCCGCGCTCACCGGACAGCTCGTCGCCGACGTAGCGGGCACGTCCTTCGAGAGGTACGTCGCGACGGACCTGTTCGAGCCACTGGGGATGGACCGAAGCACGTTCGCGCCGCTCCCGGACGGTCTGGTCGGCGGTTCGAGCGAATCGCACACTGATGCGGTGAACTGGTATTCCCAAGTGCCGTGAACTGGTATTCCCAAGTGCCGCCGGCGTCGGGCATGAGCGCGACAGCGACGGACATGGCACAGTTCGTGCTCGCACATCTGAACGGCGGCGCGGTCGACGGGAATCGGATCCTCTCGCCGGAGGCCGTCGATGCGATGCACCGCCAGTGGTTCACGCCACATGAACGGCTTGACGGCATGGCGTTCGGTCTCCAGCGCCGGAAGCGAGACGGCGTGCTCGTCCCCCGGCACAGCGGCGGCGTGCCCCGCTTCGCCAGCGACCTGTTGCTCGTCCCGGAACTCGACCTCGGTCTGTTCGTCTCGTATCACAGCGGCAATGCGTTCGACGCGAAAGCGGCGCTCGTCGACGCCTTTCTCGACCGCTACGCGCCGGTGGACGAGCCGCGCCTGACGCCCGATGGCCGCCCTGCCGACGCCGACGCTATCGAAGGGCAGTACCGGTCCATCAGAGTGACCGAAAGGCCGACGTACGGGAAACTCCCATGGGCGTTGTTCAGTACGAGACCCATCGACGTTCGATTCGAGGCGGACGGCACTCTCGTTACCGATACGGGTGGCAACACGGATCGGTGGATCGAGGTCGGACCGCTCGTGTTCCGTCGCGTCGACGGGGAGGAAAGGCTCGCGTTCTGCGAGAACGACGGAGCGATTACCCACTTGTTTCGGGAGGAATCCATCACTGCGTTCGAGCCGGTTTCCCGGTGCGAAACGATGGGCGTTCAGGCCCGACTCGCGGCTATCACCGCGCTCGTGGTACTCTCGGGAGCCGTCGGCTGGCCGCTCGGAACCGTTCGACGGTGGTATCGTGGCGGACCGTCGCTCTCGGGCGGGCCGCGGCGAGCCCGATGGGTCGCCGGTGCCGTGCCCGGTTGTCTCCTCGCGTTCGTCGCCTCTGCCGTCGTCCTCGTCGTAGTGGGGGCGCTCAATCGTCCGCCGCCGTGGCTCGATCTGGTGTTCGTCGTTCGTCCTGCCGATCGCAAGCGCTGTCGCAACCGTCTGGGCCGGGGTGTACGCCGTCCGGTCGTGGCGGGAGGTATACTGGAGTCTGCCTGCACGGGTCCACTACATCGCCGTCGTCTGTGCGGCCGCGGTGCTGCTCTGGATGCTGTATTACTGGAACCTGCTGGGACTCGGGCTCTGAGACGGATTGAGCGCGGTTTCTGATGGCCACAGCGGTCATACTACGAGTTCACGAGGGTTCGCACCGATTAGCGGAGTTCGTCGGCCAGCTCTCCGAAGGACTCGACGGTGAGGTCGAAGTCGGTGTTCTCGACGCCGAGGGGCTCGACCGGGAGATGCCGGCGGTTGACGAAGGCGGTCTGCATCCCGACGTTCGCCGCGCCCGCGGTGTCCCAGGAGTGCGATGCCACCATCAGGAGCTCCTCGGGGTCGCGATCGAGGCGGTCCATGGCGTGTTCGTAGATCGCGGGATGGGGCTTGAACACCTCTACTTCCTCGCCGCTGATGAGGCCATCGAGGTACTCGTCCTGGCCGGTATTGCTCGCCAGTCGATCGAGCATGTCGTAGTTGCCATTGGAAAGGACGTAGAGGTCGTAGCCGGCCTCTTGCAGTCGTTCGAACGAATCCCAACTCGGCTCGTAGGGATCGAGGTGATCGTACGCCTCGATGACGTCCTCGCGGGCCTCTGCGTCGAGGTCGATCCCGTAGTATTCGAGCGCGTAATCGAGCGCACGGGTCATCAGTTCCCACCAGGTGACGTAGTTCGCCCGCTCGGAGCCCTCGGTCTCGTCCATCAGGGCGACTTTCCGCGAGAGGTCGATCTTCGTCTCCCGCCAGAGGTAGGACACCTGATCGAGCACCGCATCGGGCCGGTCGGTGACCTCCCGAAGCGCCCTTGTTACGCTGTGGGTGTCATGTGTCGTACAGTACATGTCGAAGCAGAGCGCTTCGATGTCGGTCAGGTCGGACACAGCTACCGATCGATCGCCGACGGTTTAGCTCCCGGGACGACGGCGATCCAGGTGGCTTCCGTGCGCGGGCTCGAACGGGTGGCTGTCCCGGTACCACCGATTACAGCTAACCCCATCGACGGAGGAGACCCCGACCTGACCCCGAGGTACTTTGTCACGTTCGCGTGATCAGCCGGTATGACAGGCAGTACGTTCGATTCGGCGATCGACCTCGCGGCGGCGATCCGCAGCGGCGAGCGCTCGCCGGTCGACGTTCTCGAAACCCATCTCGATCGCATCGACGAACGCGGCGACCGGACGAACGCCTTCGTCACCCTGCTCGCCGACGAGGCCCGCGAGCGCGCCCATGAGATCGAAGCGGCGATCGAGCGCGGCGAGGATCCCGGTCCGCTGGCGGGCGTCCCGATCGCTATCAAGGATCTCTCGGATTCGAAAGCCGGCGTTCGCCACACCTACGGCATGGCACCCCTCGCCGGGAACGTCGCCGACCGAACGACCGTCGCGGTGCGGCGCTTGGAGGACGCCGGGGCGATCGTCCTCGGGACGACGAACACCCCCGAACTCGGCCACACCGTCCGGACGGACAACGAACTGCAGGGCCCGACGGCGACGCCCTTCGATCCCGAGCGTAACGCCGGGGGATCTTCCGGCGGATCGGCCGCCGCCCTCGCCGACGGGCTGTGTGCTCTAGCCATGGGCTCCGACGTCGGCGGATCGCTCCGGACGCCCGCCGCCTGCTGTGCGGTCGCCTCGATCAAACCATCGTTCGGAGTGGTCCCGCGGGACGCCCGGCCCGATCGCGCTCGCCTTGGAGGTACTCGCCGGCCCGGACGACGCGGATCCCTACAGCGTCCCGCGGCCGAGCGGCGTGGAGGGCGAGAGCTACGCCGAAGCGACCGACACGACAGAGGGAGTCGAGACCCTTGACGTCGGCTATAGTCCCGATCTCGATCGGTTCGCGGTCGAGCCCGCCGTCCGCGAGACGCTGGAGGAAGCAGTCGCGGATCTCGAAAGCACCGGCCCGACCGTTGAGGAAATCGCGGTCGCGGTCCCGAGAAAGGAGACGCCGCCGCGGCCTTCGGCGTCCAGGCAACGGTGCTCTTTGCCACCAGCGTCGCGGAACTGAACGCGACCCACGACATGGACCTGCTTGCCGATCACGCCACTGCCCTCTCCGAGTCGTTCGTTCGGACCGTCGAGATGGGCCAGGGCCACGACGCGCTCGACTATACGACGGCCGATACCGTCCGCACGCGCCTCTACGACGCGATCGAGGACGTGCTGGAGAACTACGACGCGCTCGTCTGTCCGGCGCTGGCGGCCCTGCCCCTCGCTCACGAGGAGCCCCTGCCGACCGAGATCGACGGCGAATCGGTTTCGGGATTGCCGATGGATTGGGCGCTGTCCTGGCCGTTTAATATGACAGGTCACCCGGTCGCCACAGTACCAGCGGGCACCGCCGAGGGACTGCCGGTCGGAATGCAGGTCGCCGCCAAGCGATACGACGAGCCCGCGGCGCTTTCGATCGCCGCGGCGCTCGAAGACGCCCGACCCTGGAACGAGACGTACCCGGCGCTCGATAACTGAGACCGATTCTTCGAACCACGAGGGCGACGCGCGACGGCGGTGTTCGACATCCCGATCGGCGGTCCAGGGTGATCGAAGACGGTCGTGCGTTCGGCGCGCCGAACGGGCCCAGTGGTTATAGTCCTCGCTCCCCTACTCTAATTCGACAATGAGTGATCTTCCGGAGTACGACGTAACGGTCGTCGGCGGCGGGCCGGCCGGCCTGACAGCGGCGCTGTATACGGCGCGGCTGGGCCACAGCACGAAAGTCATCAATCGCGGCGGCGGCCGCGCGGCGATGATGCTGGATACGCACAACGTCATCGGCGTCACCGAGGACGTGAGCGGT
>PXRA01000107.1:0-49292 GCA_003021725.1 Halobacteriales archaeon QH_8_64_26
GGTCTGTGTCGCGAGCACGGTCGTCTCGAAGGCCGAAGACAGGGGCGCGGATCTCGCCGACTTCCCGGCAGGGCCCCGAGCGACCGAGATCGCCGACCACCTAGGGGACATAACCGGCGAGGAGAAAGACCCCCGCTTCGCCCAAGCCGTCCTCGAGGAGAGCACCGAAGTGCTGATCGACGCGCCATTCCTACTCACCGAGACCCGCTTCGGCCATATCACCGTGAACGCCGGCATCGATCGCTCGAATGTGCCCGAACGAGATCTCCTCTTGCTCCCGAGACGCCCCGCGGAGAGCGCCGCTCGCATCAGAGAGGGTCTGCCGGGGAATCCTCCAGTAGTCCTCACCGATACCTCCGGGCGGCCCTTCCGGCACGGGCAACGAGGGGTGGCGATCGGGTGGGCGGGCATGCCGGCGAGCCGCGACTGGCGCGGCGAACGCGATCGGGCGGGCCGGAAACTGGGTGTCACCGTCCAGTCGGTCGTCGATGAACTCGCCGGGGCGGCAAACCTCATCATGGGCGAAGGAAGCGGCGGGACGCCCGCAGCACTCGTCCGGGACTGGGCTTTCGGCGAGCACGAGGGTAGCGACGAGATGTTTCGACCGGTCGAGAGCGATTACGTCCGCCAGGCGCTGCGGGGGTGGTCGCTGTGATCGGGATCGAACTCACGCCCGATCGGCCGGTATCCGAGGTCGCCGACTACGCCGTCCAGGCCGAGGAGGCGGGCTTCGATACGGTGCTCACGAGCTGTCACTACAACAACCGTGACCCCTTCCTCGCGCTCGCGGCGATCGCACGGGCGACCGAGGAAGTGACAGTCGGACCGGCCGCGGCGAACCCCTACACGACCCATCCCGTGAAACTCGCTTCCCAGGTCGCGACCCTCGCGGAAGCGAGCGACGGCCGGGCGCTATTGGGGATCGGCGCGGGCGACCGATCGACGCTTTCGAGCCTCGGCATCGAATTCGACCGCCCGCTGCGCCGCGTCTTGGAGAGCTTCCGGGTCGCGAGGGAGCTGTGGGCCGGCGAGACGGTCGATCACGAGGGCACCTTCGAGGCCCGTGACGCCGCGCTGGGCTACGCGGTCGACTCTCTTCCAGTGTACGTCGGCGCACAGGGCCCGCATATGCTCCGGATGAGCGGGAAACACGCGAACGGCGCGCTCATCAATGCTTCCCACTCTGCGGATCTCGAATGGTCGGCCGAGCGCATCGGGGAGGGCCTCGATGATCGACCGGAGGGATACGGCGACCCCGAGGAGTTCGACGCGGCGGCCTTCGCGAGTGTAAGTATTGCCGAGGACGGCGACCGCGCCAGGGAGGCCGCCCGCCCACCGGTGGCCTTCATCGTCGGCGGCGCGGCCGAACCGGTACTCGATCGCCATGCTATCGACCCCGAGCGCGCGAGCGGGATCGGCGACCATCTCGCGTCCGGGAACTTTACGGAGGCCTTCGAGGCCGTCACCCCGGGGATGATCGAGGCCTTCGCGATCGCGGGCACACCTGAAACCGTCGCGGAGAGGATCGACGACGTGCTCGAACACGCCGATAGCGTAGTGTGTGGCTCGCCGCTGGGCCCCGAGAAGGAGGAGGCTATTTCGCTTCTGGGGGCGGCGACCGACCGATACTGCCGATAGTGCTGAGTGCTGCTCCAGCGACCAGGTACCCTAGAAAGCCCGTCGTAAAGAGGGTAAGCACGGCACCACAGAGCAGCAAGATCGCCGATAGCGGGCCACTCAACGCGACCTCGCCGAAGACCGCGATGAACTCGAAGAGCATATCGACTACCTGCGCGGCGACGAGTTGCATACCGATCGTTTCCTCCGGCGACACTTGTGCGTGTCCCCTTCCTGCCCGCTCGATCGGTCGCCGACTCCGCCACGGCTAAGCGGCCGGCGGCCGACCGGCCGACATGGACGAGGACGCCTCGCTCGAGGAGTTCGCGGCAGGGACCGCGGCGGATAGCGAGAGTACCGGGAGCAGCGAGGAGAGCACAGGATCGACCGGGAGTACGGACGCCGAAGTCGACTCCGAGAGCACGACAAGCGAGGACAACCCCCAGAGCGGGGCCGACTCCGAGGAGGCGGTCGCGCCGACGGTGAGCACCTATCGGTACTCGCCGAAGAAAGACGCCTGTGGAGCCTGTGAAACGCGCGTCAAGCGGCGATGGCGCGACGGTGACGGACTGGTCTGTGGGGACTGCAAAGAATGGTGAGATGGACTCGTTCGAACCGAGCGAGATGTCCGCGAGTCCGTACCCGCCAACCGATAGGGGCGGGGCTCGGTTGTCGGTTCTATTGCCCCACGATGAAATAGGAACGCGAGGCGAGCGCGTCGGTTCGGAACCGGTACGGTAGTGGGGTTGAGCCCGGATGGACCCCGAGAGTTAGGCTACGTTGTAACCTTTCTCCCGCAGGAAGTCCTCGATCCGTCCTCGGTGATTGCCCTGGAGTTCTATGGTGTCGTCCTCGACGGTGCCCCCACAGGCGAACTTCGATTTGAGGTCCGAGGACAGACTGGACATATCGACGTCCCGCGGGTCGAACCCTTCGACGATCGTTACCTCTTTGCCGTATCGGCGCTCGTCGATGCGGATCGTGATCTGCTGGGACTCCTTCGCGACGTCTTCACAGACGCAGAGTTCCTGGGGCAGCCCGCACGTCGAGCAGACTTCCGACATTACGCCGGACACTATGTGAGTGAGCTATTAAACACTATCGGGGACTCCAGCGGCCGTCGGCTTGTTTTTCAGAACGTTCGTCCGAACACGTTGGGCAGCCGGGAGCGTTCGGCCACCAACTCCTCGACGATGTCGATCGCTTCGGCAGCCTCGGCCTCGCTCACCCCGCCGGCGTACCGCGCGCGCTCGTAGATCGTCCCCACCCGGTGGGCGCGCTCCTCGGCGTCGATCGCCACGAGATACTTCCGGGGGGTTTCGCCGGGTCGTCGATTACGGTGGTCCCGTGCAAGCAGGTACTCCAGGCGCGCAAAGGCCCCCTCGACGTCCGAGGCGGGATCGCGCGAGCGCTGACGTCGAAGCCACAGCGCCCGATAGACCTGCTTAGAGACGTCGCTGCGATGGACGCTCGCAAGCACCCCTCCCAGAACGATCACCCCGAGCAACAAGCCCTCGCGCGAGGGCGTCGGCAACGATGGGAGCCCGCCGCTCTCGCCCGTGGTTCCGTCAGCGCTTCCGTTCGCACCGGCGTCGGCCGTCGGTCCCGCGCCGCTCTCGGCGACTCCTCTGACTCCGGCGGGTGTCCCGCCGTTGCCCGCGCTCGCGCCGCCGACGTCACCGCCGGGATCGCCGCCCGCGACGTTCTCGATCGCTTCCTCGGGGGTATCGGGCTCCGGAGTTCCGTTCTCCCCGTTCGCCTCGCTCTCGGCGCTCGACTGGGGAGTCGGTGTCTCGGTCGCGTTGGTTTCCTCGATGTCGACGTTCGGTTGGCTCGCGGCCCGCGCGTCCTCTAAGCTTCGTTGCTCGGCGTTCCGGCGGGGTCCGGCGGGCGTGGGGTCGAAGCGAACCCAGCCCTCGTCGGGGAAGTAGACCTCGACCCAGGCGTGTGAGTCGAACCCTCTGACGACCCACTTCTCCTCGCTTACCTGTTCGCCGGGGGTGTAGCCGACGACGAACCGGGCCGGCACGCCTTGAGAGCGTAACATCGTCGTCATCGCCGTCGCGTAGTACACACAGTAGCCCCGATCCATCTCGAAGAGGAAACTGTCGGTGACGTCGCCCTCGGGGCGCTCCACGTCTAAGGAGTACTCCCTGTTGTTCTCGAGCCAGCGCTCGATCACCCGGGCCGTCTGGTAGGGGCTCTCCGCGTTCGCGGTGAGCTGCGTCGTGAACTGACCCACTCGCTCGGGCGTGCTCGCGGGCAACTGTGTGTACCGTTCCTCGATCGGCCCGGGATACTCACGGCCGGCGGTTCGGAGGTCCGCGGCGCTTGCCTGGGGCACCTCGCTTCGGACGGTATAGCTCGTTCCCTCCGAAAGCGCACCCGCCGGCCGGAGCGCCCCGGTCGAGGTTACACGCGCCCGGTCGGCGGGCGGTCCTTCGACGTTGGTGGGCTGCCAGGCCGCGGGCATCACGCCCAGTTCGGTCTCCAAGCGATAGGTCTGCTCGATGGGTTGGGTCTCGCCCGGCGGCTCGGCGAGGGACCCGTTGAACTGCCGGACCCCGCCGGTACGATACCAGTCGTTGCCGGTATACCGGTCGTAGGCACCGACGCGCCAGTAGGCGGGTTGTTCGCTTTGGACGCTGAAGCGCACCTTCGGCGAGAGGCTTATGCCCCCGAGCACCTGGACCCGCTCGCCGGCGTTCAGCAGGTTCGCTTCGAGCGTTCCCCCGCTCGAACCACCCGGTAGTATGGGGTCGCTCGCCCCGCCGGGAACGACGCTCACGAGCAGCGAGACGACGATCATCGCCGCGAGCACGGCCGCGACGCTCTCGGCCCCCCGGAGCCCACCCCCATGGCGCTCCAGATCGCCGAACCCTACCAGGCCGACTGCGCCTACCATGCCCAGAAGGGTCAGGGGCGCGCCCGCGTCGCCGGTGAGCACGAACAGTCCGAGCGCACTCCCTCCGGAAAGTGTGGCCAGCGCGTACCGGCGCCCGACCGCGAAGTACCACAACAGGAAGGTCGGGGCTGGGACGAACGCGACCGCCCAAACGCCGGCGTTCACGACCTGTAGCACCGACAGCCCGGTAAGCAAGGCAGTGACGTCGGCGGCAAAGCGGTTGACGCTCACCAGCAGCGCGAACCCCTCGGGGATCGAGCGCGCGTACCAAAGGCCCCCGAGCGCGAGCAATCCCACGCCGAGGCCGAGCGCGACCCGCGGCCCGAGGTACCGGCCACAGAGAACGCCGGCGAGCACGGCTCCCCCGAAGACGAGCGCGAACCGGCCGCTCACCCCGACGACGTCGCTCACCCGGTAGAGAACGCTTGCGTAGGCAAAGGTCAATACCCCGGCAGTCCCGAGCGCGAGAGCGCGTCCCGGATCGACATCGACCGACGTCGAACGCGCGCTCATAGCTCCCCTTCGAACCCGCCGTCGGTCGCCGCCCGCCCCTCGCCGTCCGGCCCGGAGCGCGCCTCGGCTCGCGGCGCTCCGATCGAGACGTCTCCCGGCCTCGAACCCGACCGGACGAGCCGGCCGAAGGGGATCGTCTTCTCGCTCGTGGTGATGGCAGAACCGTCGGTTTCGGCCCTAACGAGGACGTCGGCGGCGTTCCGACGGGCGTTCCCGACTCGGCCGCCACCGGCTCGCGCGAGAAGCGCCAGTACTTCCTCACCCTCCCCGGGGCTGACGTTCGACAGCTGGCCACTCGGTGTCGCGAGATCGATCCCGACGCCGGCATCGAGCAGCCAGAGGGCGACGCTCGCCGCGGCGGTCGCCATCGCGTCGGCCCGCCCCGGGGCCGCCTCCGCGACGATCGAGATCCCGTCCTTTTCCTCGCGAGCGGCGAACTCGCTGACGACGAGTTCTTCGCGCTTGGCGCTTGCCTTCCAGTCGACGTTCCGCAGGGGATCGCCCGGTACGTACTCGCGAAGCGAGTCGAACTCCCCCCGATCGTCCACGAGCGGGTCCTCGCCCGTGAGCAGGGTCAGCCGGGCGCGATCGGAGAGCGGACGGACGGGCGGGTAGACGAGCACACCAGTCCTCCTCGCCGCGCGGAACTCGCGTTCGAAGAGCCCGAGCGCGTCCGTGAGAGTGAGGAGGGCGGGACCGAGCGTCCGCTCGCCGCGTGCCTCCAGTCGACAGTCGTACTCGACCCTGCCCGGCAGGCCGGTCTCGATCGCCTCGGCCGGGACCGATAGCCCCTCGCTCGCTCGCTCGCGTACCGTCGCGGAACTCGCTTGCTCGGCCTCGATACTGAGCGAGACCGTCCGGGTCTCCTCGGGAAACCCCGGGCTGGGCTGGCTCCGGGTCACCGTCGGGGGGGTCGTTCGATACATCACGACCCGGCCGACGACGAGTGCGACGAGGCCGGGAACGACGACCGCATTGAGCGCCCGCGCGCCGAAGAGGGTCCCGAGCGCGAACGCGAGCAGACAGATCCCCCCGACCGCATAGCCCCGTCGCGTGAGGCTCATTCAACGGGTACTCCCTCGATCGCGGCCCGAACCACCTCGATGCCGGTACTATCGCGCCCGGCCTCGACCCGGATCCGGTGGGCGAGGACGGGTTCGGCTTCTTCCTGTACGTCGTCGGGGAGCACGTAATCCCGTTTCTCCAGTACCGCCCGCGCCTGGGCGGCTCTGAGCAGCGCGATCGAGCCCCGGGGACTGACCCCAAGCGTCGCGTGCTCGCGGGTGTAGCGCGCGAGGCGAGTCACGTACTCTCGGACCGGTTCGGTAGCACTCACCGAGGCGACGGTCGCCCGCGCGCGCTGAAGCTGGGCTCTGTCCGCGACCGGTTCGAGCGTCTCGATCGGGTGGGTCCCGGTGGTACGACCTAACATCGCCGTCTCGGACGCCTCGGAGGGATAGCCCACTTCGAGTTTCTTCGCGAAGCGATCGAGTTCCGCGAGCGGGAGTTCGTAGGTGCGGTTCGTATCGACGGTGTTCTGGGTCGCGATCACGGTGAAAGGCTGAGGTAGAGAGCGGGTCTCGCCGTCGACGGTCACCTGCCCCTCTTCCATCGCTTCGAGCAGTGCCGATTGGGTTTTGGGCGGGGCGCGATTGATCTCATCGCCCAACACGACGTTCGCGAACACAGGACCAGGTCGGAAGTCGAACTCGCCGGTCTTCCGATTGAAGACGTTGACGCCGGTGACGTCCGACGGGAGGAGGTCGGGCGTAAACTGGACGCGCTTGAACGATGCGTCGATCGACCGGGTGACCGCCCGGGCGAGCATCGTTTTCCCGACCCCGGGAACGTCGTCGAGCAGGACGTGCCCGCGGGCGAGCATCGCGGTGACGAGGTGGGTAATCGCTTCCCCGTTGCCGACGATCACCTCTTGAGTGTTAGCGATTATCTCGCTTGCGAGGCCGGCGGCGTCCTCGACCGGAAGCGCCCGGTCGACGTTGGCGTAACTAGCAGATACCGGTCCTGTGTCGGGGTTGGTGTTCGCGTCCGTCATGATAGTTCGAGCCGGCCGGGCCGATCGCCGCGAGCGGCCACGCCCGACGCTTCTCTCCAGCGGTGGCCGACTCCCCCGACTACGACAGTCGGTGGCTCCTCCCGGCCGCGAGTCCGTCTTCGAGTACACCCACTGTGGGGTCCCGGGGCTTGTAACATTGGTGTTTGCACACGGATGAGCCGGCAGGAGTTCTCACACCGGGTTCGGGCTTCGAGGACTGCTGGAGGCATCACAGCTCCATTGGGGGAAAGCGTCCTTCAGAGACCGGTTCCACCCCGACTATCGGCGAGTGAGGGGACGGGCCGGCGAGCGACCACCGCGCGAGTGAAACGAGCGCGACGGGAGTGAGGAGTGCTTTTGATGAAAATTTTGCCGAGCGCGGCCGGAACTCTCGTGAACGAAGTGAACGAGAGCAGGGAGTGAAAGGCAAGCGACCGAAAGGAGCGAACGGGAACGACCGAGGCCGCGCGCAGCGCAAAAGGTTCAGTTGAAGGCCGAAATCCCGGTCAGGTCGTGGCCGACGATTAGGCCATGGATGTCATGGGTCCCCTCGTAGGTGTAGACGGTCTCGATGTTCGCGAGGTGGCGCATCGGGGAGTAGTCGGTCGTGATGCCATTGCCCCCGAGCATCTCCCTGGCAGTGCGGGCGACCTTCCGGGCCGTTTCGACGTTGCTGCGCTTGGCCATCGAGACCTGCGGCGGGGTGAGCTCGCCGCGTTCCTTGAGATCTGCGAGCCGGTAGACCAGTAGTTGGCCGAGCGTGATCTTCGTCGCCATCGTCGCGAGTTTCTCCTGCTGGAGCTGGAAGCGGGCGATCGGGCCGCCGAACTGCTCGCGATCGAGGGCGTACTCCCGGGCGGTCTCGAAACAGTCCCGCGCGGCCCCGACCGCGCCCCAGGCGATGCCATACCGTGCCTGGGTGAGACAGGACAGAGGGCCTTTCATGCCCGTGACGCCGGGCAGGACGTTTGCTTCAGGGACACGGACGTTAGACAGCCCGATTTCGCCGGTGATCGAGGCCCGCATCGAGAGCTTATCGTCGATCTTCCCGGTCGAAACCCCATCCCTGTCGGTTTCAACGAGGAAACCCCGAACCGGCGCGTCTTCGGCCGAGGTGTCCCGTGCCCAGACGAGCGCCACGTCCGCGATCGGGGAGTTGGTGATCCAGGTCTTCGAGCCCTGGAGGACGTATTCCTCGCCGTCCCGTTCCGCCCGGGTCTCCATACTGGATGGATCGGAGCCCTGGCCCGGTTCGGTGAGGCCGAAACAGCCGACCGCCTCGCCCGTCCCGAGCGCCGGGAGCCACTGGTCCTTCTGGTCCTCCGAGCCGTAGGCGTGGATCGGGTACATGACGAGTGCGCCCTGAACCGACGCCATCGACCGCACACCGGAATCGCCGGCTTCGAGTTCCTGCATCAACAGCCCATAGGCCCGCTCGTTGACGTCCGGCAGGTCATACCCCGAGAGGTTCGGAGCGTAGAATCCCAACTCGCCCATCTCGCCGATGATCTCCTCGGGGAAGGTCCCCTCGACGAAGTGATCGGCGATGTCGGGCGCGACCTGCTCCGAAACGAACTCCCGAGCGGTATCCCGGATCATCCGCTCTTCGGTGTCCAAGTCGGCTTCGAGTCCCAGGTAATCGAGCATGAGAATCCTACTTTCCCCACCGGCAAAAACGCTCGCCGCGCTTCCCCCGCTTCGGTCGCCGGGGCGAACCGGAGCTTACGCTGTAAAGCTCCGAATTCAATACGTATCCGGTAACTAGTCGTTCGTATGCCCTCCGCTACGACCGATACCGCCGGCGACACCACCCCTGGCGGGACGACCCGCAAGGAGCACTGTTCGACCTGTGAGGCCATCGTCCCCCATCGTGTGACCGTCGAGATCCGTGAGGGAACGTCCGAAGACGCGATCCGCCGGGGCACCGAGAAGTACTCCCGCGGTCCCTACCGGGCCACCGAGTGTTGCCGGTGTGAGCGTTCGACGGCGACGCGGATCGACAATCGCTGACCGTTACTGGCGCCGACCGTTCGGTTCGCAGATCGGCGACGTACCGCCGGAAGTTCTCGAAGATCGCCTTCGCTTCACAGGCCGCGTCGTAGGCGTCCTCGTCGACGCCCGCTACGACTCGATCGACCCGCTCGTCGGAGAGGTGTTCGCGCTTCCCGTCCGCGACGCGCCGGGCGGTCTCGATGTCGTACTCGGGGTGGGCCTGGACGCCGAAGACGTGACCGAGCCGGAAACCGTGAATCCCGCGGTCGTTCTCGGCGGTGCGGGTCGCCTCCCCGGGGAGTTCCGTTACGGCATCGGAGTGGGTCGTGAAGACGGTGAAGTCGGGATCGATACCCTCGAAGAGCCGACCGCCGTCGTGGGAGACCGTCCGATAGCCCAGTTCGTAGTCGTCCATCCCTTCGACGGTGCCCCCGATCACGTCCGCGAGCAACTGGTGGCCATAACAGATCCCGAGACAGGGTAACTCCCGGTCGATCGCTGCGCCGACCCACTCCTTCAGGGGAGCGATCCAGGGCTCGTCCCAGTAGACCGACGCGCGCGAGCCGGTGATGACACAGGCGTCGTACGCGAACGTTTCGGGGAGTTCGCCGCCTGAGGCGTCGAACTCGATCAGATCACAGTCGAGTTCCCGGCGGAAGTTCCGTGCGGTATCCGCGTCGCCTTGGGAGGTATCGAGTAAGGCCATCCGCAGTTGCATTGCTGACTAGATGCCCGCTACGGACTCAAGTGTATTGCGTTCGAGCCACCTCCTCGCCCACCGATAGCGGGCGACGAATCCGGGATTCGAGGACGGACCGAGTCAATGGACACGGATCGTTGCCTGCCTGGTCGGTTGGCAGTCCAGTAGAAGGCCGAAAGGGGACGAACGGTTCCGTCGCGACCTATCGCGCGATCGCCCAGAACCGAACGCTCTGTGGCACTTTCCACAGCACTGCAGGTAGATCGCTGTCGGTCGGCTCGTTTTCCTCGATTCCGTGACGCTGGTGTTCGATCAGCCGTTGTACTTCGAACCCGGCATCGAGGAGGGCGCCGTGGAGATCGGCGACCGTCCGGTCGAAGACGATTAGCTCCGATTCGTACTCCTCGTTGATCGTGATCTCCCGCCGACCGGTATCGAAGTAGCTCCGCTCGATCGTCCCCGTCTCCGGATCGAGGCTCTCGTAGAGAGGGTGTGGCACGCTGAGTACGAAGACGCCGCCGTCCCGTAGGACACGGTGGGCTTCGAGGAGAGCCCGGTCGATGTGTTCGACCATCTGGAACGCCGCCTCGGAGGACGCTACGCCGAAGGTGCTGTCGGCGAGCGGGAGGTCCGTCACGTCGCCCTCGATGAACTCCGCTTCGACGCCATAGAAGTCCCGCAACTGCCGTGCGTGTCGTAGTTGCTCCCTGGAGAGATCCACCCCGACGACGGTCTTCGCCCCCAGTTCGGCGGTCCCGACGCTGCCTTGGCCGCCGCCACACCCCAGTTCGACGTACTCTTCGCCCTCGATCGAGGCGAGGACTTCGGGCTGGTTGCCACCCGGGGCGTCCGGCGCGAACGGGGACGGGACCGGCGGGAGCCCTCCCTCGGCCGTGTCAGCGTTCCAGAGGGCTTGGAAGGCCTCGCTCCACTCGTTCCAGAGTCGTCGGTTCTCCCGTCGATGCTCGGTCACTGGTTACTCTCCGGTGCTACGTCCTATCAATACTTCCCCGGTTCGACACTCGGCGCGTAGGGTCGAGCATCGGATATATTCCGAATGAGTCGAAAGCTCCGGGAGAAATCGCGGATTCCCGGGACTTCGCGAAGGTCCGCGTTCGATCGGGCTATCGGTTGTTCGTAACTTCCCGAAACTCCAGTGAATCCGGACGGGCCGAAAGTATACCTCCCGTCGCTCGCACGATCGGGGTATGACGCTATCGACCGAGGACGTCGACCGACTCCGGGAGGTCTTCGAGACCCACCTCGAAGCCGGCTTACATCACGGCGCACAGTTAGCGGTCTATCGCGAGGACGAGCTGCTCGTCGATTTCGCCGGTGGGGTCACTGACCCCGACGGCGAAGCCGAGACCGCCGAACAGCGCCACCTGCTGTTTTCCTGCACCAAGCCCTTCGCCGGAGCCTGCCTGCATCACCTCGCCGACCGCGACGAACTGTCCTACGACGACCAGGTGATCGAGCACTGGCCCGAGTTCGCTATGGGGGACTCGGCGAAAGAGGAGATGACCGTCCGCCACGTTCTCTCCCATCAGGGTGGCTTTCCGACGAGCGATTTCGACGCCCAACCCGAGCAGTGGAGCGACTGGGAGGCGGCGGTCGCGGCGATGGAAGCGGTAGAACTGGACTCCGAGCCGGGATCGACCGCCGCGTACCACGCGCTCACCTACGGGTGGACTGTCGGCGAACTCGTTCGCCGGGTCTCGGGAACCCCGATCGACGCCTACGCTCGCGAGCACGTCTTCGAGCCCCTGGGGATGGCCCAGACCTCGATCGGCCTTTCGGAGGAGGCGAGCGGCGAGGACGTCGCCACCTTGGTGGGGTTCGAGGACTTCGATCGGTGTCGATCGCCCGACGCCGGCCTCGGGACGCTCTCGAACGCCGAGGCCGCGGCACTGTTCAACCGAGAAGCCATCCAACGCGCAGTAGTTCCGGCGGCGACGGGCATCGGCACCGCTCGGGAGATGGCCCGATTCTACGCCTGTCTCGCCGGCGGCGGGGCACTCGATGGGACACGAGTGCTCTCGGCGGGGGCGGTCGAGCGAGCGACCGGCCTCCAGGCCGATGTCGAGCGCGATGGGACCCTCGGCGTGCCCCGACGATACGGACTGGGCTTCGAGCTGGCGGGTAGCGCGTGGGACAGGTACGGGACGGTGAGCCCGCCGCGGGTCTTCGGGCACAGCGGACTGGGCTCGATCGTCGCCTGGGCCGACCCCGACACCGAGACGGCGATGGCCTACGTGACAAACGGCATCCGCGAGGAATACGAGCACGCGGCGCGGGCGAGCGCGATGGCGGATGCGGTCCGATCAGTGCTGGAGTGAGCGACCGCTGAGAGGGGAGAACCGACCGGCAGGAACGGAACGGCGGCTCGTCGATCGCTGCCATCGACCCGACGAGCCGTAGCGTTCGAAGTCGATCTCGGCGGGGTTGGCGAAGGGCCGCCGCTACGGACGCCCGCGGCCCTCCGGGCGATACAGGACGTAATACCGCAGGCGACGCCGATCGTGACCGACGTCGGGGGCTTTCGGCTGTGGTCAATGCAGGCTTTCGAAGCCCACGAGCCTCGGACGTTCGTCACCGCCTGGTCGTCGGTGAGGTCGCCGCGCTCGACGCGAAGAACGGGATGGCACTCGGCGAGTTGGCCGAGCGCATCGCCGCGATCGAAAACGGGATCGAACGGTGCCGCGTCGCCGCCGGCCAACGAAAGAGCGTTTACGTCTCGTTACTACAGTGTCACTTCCCGAAGCTCGACGACGCCGACGTTATCGAGTGGGACCGACGCAGCGGTGCCGTATCCCGAGGTCGTTCGGTCGACGAGCTGGCGGCCCTGATCGACGCCATCGAAGGCGTCTGTCCGGACTGAGTGGCTCTTTCGACTGGGCGAACGACCCGAGGACCGGACGACGAGCCGATCCGAACGATCCATTCCGTTCGTCACGGTATCGATCCCGCTAGTGCTTCCGACGATCCGTTTCCGCCGCCCGATCGAGTGACGTTCGTCGACTCCCGGATCACGACCTTGCGGCCGTTGTTCGCGAGCCGGTTGTCGGCGATGCGATTGTCGTCGCTCGAAAGTAACAAGATCGCCTCCGCGCGCGAGCGTGCGATGCGGTTGCGCTCGATCAGGTTGCGCTGGCTCTCGACGAGGCGGACGCCGACGGCGTTCGAGAGGACCCGGTTGCTTACCAGCAGATTCCGAGTCGAGCGATCCGCGAGGTAGATCCCATAGAAGCGATTCGAGACGTAGTTGTCGATCACCTCGTTGCGATCGGCCGCCGAGAGCCAGATCCCGGCGATCCGATTGAGGCTCGCGTTGTTCCGCACGAGGTCGTTGCGGTCGGCGTCGATCAGCGCGATGCCGTACTCGTTGGCGACCGCCCGGTTGCCTCTGAGCGTGTTGCCGCCCGTGCCGACCAGGTGGATGCCGAACAGCGTGTTCGCGCGGGCGGTGTTGTTGACCAGTAAGGTACGGCGGCTGTCCCTGGTCACCGAAATCCCATAGAGGGTGTTCGCCGCGGCGGTGGTGTTCGAGATCGTCACTCCCGATCCGTTGAGCACGGCTAGACCGACTCGGTTGTTCGCGCTCGTCGCGTTCGCGAACCGCCCGCGGGTGACGTTGAGATAGCGGATCCCGTCGTCCCAGTCGGTCACGGTGGCGTTCGAAACGCTGACGTTCTCCGTACGGCTGTCGAGCGAGCCGACGATCACGCCCCCGGAGCCGAAGGAACCGATCCCGTCGATCCGGTGGCCGTTCCCATCGAGGGTGACGTTACTCGCCGTGATCCGAATACAGGTACCGGTGTTCCGGTTTTCGAGATTTCCCGTCAGCTCGTAGGCACCCGGGTCCGAGATCACGGTACAGGAGTCGATCGGCGTCGGCCCCCCCTCCTCGGGAGGATCGCCGCCCATCTGGAGCCCCGCGAAAGCGCCCGCGACGACCACGACGACGAGCACTGCGACGATCACGCCGACACGTAAGGCGTTCGTGCCGACGTCCCTCAGAGCCATACACCGGCCACGGGCGAGGGGAACTTAGCTCTGTTACTCCGGAGCGACCGACCGGACCCACGTCCTCCGAACGCGAACGTTCTAACGAGTGTTGAAGTGATCACCACTGCTCGGTCGTGCGTTCTCTCCAGTAGCTCACGAGGAGCCTGCTCGCGTCCTCCAGGTTCCGACGCGTTGATCTGCTCGAGTGCTCGTCGAGCCAGCGGTCCCTCGACCGTTGACGGAGGTAGGCGTCGAACTACACAGCCCGCTCCGTACACCGAAAGGACGCCCCCTAACCGGACGATCCTCGCCGTCCTAACGGTCCGGTATCGGTCCGGCGACGGTGCCGTGGCCGGCGGTCGAGGAGCGTCGCACGCCGGCGTGGGGACACGATCGGAACGAAGTGTGTAAATTACATGTAACCAGTAGGTACCGGTTTAATCTACATGATCGAACGGACGATGCGATCGATACTGAAAAATAGTCTCTCACGGTACCGGTCGGCACTACTTAGGTGAATGACATGACGGAAGACGCCGGACACGAGGAGCACGGGGAGAACTGTGAACAGGTGGTTGGGAACGGGATCGGACGCCGAGAGTTCGTCGGGGGCTGTGGCGCGACGCTCGCCCTCGCGCTCGCCGGGGCGAGTACGAGCGCGCTGGCCCAGGAAACGGGCGATATCGCGGCTCTCTTCGAGGGACTGCTCAAGAACTGGGGCCGCTGGAGCGAGGACGACGAGTCGGGCGCGCTCAACTTACTCGGCAGCGAGCAGGCCTTCGACGGGATGTGCGCGGCGACCCGACGCGGCCGGGAGGAGGTCACGCGGTTCACCCTCCAGCTCCCGATGACCGGCGAGGTGCTCACCCCCGATCCCGACCGGCCGGACGTGATCTTCCCACCGGAGGAGGGCGGGCCGACCTTCCCGAGTACCGACACGGGTGACCCTGCTTTCCCGCCACGGACGCCGGCCCGACGGGACAACACGACGCCTTCGGGTGGCTCGGAGAGCGCAGGTGGGATGACCTTCGTCGACGATAAGTTCGTCTCCGACCTCTTTCTGCAGGGCACCACCCACCTAGATGCGCTCGGCCACGCGTGGTACGGCGAGCGGATCTACAACGGCTTCGACGCGAGCACGACCGAGGAGACCAAGCAGTTCGAGACCGCGCTGCTCGGCACGGAGGGCACCGACACCGTCCCCGGTAACGACGACCGCAACGACCTCGAACCCGTCACCGAGACGAAAGGGCTCGCGAAGGCCTCGATCGCCGAACCGGCGAGCACTGGGATTGCGGGTCGTGGGGTCTTACTGGACGTCGGCCGGGAACTGGGCGGCGAGGACGACCGGCTCCCGCTCGAAGCGTGTGTCACCTACGAGGACCTGCGGGCGACCGCCGAGGCCCAGGGCGTCGAGTTCCGCGAGCGCGATCTACTCCTGATCCGGACGGGCGCGATCGCCCGGACCCAGGACCCCGACGCCGAGTGGGGCCCGCTGATCGAGCCGGGACTGTGTTTCAGCGAGGAGTTAGTCGAGTGGGTTCACGGAATGGACTTCCCCTACATCGGGGCCGACAACCTCTCGGTCGAGAAGGTCACCCAGGAGATCGACGGCGAGACCTACGTCATTCCCCTGCACGGAGCCCTGTTGCGGAACCTGGGGGTGTACATCAACGAGATCCTCTGGCTGGAGGACCTGGCCGCCCAGTGCGCCGAGGACGGGATTTATGACTTCCTGTTCACCGCGGCACCGCTCAAGGTCGAGCGCTCTTCGGGCGCGCCGATCAACCCCGTCGTGCTGAAGGCCACCGACGACGAAGCGGACGAACGCGAACAAGACGCCGGGGGAGACGGCGCGGACGGCAACAGGGGAAAGCCCGATGAGTAGCTGTTCAGGCGAGGTGACGACGTTGACGCCAATCTGCCGGGGTCAGCAGCGTCGGCGCTTCGGCCGTCTCCGCCGGCACGAAGCGGATCGGTAGTTCGGTAGCGGGGACGCTGCGGCGGTGTACTCACCGATCGAGGAAGTCCTCGACTCGTTGCTGGGTTTCCTCCTCCTGATAGGCGGCGATAGCGTGGTATATCGCGGTTCCCATCTCCCGATCGAGGTGGGCGGGACGGGCGGCCTGAACCTGGCGTTTGGCCAGCGCGAGGGCATACGTCGGTTGGGAAGCGACGCGGCCTTCGAGCGCTTCGATCCGATCGTCGAACTCCTCTTCGGGGACGCGTTCCTCGACGAGGCCGATCTCCCGGGCGCGCTCGGCGTCGATCCGCTTGCCAGTCAGAAGCAGGTACTTCGCCCTCCCCTCGCCGACGAATCCGGGGAGTTTCTGGCCGCCACCGAGATCCATCGCGAGCCCCAGCGACGCTTCCGGGAAGCCGAACTCGGCCGTACTGCTCGCGATCCGGAGATCACAGGCGAGCGCCAACTCGACCCCGCCACCCAGGACGAACCCCTCTACGGCGGCGATCACGGGGGCGTCGAGCGACTCGATCGCGTCGAGGGCCGCCTGGACCTCCTCTAACCCGTCACGGACCTCGAGCGGGTCGGCTTCGGCCCACTCGGGGACGCTCGACATATCGACGCCCGCGGAGAAATCCCCCTCGCTGCCACGGATCGTGAGGACGTCGGTACTCTCCCGATCGACGTCCTCGATCGTCGCCCGGAGGTCGGCGAAGGTCCCTGCGGTCATCGCGTTTCGCTTCGCCGGTCGGTCGATCGTGACGGTCGCGCGACCGCTTCCCTTCTCGACGCGGATCGTATCCGAGGGCATAGGTCGATCGTCGTCGGTAGCGAGGTTATAATTTGGCGTCCGCTCGGCTCGACACCGACACCCGGGATACTGGGCTCGATCACGCGTCGTCCGCGAGTTCCTCCCGGTCGCGCAGCGACGCGCGCCTGACTTTCCCTGTGACGGTAGTCGGCAACTCCTCTATGAACTCGATCGCCCGTGGGTACTCGTACTGGGCCAGGCGCTCGCGGACGTACTCACGGAGTCGCCTTTCAGCTCCTCGCTCGGTTCCCACCCCGACCCGAGCACACAGAAGGCCTTGGGTACTTCCCCGCGTTGTTCGTTGGGCACCCCGATGACGGCGGCGTCGGCCACGGCGTCGTGGCTCGCCAGGCAGTCCTCGACTTCCTCGGGGCCGATCCGGTAGCCCGCGGAGATGATCACGTCGTCCGCCCGCCCGTGGAAGGTCACATAGCCCTCCCCGTCCATCTCGCCCACGTCCTCGGTACACAGCCAGCCGTCCCGTACCTTCTCGCCGGTCGCCCCGGGCTCCTTCCAGTACTCCTTGAAACAGACGGGATTACCCGCGTGGCGGACGGCGATCTCGCCGACAGCCCCGGGATCGAGGGCTCCCTGGACTCCCGGTCGACGATCGCGACCTCGTGGCCCGGGCCGGGGAGCCCGATCGTCCCCTCGTGAAAGTCCGCCAGCGCGGTACAGTCGCCGACGAGCATGTTCGCCTCGGTCTGCCCGTAGCCTTCCTGTACCGCCGCGCCGTCGAAGACTTGCTTTGCCCACGCCACGACCGAATCGCCGAGCGACTCCCTGCCGCTCGGGAGCACTCGGACGCTCTCGAGATCGTACGGCGAGGGGTCGGCCTGCATCAACATTCGCAGCGCGGTCGGGGGTGCGAAGACGTTCGTCAGTTCGTAGCGCTCGATCAACGAGAAGGCCGCCTCGGCGTCGAACGCGCCACCGGAATACGCGAGCACCGGCTTGCCATAAAAGAGGCCCGGAAGGACGACGTCGAACAGCGAGGCGATCCAGGCCCACTCGGCGGGCGTCCAGTAGACGTCGCTCGCCTCGATGTCCATATTACAGAAGGTCGTGAGAAAGAGCGGTAGGTGGCCCAAGAGAACGCGGTGGGCGTGACACACCCCCTTCGGGTCGCTGGTGGTCCCCGAGGTGTAAATGATGATCGCGTCCTCGGCGGCGTCGGTCGCAACCGTCTCGACCGCTCTCGCTCCCGACTGGCCCCTGCCCGTATCGGTAGCGTCCTCGAAGTTGATTTCCCCTTCGTTCGGCGCGGCGTCGACGGTCACCACGGTTCCGAGGGCGTCGAGATCCCCGCGTACCTTCCGCAGGGTATCGACGTTCGACGCGTCGACGACACAGGCCAGTGCCCCGCTATCGTCCAGCCGGTAGGCAAGGGCGTCCGGACCGAACAGCGTGCTTAGGGGAACCGAGACCGCGCCGAGCTTCCAGGCCGCGAGGTGGGCGATTACGGTCTCGGGTTTCCGGGGAACGTTGACTCCCACTCGGTCGCCCCGCGAGACCCCGCGAGCGGCGAGAAAGTCCGCTAGCCCGTTCGCGGCCCGACGCAACTCCTCGAAGGTGTAGGTCGCCCGCGCGCCCGCCTCGCTTTCGGCGAACAGCGCGACCCGACCGTCGCCTCCCCTGTCGTCGGTGCCGCTCTCGCTTCCGGCCCACCGATCACAGAGGTACGTCGCCATGTTGAACGTCTCTGGAACCTCCCATTCGAAGGCCTCACGGAGGGCCTCGTAGCTCCCCCCACTCGCGCTTGTGGAACCGGTAGGCATCCAGACGGTCCCCGCGCTCGCTCATTGACCGTCCTCGCCCGCGTCGGTGACCGAGGTGCCGGTCCCGCGTCGTCCGTTCATTGGTGTTCGGTACCACGCTGCGTCGAGCGGCGACTTAGCCTTTCGGTCACCTCCGGTCCGATGCCGACTCTCTGCCGTAGTTCGGTCCGTCGCTCCTCCTCGAAGGGATATCGATCGCCGGTCGTTCGTCCTCGAACGTCCGGTCGTTGCTGGATGGCGAACCCCTAAACTTGCCGCCGTGCGTGCAAGAGTATGAGTGCCGATACCGACGAGCAGGTCAGCGCGGAACCGAGCGGCAGCGGACTGATCAGACATATCTTCGTAGCGATCGCTTTGTTCACCCCTCCACTGATCATCAGCTATCTGCGCCTCCGACGGGGCGACGGCGGCCGGTCGGAGCGGTAGGCCGTTCGTAGGCACGCCTGAAGCCTTCCCAAAACGAAGGGGACGATTATGTCTATTGGAGTGTCTCGTTAGGCCATGACGGCCACGGACCTCACCGACGAGGAGATCCCCGAGAAGGACAGCAACGTCGAACTCGAAGAGTCCTGACTAGTACTGCTTCAGTTGCTTTTTTGTATGGAGATGGCAGCGAGCGGCGAAGGACTAACGACCAGGTATCAGGTTCGACGGACTGCTAGCAGCGCGCCAGCGACCAGAGCAACGATGGCGCCGATGACGCCGAAGCCGGGACCAGTCGTCGAGGTTTCGGTTCCTTCGCTTCCACCCGAGGTGCCCGTCGCAGTTCCATCGGAAGTCATGCTCGTGCTGGAGGAAGGGACCCCAGTTCCGTCGGACGATCCAGCTTCCGTCATCTGGCTGGACGATCTCGTGTTACTGCCGGCTACTGCTGTGGTATCGTCGGTCGTCTGATACGCACTCCCGGATGACTCAGCCCCCTCAGTTGGCGTCTCGCTAGCGGTTCGTGCTGGTGTCGTCTGTGCTGCCTGCTCTGTATCGGTCCGTGTAGGCATCGCCGTAGTAGTCTCTCCGGATTCGTTTCGTTCCGTTTCAGTGGGCGTGCTGGTAACTGGGATGCTCGTCGTCGTGATCGTGGTCGGTGCTACGGTAGTCGCCGCCTCGGTTTCATCACCTACTGCTGTTTCCACTTGTGATGGAGGCGTCACAGTTTCGCTAGGAGTCGTGGTCTCGCCGGCTCCGGATCTATCATTCGATTCAGGTTCGTAGTTGACTACCCAGGACCACTCATCGACTACATCATCTGCCGTGACATCACCGTCCCACAGAACGACCGTCATATTGAGGTCGCCTCTATCGAATCGTTCGAGACTTTCTTCGTTGATCTGAATAGTGTCCTCGTACTTTAGAGCCGACCTCACCTCATCAGTAGTCCTAATCGTCTCACCCTCAACCCTGATCTCGAAGTACGGATCACCGCTCCCAGCGATTACATCAGTGTCATCTAATGTCGTATCCGCTCGTATCGAGACGCCGAAATCCGAATAGTATCCATCGTCGTCACGATCCGTCGGCTCGACTGCTGTAGCCTGGTATATCCTCCCGCTTCCGCTCAGAATAGAGATGTCCCCCTGTCGGAGCGGTGGCGACGCTTGGGTGGTAACGTACTTTTGTATCCAACTGTCCATCGACGTTCCACTCACGTTTGCGACGATCTGCTTGAAATCGGATAGCGAAATCTCATCATTGGTATTCGCACTTCGATTGTTCATCCGACGGAACACGTCGGAAAGCGACTTCGTACTATCCGTTTCTGAGCGAATTCTCTAATCGAGAGCGTACAGTACTGCTGATCCCTTTTCGTATGGTTCAGGCGATATTTCCGAGTCGGACCATGTCGATCGATCTGCGAGCACGGCGTCTCGATACCTCCCTGGTTTGAGATGTTCAAGTGCTTCCTCATTATCGGTTCTTTGTTGCTTGTATGTCAATAGAGCAGCGTAGTATTCGGCGCTTGCTTCGGTAAACCACTCTGTTTTCGGCCCTAAGTTATCAGAATATAAGCCCCGCTCGAAGGATTGTCTGGTGTGGATGTACTCGTGCAGCCATACGTTCTCTAGGGTATTTAGCGCCGGTCCATCGATCAATATCCCTCCTTCATCCCCTACTACGAATTCATCCCTTTTTGGAAACGCATAACCTCCAGAGCGGATCGGTTCAGGGCCGGCGACCATTAAGACTTCAGAGTCGCGACTTCCCACGTGTAACTGTCCAGAGGCCAATGCGACTGAATGTAGAATCTCTCTAGAAGTTGGACCCAAGTTCGCCTCCTGTGGGACTATCAAACGAAGACGCTGACTGTTGTCAGTGAGTGCATACTCTTCATACTCTCCCAGGTATGTTAGACGCTGCCCTATCACGCCCTGACTAAGAGCGTCTACCGTGACGTTTTCAGATGTTGATTTTTGAAGCGGTTCGGTGCTCTCGTAGCCGAGCGCATCTGTGCTCCAGTCAATGGTCATCTCCGGGGTAGGAGCGAGAATCCAATCGCTTGTCCCCGCGTAATCTACCGCCCTCTGCTGGGCACTGCGATAGTCTGCTAAATCAATAGCATAGATTAGTGTTGGGATGCGTGCCGTTCCATTCCATCTGGCATAACCGCTAGAGGAGACATCAAATCCTTCAGAGTAAACCACGCCGGATTCGGACCCGCTTGATTGAGGTTTATAAAACGATATTCGGAACGACTCGGTATCCTGTGGCAGTCTACCCGTTATCCAGAACCTGACTTGTTCTGGATGAGCTGAGGAGTGGTATACTTCGATCTGCACGTTCGGTGCGCTTCCCGGTGGAAGAGCCGATTCATTTTGAACAGTCTCGTTTTCCGGAGTGGTCGTCGGTGAAACTGTCGTTGTTGTTGTTTCGGTTTCTTCAGTAGTTCGCTCCTCCGATTCCGTAGCCGGCTCGCTCGTTTCAGCGGTCGTACGGTTCGACTCTTGAGTTACAGCCGTGGAAGTCCGCGTCGGCACAGTCGTCTCAGTAGCGGCCGTCGTTGAGGTGGCTTCATCCATTGTTGAGGATCGTGTGGTTTCCTTTGCTGTCGACCTACCCGTCTCTGCTGGCTGCTTGGTTGTAGACCGGTTCGCCGTCGTGGATTCCGGCGCTAGAGTCGTTTCAACCTCAGTTTCAGTCTCGGTAGTCGAGTTGTTCTGCACCTGCGCAACACCGCTACCCGTTCCTCCAATCGCACCCGTCGCACCGCCCGCGAGCACCAACGCAACGAGCAAGAACGTGGCAAATACCCTCGTTGCTGTTACAGGGTCGCTCAAACAGGTCCATAATAAATCTTCAGGCCTGGAGAGTAATTTGACCTACCGACGGAAGGAGGTAGAAATAAACTGACGAATAACGACTATTTTTCTCAGGCACTCAGCTGCCGGAGCACGTCGGGTGCATCGTCGAGGGCGTCGTCCACGTTCTCGCTTTCGGGACCGCCTCCTTGGGCGAAATCGGGCGGGCCCCCGCCCCCACCGCCGACTTTCGAGGCGAGTTCGCTCACGACCGCCCCGGCGTTCACCTCGACGCCCGTAGGGATCGCGACGACGAACTGGGCGCTGTCGCCCGCGGCGCTCGCGAGTACCGCGATCTCTCCTTCCTCGACGATCGCGTTCGCGGTCGCGCGTAGTTCTTCGATTCCACTATCGATGCGACGACAGACCGCTACCGTCTCGCCGATACTGATTTCCTCGCCGTCGCCCCCGCCGACCCGGGCCGCGGCGAGCTGTTCGTTCAGGTCCTCGATCCGTTTGCCCTGTTCTTTCCACTCCTCGAAGAAGCGCTCGGCGGTCTCGGGTACTTCCTCGGGCGCAACGTCTAGGGTCGCTGCGGCTTCGTAGAGAACGTCCTCGGTGTCCTGGGTCGCGGTGATAGCGGCCTCGCCCGCGGCGAACGAAAGACGTTCGACGCCGTCCTGAACGCGTTCGGTCGAGAGAACCTTGATCGCGCCGACGTCGCCGGTCGCCCCGACGTGGGTGCCCCCACAGGCCTGGACGTCCTCGGCGACGTGGATCAGCCTGATGTCGGTGCCAGGGGGCACCCCGCCCTGATAGAGGTCGAAGCCGTGTTCGGCCTCGGCGGCGTTGCGATCGGGCCACTCCTGGTGGACCGGGACGTTCCGCCCGACGATCGCGTTCGCTTGCCGCTCGATCGTCTTTACCTGCTCGCGGGAGATCCGGTCGTAGTGCCGGAGGTCGATGCGCGAGCGATCGGTACCTTTCTGTGCGCCGGCCTGGCGGACGTGCTCGCCGAGTACCTGCCGGGCGGCGTGAATCACGATGTGGGTCGCGGTGTGATGAGCCATCAGCCGGCGTCGGCGGGCGCGGTCGATCCGCCCGCGGATCATCTCGCCGGTGCCGGGGTCCTCGCTCGTGCGGTGGTAGACGACGCCCTCCCTGATCTGGGCGTCGGTCACCGGGATCGTCGCATCGTCGGTCCGCAGCGTCCCGTGGTCGGGTGGCTGGCCCCCGCCCTCCGGATAAAAGAGGGTCTGATCGAGCACGACGTCGTACTCGACGTCGTCGCCGCCGTCCTCGCCCTTCCCGTCCTCCCCGTCCGCTGGGTCGCGTTCGAGCACGTCGAGCACCACGGCCTCGAACTCAATGCCTTCAGGATCGTCGTAGTAGAGCCGGTCGGTCGCCGGGACGTCGGCGAGGGGGCCGTCGTGGCGCGTCGCCCCGGTTTCGGCGGCTTCGTCCTCGTCGGCGTGGCGCTCGGCGACGAGACGATAGAAGTCCTCGGGGATCGCCACGCTCGCTCCGACCTCGGCGGCGATCTCCTGAACCATGTCGGGCTCGATACCGTGGGAATCGTAGAGTTCGAGCAGCTCCTCGACCGGGATCGATTCGTCGCGCTCGGCGTACCCCTCGGCCAGTTGGCGCACCCGGCGACCGCCGCGATCGAGCGTTTCCCGGTACTTCTCGACTTCCGTGCGGACCATATCACGGATCGTATCGCGGTTCCCGTACCCGAGCCGCTCGGCTTGCATGTCGACGAGTTCGTCGAGCGGAGCGTCCACGCCCACCGTATCACAGAGGCGTTTGGTCCGCCGGAGGACCATTCGCGCGAGATAGCCCGTCCGGACATTGGAGGGGACGATGCCGTCGCCGAACATGTAGGCCAAGGTCCGGCAGTGATCGGCGATCGCATAGACGTCCTCCAAGGGTCCGAGCAGCGCCGTGAGTTCCGCGGTATCGACGTTCAACTCCGCGGCGATGTCCTCGCGGGCCGATTCGACGTTCGTCACCGCGTCGACGTCGAGGTTGCCCGAGCGCTTGGCCGCCCGGTGGACGAGGTCGTTCTCGGCGTCGGTGTACGCTATCTCGGCGTTTTCCTTGAGGAAGGCGATCATGTCGGGATAGATCGCCTCGTAGACGGTCGGAGTACCCTGGGAGACCCACGTCCAGCGTTCGAGGCCATAGCCGGTGTCGACGACGTAGGTGTCCATCTTCGAGTAGGTGTTGCCGTCTTTCAGCTCGTAGTCCCCTTCGGGATCCTGTTCCATCGACATGAAGACCAAGGTAGCGAGTTCCGCGCCCCGGAAGATGACTTCGATCGCCGGCCCGGCGTTCCCGCCACCGACCCAGGGGTCCTCGATGTAGGTGATCTCCTCCGGATCGGCACCCATCCACTCGAAAAAGGCGTCGCAGTACCGTACCGTCTCGTCCTTCCAGTAGACCTCGCCCTCGTAGGCGTATCGCCCGGGGTTCTCCAGGTCCTCGCGGGCGTTGAAGGCGTGGTGGGCCATCATCTCGAAGGCCATCGTATGCCGGCCGGTCTTCCCGACGTTGTCGATGTCCTGCATCCGGATGCAGGGCTGGGAGATACAGAGGGGATTCGCCGGCGGCGGGGTGGTCCCGGAGGTCACCAGCGGCTGGAAATCGTAGACCGACGCCTGCGTAAGCAGAACGTCGTCGCGCCAGCGGTTGGCCGCGACGGGATAGGGTTCGATCCGCTCGTGATCGTGCTCTTCGAAAAAGGAGAGAAAGGCCTCGCGCATCTCCTCCAAGGAGTACTCCTCCTCGAAGCCCGCGTTGTCGAGAAAGGAGTACTCCTCGCAGGGGGGCTCGCCACAGAGTTCGCGACCGTCGTCGCGCGTCCAGAAGAAATCGCCACAGCCGGCACACTCCTCTCTGGTAAAGCCTTCCTCCTCGAAGTAATCGAGGCGGTACTCCGCTTCGAGCGTACTCATTGATATCGGCTCTGGCGAGCGGCGATCAAAAGCGTTCCGAACGGTATAGAAGCGCGCTCGCGCCTGTTTTCGTTTGCATCCGTCGGCACTCGGCGGGAACGCCGCCGGTATCACCGTCGCTACCGTTCGATCGTCGATCTCGATCGCTGGCAACTGTCGCAGCGAACGTATAGCTCTGCCGATCGACCCGCCGGCAACGAACGCCGACCAGCCGAGAGCGGTCATCGAACGACCTACCCGCTACCCGCGCCCCGCAGCCATAGGCAGTAACTACCGGTTACTCGCCTCGGAACTCGACCGTATTCCGCCGAGTGGGACGTGCTGACGGGATACAGCCCAGGTCGTAATGTTAATGAGCTATGGTGGCGAGTACTCGGGTAGTGACTATCTCCCCGAAGACCCTCGTTCGCCTCCTCTTTTTGGGGGTCATCGTGATCTCGGCGAGCACGCTGGGGGTGAGTTACGCCGCCTCGGGGCTCGGCGCGACGACCGAGGAGCTAGCCGCCGAACGGTACGCGAGCGGCAGTTCCACCCCGGTCGTCCCACCAGCTAGCGACACGACAGTGATCTCGACGGACTCGAATTCCTGGCTCGGACGCCAGAGCGAGAACCCCCGCTCGAAGGCCGAACTCATGGCCTTCGCTTCCAATGGCAGCGTGCTGTACTACAACGATTCGCACACTCGGTACTGGGACGTCGATCCCGTGCCGGGGACCGAGCGGACCATCCAGTACGTCTACGCCGAGCACCTGAATGGCTCGGCCTGTCCCGATTTCCCCTCCGCGTCCTATTACAACCAAAGCGCGTACGCGAACAGCGCCAACCGGAGCGTCTGGCAGACCTACGCCGAGGCCCAGGAACCGGTCGGTGCCTGTACGCGAAACGGGATCGTCCGGACGAACATGACGACCGGCGAGAGTACGACAGTTTACAGCGCGCTCGTCCCCGGCAAGCACTCGACGCGCTGGCACGACGCCGACCGGATCAACGACACGCACCTCGCGGTCGCCGACATCTTCCTCGATCGCGCGTTCGTCGTCGACACTCGCTCGGGAACGATCACCTGGCAGTGGCGCGCAACCCAGGAGTTCGTCCCCAATCGCAGCGGCGGACCCTATCCGGGCGATTGGACGCACGCGAACGACATCGAGGTATTACCCGACGGCCGGTTCATGTTCGATCTGCGGAACAACGATCAGGTCGTCTTCCTCGATCCGACGAAACCGTCGAGCGAGGCCCTCCAGGAGAACTGGACGCTCGGCGCGGAGAACGACTACTCGACGCTCTACGAACAGCACAACCCCGACTACATTCCGGCAAGCCAGGGCGGCCCGGCGGTCGTGATCGGCGACTCGGAGAACAATCGTGGGGTCGAGTACCAGCGGGTCAACGGTTCCTGGGAGCGGACCTGGAGCTGGCAGGACGCCCGGATGCAGTGGAACCGGGACACGGATCGGCTGCCTAACGGCCACACCCTCATGAGCGACTCCAATGGTGATCGCGTTCTCGAAGTGAACGAGGAGGGCAACGTGATCTGGAGCGTCGACGTGGGCTTTCCCTACGAGGCCGAACGCCTCGGAACGGGTGATGAGAGCACGAGCGGGCCGAGCGCGCGGACAGCGGGGATCGCCTCCAGTCGCGTCGGCCCGATCGAAGGCATGTGGCTCCGTGTCAAAGGCGTTCTCGCGAGCCCGGAGTTCCAGGCGTTGTACTACGTTTCGCCGCGATGGATGGGGAGTACGGACATCCTCGCGGCCCTACTACTCGGTCTCGGAGTCGTCGGCTGGATCGGCACCGAGGCGTGGTGGGGGCTCTCGATGCGGGCCCGGCTCGCACGGGTGTTCGCGCGATGATCGCTCGCGGCGAGGCGACAGTCATGACGGCGACCACGTCGACCACGCCGACATCGGTACGGCAGACCGTCGACCGCGACCCGACAGGAATCGCCAGGGACGGACGGTCCGCCTCGAGGGGGGAAACGAATGAGCGATAGCCACCCCCGTGCGACGGACTCGGGTTTCGCCACGCCGGTCTCACGCGCGCTCGACGATGGTCGGGTATGGCTCGCGATCGCGATGGGACTGGGAACGCTCGTCGCGCTCACCTATTACCTCACCCACCCCTACCCGGCCTTCGGCGCGGGACTGTATCTCAAAATCGCCGAAAGCGTCCTCGCGAACGGCTACCAGCCCCCGACGGCGATCACCGGCTATACGACTACCGGGGTGCCCTTCGCGTACCCGCCGCTGGCGTACTACCTCGTCGCGGTGTTGATCGATCTCGGGTTCGACCCGCTCGCGATCAGCCGCGTTCTCCCGGGCGTGATGACGGTGGTGTACCTGGTTCCCTTCTTCTATCTGGCCCGGGAGGTCCTCGATTCCGTTCGCCAGGCCGGCCTCGCGACCGTGATCGTCGCACTCACGCCCGTTGTGCTCCAGTGGCACGTCTCTGCGGGCGGGATCGTCCGGGCACAGGCCTTTTTCCTGTTGCTCTCAGGGCTGTACTGTGGCGTCAAGCTCTTCGAGAACGGTCGCCGGTGGCTCCCGCCGGCCGTGGCGCTGTTCGGACTGACGATTCTCGCCCATCCGACCTACACGGTCTTCTATGGCGTCTCCTATCTCCTCGTGTTCGTCTTTCGGGATCGGTCCTGGCGGGGGCTGGTAAACGGCGCGGCCGTCGCGGCCGGCGGTGTCCTGCTCGCCGCGCCGTGGTGGATCGGGGTCGCCATGCAACACGGGGTCGAGCGTCTCACCGGCGCGGCCGCGACCCACGGCGGCCTCGGAGGCTCCCCGGGTGCCATCCTGGGGATCATCATCGATCCCATCGCTGCGATGAACGCGATGTCGCTGTGGTACGTACTCGCCATTCTGGGCTCCCTGTACCTGCTCGGGCGACGGCGGGCGTTCGTCCCGGTCTGGTTCCTGGTCGGTGCGTTCGTGATGAGCGAGCCGCGATTCTCCTTCGTGCCGGGCGCGATGGCCATCGCCGTGTTGCTCGCGGACGCCCCGCCGTTCCGTTTCAGCCGCACGGCCCGACGGCCGACGATCCGCTTGGCGGCGAGTGCGGTACTGGCGGTTCTGGTGGGGTTCATGCTCGTTTCGGGCGGGATGTACGCGGCCGGTGCGCCGGTGGCCCAGCAGAACTCCCTGCCGGCCTTCCTCGACGACGAGGACATGGCGGCGATGGAGTGGATCTACTACAATACCCGCCCCGACGCGACTTTCGTTGCGCTCGGGGACGCCGCGGAGTGGTTTCCGTTGCTGACCGATCGGACGATCGCCGTCGGTCCCTGGGGCGTCGAGTGGAAAACCCCCCAGAAGTACCGCCACCAGCTCGGCCTGTTCTGGTTCCTCTCGACGTGCAACGACGAGGAGTGTCTATCCGCGATCATGGACCGACGCAACGTTAAGCCGAACTACGTCTACGTTCCGAAAGGCGAGTACACCGTTCGCGGGTTCACACAGACACAGCCCCCGGAGATGCGTGCTTCGCTGCTCGGCAACGAGAACTACCGGCTCGTCTACGAGAACGAGGGGGTAATGGTCTTCGAGGTACTCAATCAGTCGGCCGGTGGGCGGGCGAACAACGAGCAAGCACGCCTCGAAGCGCCCGGTTTCGGTCCCGACCCGAACCTCGATGCCGGCCCCGACCCGGCACCACCCCTCGCTTCGGTCCGCTTGAACCAGCCTAACTCCGTGTGGTACCCCTCACCGTCCCGCAACTATCGGTAGTTCGTTCCGTTCGAACCAGTTAGCGGAGCTACTACCGTCCGTGCTACGGTACCGTACTGGCCACCACACTCTTCGGTGCGTGTTCTGTCCGTAGCTCGTGAGCAAACGGATGCCTACAGGAAAATCGACCCGTCGTCGGTTCCTCGAACTGGCCGGCGCGGGCGTGGCCGCAGCGAGCCCCGTGGGCGTATCGAGCGTCGGAAGTGCCGCGACGGAAAACGGCTGGAGCACGGTCGAATCGGGCACCGGCAAGACCCTCTACGACGCCGTCTCGACGCTGGAAGGACCCTACGCAGTCGGCTCCGGTGGGGACGTTCTCGCGCGCCGAGCGGAGGGCTGGGAGCAGGTACTGGATGCCGGCCCGACGACCGAGTCGAACACTCTCCGGGGCATCGACGTCACCGACGACGGCCGGAACGTCTGGTTCGCCGGCTCCTCGGGGGCGGTCGGGAAGTACGACACGGCTACAGGCGAGATGAGCGACTACAGCGCGCCAAACAGCAAGTCGAGCACGTGGGAATCGATCCTGATTGGCGGCGCGGCCGGCAGCGAGACGATCTACCTCGCGAACGGCTCCGGTGAAGTGCTCGTCGGCCAGAACAGTGCTGGCAAGGTCACCTGGGGTGACGCTCTCGAACCCGGCGGTGGCTCCTCGATCAAGGGCGGCGATCTGATCGACCCGACGACCTCCTATTTCTCGGATACGAACGCGAAGGTCTACGAGTCGACGAACGACGGGGAATCCTACGACACGATCGGTATCGAAGGCGGGAGTATCGGCCTCTACGGCGTCGGCGCGGCCGACCGGGACGACATCAGCGTCGCGGGCGGCGACGGGTCGGTGTTCCGCTACAATGGCGCGGTCTGGACGAAACTCGCCGTGGGCGGGTCAGGACTCAACGCGCTCGAACGCGCGGGCACGTCGGGCCTGACCGTCGGCGGCAGCGGAACCATCTACCGGCGGACCTGGACCGGTTGGGAAGAAGAGGAGACGCCCGCTGGCAACGCCCTACAGGGCGTGACCTTCGGGACGAGCGGCCCTGACGTGGCGGTCGGCTCCTCGGGGACGATCCTCGAACGCCAGGTCTGATCGAGTCCCTCGTTCCGGATCACCGGTATCGTTCTATCGGTTCTGCCCGTCGTTTTCGAGCGCGAGGGAGGCTAGCAGCGCTTCCAATTGAATGCGTTCGTTCGCACCCTCCGTGATCCGGTAGTCGGCCTCACCGAGGCGTTCCATCAGCCGGACGGTCGCCCGGTCGTCGATTCCCAGATCCCACACCGACCGGTGGAGTTGGTCGATCACGTCCCCGCCAGCGAGCCCCGAGGTAAGCAGGTCTTCGAGCACCGACCGCGAGGCGGCGAACTCACCCTCTAAGGCCTCGGTGACCATCCGCTCGATTTCTTCAGGCCGGGCGGTGCTCGTGATCAAATAGACCGACTCCTCGTCGACTTCCCCGCCGGTGATCGAGGCCGCCTGCAGGGCGTTGATCGCTTTGCGCATGTCGCCCGCCGCCGCGTAGACCAGTGCCTCCATGCCGTCGCCGGTGACTGTAATGTTCTGGTCGGCGGCGATGTCCTCGATCTGGGAGGCGATCGCCGCGTCGTCGAGCGGGCCGAACCGAAAGACCGCACACCGGGATTGGATCGGGTCGATGATCCGACTAGAGTAGTTACACGAGAGGATGAACCGGGTGTTGTGCGAGAACTGCTCCATCGTTCGGCGCAGGGCCGACTGGGCGTCGCTGGTCAGGGCGTCGGCCTCGTCGAGGAAGATGACTCTGTACTGGTAGCCGCCGAAGCTCGCGCGCGCGAAGTTCTTGATCCGATCGCGAACGACATCGATGCCCCGCTCGTCCGAGGCGTTGAGTTCGAGGAAGTTCTCCGACCAGTCCTCCCCGTAGAGTTCGCGGGCGATAGCGATCGCGCTGGTTGTTTTCCCCACTCCGGCAGGTCCTGAAAACAAAAGGTGGGGGAGGTCGTCACGGTCGACGTAGCGTTGTAAGCGTTCGATGACGGCTTCGTGGCCGGCGACCTCCGCGAGCGTCTCGGGCCGGTACTGCTCGATCCAGACGTTTCTTTCCCCTGCCTTCGGCGTGGCCTCGCTCATAGCGGAGCGAGGGTAGGCCCACTCTTAAGCGCCCCGAGAGCCCCCGCCTCGCGTTCGAACGCCTTTGTTCGCGTGCCGTCGAGCCGTGAGCAGTCTGGTCGAGCGCCCTCGGGGAGCCCGAGGACCGACAGTCTGAAGCGCGAACGCCGGTTCGAACCCCCATGGTCGTCGTCGAGATCGTCGGCGGGGAAAGCTACGAGATCGGCCTCGCCAGCCCGACGGCCGCCGACCTGCTCCGGGCCGTCGATTACAGCCCCCACGAGGCGACGGTGCTCGCCGAGGGCCGGCCGGTGCCCGACGACAGCGCGGTCGATGCCGATCGCGTACAGGTACTCAGGCTCGTCAGCGGCGGGTGATCGGCGGTGGACGACGGATGAGGAACCGACCGGAACGGGCCGGTGAGGGTGACACCGACCCGGAGGTCGTGATTCGCCCGGCCAACCGAGGGGACTGGATCGGGGTAATGAGCGTGCTCGACGGCGCGTTGCTCGACGTTGATGCGGAGGGAGTACGCGAACGGATCGCTGCGGATACGGTGCTCGTCGCACACGCGAGCGGAAGCGAGCGCGTGCGGGGCGCGCTCGTGCTCGCGGAACCGAGGACCGACGATCGAGGGAGCGAAACGGAGACCGAAATCGAGGTCGATGCGATCGCGGTCCGACGTCGTTACCGCGATCGAGGGATCGGGAGCGCGCTGATCGATCGGGCACGGCGCGAGACCGACCGGGTACTCGTCACCGAGTTCGACGCGCGCGTCCGACCTTTCTACGCGGCGCTTGGCTTTCTGGTCGCGCCGATCGGCGACGATCGATTTCGCGGGCGCGACGCGGCTGGCTCGGATCGCGAGTGAGGACTCCCGATGAGGCCAGCGTCGCTACACGTGTGGTTCGACGAGGTCGCGGCCGGCCTCTAGCAGTTCCGCGACCCGTGACTCGCTCCCGGCTTCGGCGTACACCCGGAGTTTGGGTTCGGTCCCGCTCGGGCGCACGAGGATCCAGGCCCCGCCTTCGAGCAGGACCTTGAAGCCATCTATCGTTACGACATCGCTCACTTCTCGGCCGGCGACCCTATCGGGCAACTCCCCTTCCAGGTCCGAGAGGACGCGGTCCTTCTCGCTGTCCGGACAGGAAAGCCCGATGCGGTCCTGGTGGATCTCGCCGTGTTCCTCAAGCAGGCGGGTCACGCGATCGTCGATCGGCTCCTCGCTTTCGGCCGCCGCTGCCAACAGCGCGACGAGCACGCCGTCCTTCTCGCGGACGTGGCCCCGGACACCGAACCCGCCCGATTCCTCGCCGCCGATCAACGCGTCGTGCTCGGCCATCCCTTGGGCGATCCACTTGAAGCCGACCCGGGTCTCGCAGACGCTTTCGTCGTGGCTTTCGCCCACGCGGTCGATCAGGAAGGTCGTCGGTACCGACCGCACCGCGGGTCCCGAATCGCTCTCGAGCAGGTAGTCGTACAGCACCGCGAAAAAGAGGTTCGGGTCGAGGTAACCCCGATCGGGCGTGACGATCCCGATCCGGTCGGCGTCGCCGTCGTTCGCGATCCCGAGATCCGCTGTGCCCGCCCGCACCTCCTCGGTTAGCGCTTCGAGGTTTTCGGCGGTCGGTTCGGGAGCCGTCCCTCCGAACGTGGGGTCTTTTTCACAGCGCAGCCGCGAGACCGACGCTCCGGCCCGCTCCAACAGCGCGTCGGTCACGCCCCGACCGCTGCCGTGCATCGCGTCGTAGGCGATCTCGGTGCCGGAAGTCTCCCCGATATCGAGGAAATCGAGGGCATGCTCGGCGTAGGGACCGAGGAAATCGCTCTCGTGTACCTCCCCTTGCTCGGCGTCGGGCACCGATCGGGGTTCGGCGAGAGCGCTTTCGATGCGCTCGGTGACCGTGGGAAGGGCCGGTGCGCCGTCGCTCGGGATGAATTTCACGCCGTTGTACTCCGGAGGATTGTGGCTCGCGGTGATCATACACGCACCGGCGAGATCCCGATCGACGATCGTCCAGGCGACGATCGGCGTCGGGGTGTCCCGCTCGGGAAGCAGGACGTCGAAGCCGTTGGCCGAGAGGACCTCCGCTACGTCCTCGGCGAACCCTGGTGAACTCTCCCGGGCGTCGTAGCCGACGGCGACCGGCCCCTCCGTACTCTCCTCGCGTAGGTAGGTCGCGACGGCCTGCCCGACGGTTCGCAGGCGGGAAGAGGTGAACGTATCGAGGGTCGCGCGCCAGCCGTCGGTGCCAAAGGTAATCGCGTCGGCGTCCATACCCGCTTCTGGGCGCGGACCGGGAAAAACCATCCACCTGCTCGTAGCCCTCGGAGCTCCCCACGGAACCGAACGCTCCTGGACGGCCGATCGATAGGCCAGTACGGTGACGCCTCGCGGTCGTTCTCGCCGACTCGAAGCGGTTTTGGGTGCTCCTCACGTATATAAGGTATCCAATGGTCACCGTGGTCGCGATCAACGGGAGCCGTCGAAACGGCAGCTATACCAAGCACGCGCTGGAACTGGCGCTCGATGCGGCGGCCGAGACGGGCGCGGAGGTAGGAATGATCGACCTCGGCGAGCACGACGTTCCGCTCTACCATCCCGACCACGACCCCGATGAGACGGTCACCGAACTCATGCGGCGAGTGAGAGACGCCGAGGGCGTCCTCGTCGGTTCGCCGGTCTATCACGGATCCTATTCCTCGGCGTTCAAGAACTTCCACGACTACTGCGGGTTCGAGGAGTACGAGAACACCTCGGTAGGACTGCTCGCCTCGGCGGGTGGCGGTTCCTACGGTAGTACGCTCGATCACCTTCGAGCGACGATCAGGGGGGTGCACGGCTGGGTCGTCCCACAGCAGGTCGGCATCCGCGGCGCGCGCAACCACTTCGAGGGCGGCGACCTCACGACCGAGAGCTTGGCCGAGCGCGTCGCGGAACTCGGCCGGGTCGTCGCCGAGGACGCCCGGCTCCGATCGGACGACCGAGCGTCGGTGCCCGCCGAGGACTGATCAGCACTGGTCGCGTTCCGGCGCTACGGTGAGTGTGTGCTCGCCGCCCCCTCGTCGTCGGGTTCGATCCCGTCGCCGTGCTCGATCAGGCGTTCCTTCTCGGCGCGCGAGAGGCTCTTGATCGCGTGTTCGCGCGAGAGCGCGGCGGATTTGCTACTAAACGTCTCGACGTGACACAACTCGACGGGCGTCCGGCCGCGGGTGTACTTCGCGCCCTGGCCGGCGTCGTGCTCTCCCAGTCGGCGCTCGACGTCGGTCGTGTAGCCGGTATAGATACTGTCGTCGTGACACCGGAGGCAGTAAACGTAGTGGGCCACGGTCCACGGTGGACCGGGTATTCAGATGGCTTTTCCGTTCTCGACGCGGTGTCTCGCGGCCTCGGCGATCCCGGCGTTCGCCGAACAGCCCGGGCAGGCGAACAGCCGGCCGTACTCGTCGGCGAAGACGCGCTCGAAGCGTTCGGAGACGTGTTCCCCGCAGTGATCACACTCTGGCATGGTATCTCCCCGGCGGTCGTGCCGCCGTACTCACTACCTATTTGTTACAGCATAAAAATCTTAGCAAAATAAGTATCAACTAACGACTTTAGAAGAGCAACCAACGCTGTCGGGGCCGATCGTGTGACCGTGGCGGTGGTCAGGACGAGCGGGCCGCGTCGATCGTTCGGGCGAGCTGGCCGGCGTGAGCGCCAGCGACGAACCCGGCGTCTATGTTGACCGTGACCAGCGGCGTACAGGACTGCAGCGCCCCGGCGAGTGCCGCCTCGCCCGCTCCGCCGTGGCCGTAGCCCGCGGCGACGGGAAGGGCGATTACGGGGACGTCGAGAAGCCCCGCGAGCACGGTCGGTAGGGCTCCTTCCCGACCGGCGGCGACCACGAGGACGTCTGCCTCCCGCAGGTCGGGCAGGACGTCCAGAGCGCGGGCGAGGCTCGCGACGCCGATATCCTCGACCCGTTCGACGGTCGCGCCGATCTCCTCGAGCGTGATCGCGGCCTCGCCGGCCGGTTCGGCGTCGGCGGTGCCGGCGGTGATGATCCCGACGACCGCATCGAGATCCGGAGCTTCGAAACCCGGCGCGTGAACGGTGAGGGTGCGTGCGCGCTCGTCGTAGGCGAGTTCGGCGTCGTCCGCGACGCCTTCGTGCCTCGCGAGCGCCTCGCGGACCGCCTCGACCCCCGCTTTCTCGACTCTGGTAACGAGCGCGCGGTCGGTCGTCTCGACCGCGAGCGCGGCCAGTTCGCCGATCTCCGCGGGTCGTTTTCGATCGCCCAGGATCGCTTCGGGGACGCCGGTGCGACTCGCGCGCGCGGCGTCGAAGCGACCGGCTTCGGAGGTCGTGTACCCCCGTAATCGGGCGTGTGCAGCCTCGACTGACAGTTCGCCGGCCGCGAGCGCCTCTAAGGTCTCCTGCATAGTGGGGACGAGACGGTCGAGCAATTCGTACCCATCGACTCGCGCCGGAATCCGCTCGGTCACCCCCTGCAATCTGGCGATAGGGGGCCGGTATCGGACGATTATGGGAACTATTATAAGGGTGGTTGGCAACGTGAGGCCTGTATGGCAGACTTGATCGTCAAGGCAGCCGTGAAGGAACAGCTCGATTCGATGAACGTCTCCTCGGACTTCTACGACGCGCTCGACGAGGAGGTAGACGAGCTGCTCGCGAACGCCGCCCGACGGGCGGAGGACAACGACCGGAAAACGGTCCAACCGCGCGACCTGTAGCTCGTCGCTCGGCCGACCGCTACGCCTTTTTGCGAGCGCACCCCTCGATCAGTCGCTGCTCGCGTTGTTTCTCGCCGATAGTTTCGGCGCGAAGGGTCGATCCGGGCCTCGTCGCCGGGATGGAACCGATCGAGCAGCGACGACAGTACGCAGTGCCTATAGGAACTCGCTCCGTTGCCCGCGCATGTTCGGAACGAGCGGGATACGCGGACCGGTCGGCGAGGCGGTAACGGCGGACCTCGCGCTCGCGGTCGGGCGCGCCCTCGGGATCGATACCGAGCGTGTGACCGTTGGCCGCGATCCGCGCGAGAGCGGCCCTTTCCTCACCGACGCCCTTACGGCCGGCCTGCGCGAGACGGGCACCGACGTGCTCGATCTGGGGTTGGCGGCCACGCCGACGGTCGCCCGGGCGATAGCCTGGTACGACGCGGACGCCGGGGTGTCGATCACGGCGAGTCACAATCCGCCCGCCGACAACGGTATCAAACTCTGGCAGGCGAGCGGGCAGGCCTTCGATAGCACACAGCGAGAGGGGATCGAGCGCCGCGTCCGCGAGGGGACCTTCGCTCTCGTGCCCTGGAACGAACTGGGGACTCGCACCCGCGAGGACGCTACCGACCGTCACGCCGATGCGATCCTCGAAGCGACCGATCTCGCCGCCCGGGACGCGCCTGCCGTCGCGACCGATCTCGGTAACGGTGCCGGCGGCGTCACCATCGAGGCGCTCGTGGAACTAGGGTGTGAGGTCGAGACCCTCAATGCCCAACCCGACGGGAGCTTCCCGGCTCGGCCCTCCGAGCCGAACGCGGAGACTCTAGGCTCGCTCCGTGCCCTCGTTGCCGGCAGCGACGCGGAGGTAGGGGTCGCCCACGACGGCGACGCCGACCGGCTGGTGGCGATCGACGGCGAGGGCGAGTTCGTCCCGAAGGACGCCTTGCTCGCGATCTTCGCGGGCGAGGCCGCGAGCGAGGGCGAGCGGGTGGCCTGTCCGGTCGATACGAGCCTCGCGGTCGAGGACTACCTCGCCGAGCGGGGTATCGAGGTCGAGTACACCCCTGTCGGGGACGTCCACGTCGCCGCAGCGCTGGGCGGCGACGTCGTGTTCGGCGGCGAGCCCAGTGGAGCGTGGATCTGGCCCGCCCAGACCCGCTGTCCCGACGGCCCGCTCGCGGCCTGTCGGCTCGTCGCGCTCTGTGCCGAGACCGCGCTCGCCGAGCGGGTCAGGGACGTGCCTGCCTACCCGATCGAGCGGGCGAACGTCGAAGTCGGGGAGAAGGACGCGATCATGGACCGCGTGCGCGAGCGTGCTCTCGAGGGAAGCGAGGCCGAAGCGGGCGGGAGCGGAGCAGGCAGGGGTGAAACAGGTGAGGAGAAAGGCGAGGTACGGACGCTCGATGGCGTGAGGATCGACACCGAGTCGGGGTGGTATCTCGTGCGCGCGAGCGGCACTCAGCCGCTGATCCGGGTCACCGCCGAGGCGCGTGAAGCCGATCGAGCAGCGAGGCTATCGGAGCGAGGGCGCTCGCTGGTCGAAAACGCACGCGGGTGAGGCGTATCGGACGCCGAGGAACGGCCGGCGTCGGCGCCGATTGCCCGGTGAAAACCGGCAGGCGGGCCTCCCAGAAGTCCGTTACCCTCGTCGGGTCGATCGTGCCTGGCGGATCTGTGCCCCATCGCGGATCTTGTCCTCGCACTGCGGGCAGACCCTGGGGTTTTCCATTCCGCTCGGCGTGAACACCCTTGCATAAGCAGCTGTCACGAACGCACTACAGTTCTGACATTCCGGCATACGCTCAGCATGTCTATCGCCCGCCTATAAAATCGTAAGGGAAACCTACCGCCCTCTACCTATCATTTTAAAATTTAGAAGAAGAAATATATGATCGGCCGCGATTCGACCCGCCGAGTATCGATCGAGCGCCCCCTTAGGAGATCCCTTCGAGAGCATATATAGCAGTAAGAACACTCGAACGACGGGGGAAATCGCCGGGCGCGTAGCGTCCCGACCGACGGTGAGCGCGACGAGCGGGCGAGGCCGGCGGCGGTCGTGCCCGACGGTACCTCGGGGCCACCACGCTCGAAGCGCCGACGAGCAGGGCGGTACCCGACTTATTTCTACGATCGGGAGACGATCGAACGTACGGAAGTAAGTCAGTAAATGGAATACGCTCCGTACGCTACTGGCGATCGATGGCGACACCCCCGGACCGAGCGCGTCCTCACGGTCGTCGAGGTCACCGAGCGCACCGTTACCTACCGGACCCACGGCATGGAGTTCCGGGCGACAACCGACGGCTTCGAACGGCTGCTCGATGGGAGTTCGCTCGTCCCGGAGTAAGCCCGGTTCCGCGCCGAGAGGAAACGGGGGGGGGAACGCGGGCCGAGTGCTCGACGGGACTCCCGCACCGCTGGCCCCCCTCGCCGGTCAGCGAAAGCGCGGGGTAACGACCACCGAGTGCTACCGGACGCGGCGAGAATCGGCTACGGATCGAAGACCCGCGGCGAACGTCGAGGACTTCCCCCGGTCAGCGATGAGCCCTAGCGGGACTCCCTCGGCTCCTATCGGGCAAGTAAGCCCTATCCTACCGTTAATAACTTATTACCTTCCTCGAACAACGCTTATTTCAATATCTTATTAACGGTATTTTGAATGACGAACGACTCCGAACGGCGAGAGCGGCGCGGTGTGGATCGTACTGGAAGTCGTGGCTCACGACTTCGACGCGATTCGGGCGGCTTGCCCGTGGTCGGTCGCCGCGAGTACCTGCGGTTGGTCGGTGCGGCCGGCGTCGCAACGACGGCGGCCACGGCAGGGACGGCCGGTGCCACCACCCACTACACGACCTATACGGTGAGCGAGGGCGGGACTTTCCGGCGCAACATCGGTAGCGACGAGACCTTCGAGAACGTCCTCATCGACGCTACGGCCGACGACACCGACGTGGACATCGACGTCGAGGGTAGCAACTGGACGGTACGGAACGTCGGAATCAAGGGACAACTCAATGACACCGACGCCTCCGCGTTCAGGCTCGAAGTCAGCGAGGGGAGCACCGGGCTGTTCGAGAGGGTCTATCTGGGAGCGGGCTCGACCGACGGCGGCCACGCCGGGATATTCGTCCCGACGAGCCATGAAGGACGGTTGGTCGTACGCGAACTCAACGTCCAGTACTGGGCCGATAACGGCAAGTACGCGAGCGCCCCCGGTCGATCGGAACGGGGCGGCCGCGGCGGGCTCGTCGAGGTCGAACGGTCCTACGCTCGCAACAACAATATCGCAGGCTTCCGTCTGGGCACCGACCGATCGGTCGTTCGTGACTCGGTCGTGCTCGTCGACGAAGACGTGCCGCTTAACTCCGCTGGCCTGGCGAACGCTCGGGGGATCTGGATCAAGGAAGGCGGCACCGTCGAAATCGAGAACTGTGACGTCCTTCTCGCCCACCCCGAGGCTAGTTACTGTGTCTGGGAGGGCGACGATAAGACTGTCAGCCTCGCGCGGGTGATCGACTCGCAGGTCGCCGCCCGGGACGGCGCGGAGGGGAAATACCGGGGCAACGTCGAGACGATCAACGTCGGCAACGACCCGAACGTCGAACAGCCCCCCGGCGTCCCGCTGAGCGCAAAGGAGGCCGCGCTCGGGCGAAACCTTCCTAACTCGATCGACATCGCCGGCGGTACCGATAGCGATCTCCTGGAATACACCCTTGAGACGACCGGCGAGATCGCTGGCACCCGCTCGACCGAGGCGGTCGACGACGTCACGGGTGGACAGTCGGGTGGCACCCAGGTCTCCGGTGCGACCGGGGGTGATAGCGACATCTTCAGGTACTCCGGGGAGATCACCGGTTTGAACGTCGACATCCCTGCCGACGGCTCCCTCGGTTCGCTCACGGTTGATCGCTCGAACGGCCGGATCAGGTTCGAGGGTGGTTCACGGAACAGGAGTCGGTACGAGTACTACGTCCGCGTGACCGGTTCGGTCACTTCCGACCAAAGTATCGAGGGCCACGACGCCGTTACGGACGAAGCTGCTAAGGGGCACCTGGTCAGGAGTAACTACGACGCCTACGACTACACCGGCGAGATCGCCGAACTGTGGGCCCGCCTCCCCGAGGACGGTTCGCAACTGTCGGTCGGTATCGACACTGCCTGACGGCCGCCGCTCGACGACCGGGATCGGCGGACGGGCGCGAGGGACTACTCCTCGTGGCGGCTCACCTCGATGGTCCCGTCCTCGATGGCGAGAACGAACATCGTCGCCGTCGGGGCGGGATCGGCCCCTGTTGCGCTCCCGGGGTTGAGCAGACGCGTTCCCTCAACGGTGGTGTCGGTCGCCTGGTGGGTATGGCCGGCGATCGCGGTCGCCTCCTCTCCACCTTCCTCGCGGGCGATATCCGTGACTCGCCGTTCGTAGCTAGCGAGGTCGCCGGTTCCATGCGTGAGGACGAGTTTCGTTCCTTCGATATCGAGGACCTCGACGTCCGGAAGTCCCAGATCGGGGTCCATGTTGCCCCGCACCGCCGTCAGGTCCCCCTCAGCGAAGTCCTGTACTGCCTCGAAGGCTTCGGGGGAGTCGAAGTCGCCGGTGTGGATCGCGTGATCGGCTCGGCTCACTTCCTCGCGCACCCACTCGGGAATCGTGTCCGCTCGCGAGGGGACGTGCGTGTCGCCGAAGACGGCGATTCGTACCATGCCCGAGGAGTCGTCGCCGGACTAAGAAGTCCTTTCGCCGGTGAGGGGGTTCTCGCCGATCGACCGGTAGTCGAACGGTCCGGTTCGTCCATGGTCGGGAGAGGTAAGGGAGTCGCCGATCGACCTCCGGCATGAATGGTTCACACGTCCTCGCCGCCCTCGTCCGCAACGCCGGGGCGGTACTGGTACTGCGCCGGAGCGGCGAGGGCGGTGCCGAGGGCCAACGGTGGGACTGCCCCACCAGCCACGCGGACGGTGATCCCGATCGGGACGCTCTCGATCGAAGAACCCGAGCGGCGATCCACGAGCAAAGCGGTCTCGACGGAGAGGTGTCCCTCGTTCGCACCGGCGAGCCCTTCATCATTGAGGACCGAGAGGGCGGTATTACTGACGGAGCCGAGGATCGCCAGCTCATCCACCCCTATCTGTTCGACGCGACGACCCGCGAGGTCACATCCGAGTCCGGCACCGACTGCGAGTGGCTCCGACCGACCGAGATCCGCCGCCGCGAGACGGTGCCGGGTCTGTGGGCGTCCTACGAGCGCGTCGCGCCGACCACCGAGACGATCGCGGCCGATCGCGAACGCGGCTCGGCGGCGCTCTCGGCGAGCGCACTGGCGGTGTTGCGCGATCGGGCCGGCGTGCTCGCCGACCGCGAGCGAAGCGGCCGGGACCGGTGGGGATCGAGCGCCGAGGACGGCCAGGACGACGGCGGCGACTCGTGGACCGAGTTGGCCACGCTGGCGCGCGATCTGCGGGCTGCTCGCCCGAGCATGGTCGCCATCGAAAACCGGGTGAACCGGGCGATGGCGACGGCCGACGATCGAACCCCGAGCGCCCTCGAAGAAACTACACAGAGGGTGATCGAGCGGGCGGCGAGCGCGGACGGAGAGGCGGCCGCCGTCGCCGCCGAAGCGCTCGCGGATCTCACAGTTTCCCTGCCCTCAGCCGGTTCGAACAACGGGAACGACGATGACACCGACGATGACGATCCGGACGTCTACGATCCGCGGGTACTCACGCTCTCGCGATCGGGGACGGTGATCGAGGCGCTCCGAGCACTGGAGCTTCCGCCCTGTGAGATCGTGATCGCCGAATCGAGACCCGGCGGCGAGGGACGTGCGGTCGCGGCGGAGTTGGCTCCCGAACAGTCGGTGGCGCTCGTCGCGGACGCGGGGGTCGCACATATACTCGGCAGCGGTGGCGGGGGTGGGGGTGAGGGCGGCTGCGGTAGCGATGCCAGTAGTCGCGAGCGGGCGATCGACGCGGTGCTCGTCGGCAGCGATACGATCTACCCGGACGGGAGCGTGCTGAACAAAGTCGGAACCAGGGGAGCGGCGATCGCCGCCGCCTACGAGGGAGTTCCGGTCTACGTCGTCGCCGCGAGCGCGAAGATCAGTTCCGAGTTGCCCGCGGAACCGGATCTCGAAGCCGGGGCCGGCAAGGGACTCTACGCCGGCGAGGCCGATGTCGGAGAAGTGAATCCGACCTTCGACGTGACGCCTGCCGACGTCGTGACCGGGATCTGTACCGAGCGAGGAATACTTGAACCGGACGACGTCGAAACGCTCGCCGAGGAGTTCGCCGCACTCGCCGCCTGGGACGAGGACTGATCGAGGTGAGTCACCTGCCGGATTCGACGGTCGGCTCTCTGCTCACTCGACCGGCGTCAGGGGGGTGCCCTTGGCGAGGCGGGCCGCGTTCGACCCGAGCGTCCGAGCGAGCCCCGGCGTCGTGTCCGCCGTATCGAAGATCGGCTCGTCCGCCGGGAGTTGCTCGTGGTGGATAACGACCCGCCGGTCGGGGGTGAGGACGAGGCCGATCTTCAGTGCCGAGGCGCGCGACGCCTCGTAGGCGAGCGACACCGCCCCGCCCTCGGCCTCACGGACGATCCAGGGCACCCCCTCCTCTTCGAGTCCGCGCTCGATCGATGCGAGCAGGTCCGGCTCCCGGCCGCCCGTAACCCACACTTGGACGCGTGGCAGGTCGTCGTCCCCCTCGATCGGTCCTCGACAGCCACTCATGGGGTGTGTCGTGTGTTCACGAGGATAAGTTCGCCGGTGAGACCCGCGATCGACGATCGGCGGCCGACGGTTTTCGCCGTACTCGATCAGGCCGTCGTGCGTTCGAGCGCCGTCGAGAGGTCGGCCGGGATCTCGAAGTCGAGATACGATCCGCTTCCGACGTGTGAGAGCACGAGCCCGGTGGCGACGGCGTTGCGCGGCCCCAGCGCCGAGCGGACGTTCGCCCGGCCACAGACGATGCCGTACTCGGCCATCGCTTCGGAGACGAGTTCGGGAATCTCGAAATCCAGCGCCGATCGGCCCACCATCACGACGAACGGCAGCCGGCGAATACTTCGGGTCGGGGTGATCAGGTTGAGCGCGCGCTCGGCGTTGGCGACGAAGACCTTCCGTTTGGCTCGACGACGGGTGCGTCGGATCCCCTCGACCGAGGCGTCGATCGGGACGGCTTGCATCCCGCCGTCGTCTTCGAGCAGTACGGTCCGCCCGAACAGTTCCGGTTCGACCGGCTCGTCGAGAAAGGAGACGGTGCCGTCCTCCTCCCGGACCCGATAGAGGTCCTCGATCTTCGCGGCGGGGTGTTTCTTGATGGCTTCGGCCAGATCCCGGTCGTCGACCCCCAGTTCCGAATCGATTATCATCGTCACCATATCGCCCGCCCCGGAGAGGTGGATCGAGTCGATCGCCCCGCTCTCGTCCATGTAGGCCGCGTCGGTCGAGCCGCCGCCGAGATCGAGGATCGCGAGCGGGTGGTCGGTCCCGGGGGTCGTGAGCGAGCCGAGCACGGCCATGTTCGCCTCGACGCCCTGGATGAGAACCTCCGTATCGAGTTCGGCTTCGAGGCCCGCAGCGATCTGGTCCATCGGGAGTTGCTGGGTCTTTACCATCGCGGCGAGGGCTACCGCGCTTTCGGTGCTGTGTTCCTCGGCGACCGAGCCCTCGACCTGTTGGGGGACGAGCGTATCGACGGCCATAACATCCCTAATTTCGATCGCCTCGACCGCCTGGCCGGTTACCTCCGCCATACTCGCCCGCGCCCGATTCAACATGCCCCCGATATTGGAACCGCTCTCGCCCCGGACGTCGGCGACCGGCCAGCTGTCCGTGACCGCTTCCATGATTCGGTCGGCACCGTCGTCGACCGGCACTCCGGTCGTGTTGCCCCGTTCGTCGAGTATTTCGAGTTCGCCGGCCGGGATCGTCCGTTCCTCGACGTCGCCCTGGGGGGTCTCGATCACGACCGCGGATTTGTTGCCGACCAGCGCGCGAGCAACGGGAATTATCTTCTGAGTTTCCTCCGGGGAGAGATCGAAGACGGTCGCGATGCCGTAGGGGTTCGATAGCTCGTCGATCGTCTTCCCTGTGGATTCCGGCGCGACCTCGACCGCCGTCGGCTGGCTGCGGGGGACCTTCTCCAACCCCGCGACTTCGTCGACGATCGGGATCTCGACGTCGGTACGGTTGTCGATCAACACCGCGTCGTCCCGCTGGACGATCGCACCGACGATCTCGAAGCCCGCCTCAGCCCAGTCGTCGATCGTCGCGGCGGCAGCGGCGAAATCCACCGTCTCGGGGACGAGAAAGACGATCGGCTCCTCGGTAGCGAACCTCTCGGGATCGGCCGTGATCTCGACGCCGATCCCGCTGCCCAACCCGACGCCGCCAGGCGTCGAAGGGTCGTGGCCGATCATCGTCGATTCGGTGATGACGGTCTCGGTGATCGTCTCCATCGCCACGTCCCCGATGACCGGCGCGGCCTCGTTGAGCGACACCCGGTCGATCCCGCTCACCTCGATGCCTGCCGTCTCGGCCGCCCGCGAGAGCGCGTTCACGACGCCGGGGACGTTCTTCTTCGTGCCTTTCAGGCCGGTCGTCCGGTACAGCGCGCTCGAGACGAACTCGCCCTCGCCGTCCTCCGAGCGGCCGAAGAGCGCGACCTCGGTGCTCGAATTCCCGATGTCCACGCCCGCGACGTACTCCATAGCTACCCCACCGACAGAAGCTACAAAGGTGTTCCTCCGACCGACGATCGGTTCGCTACCAGCGGGTCGGTGACCGAGACGGGACGCCGAGATCGCCGAGGCCGGCGTCGCGTCGATCGGACACGGTGGTGACTACTAACGAAAGGGAGGTTTAACGAACGATAGTTTCTTTTTTGTTCAACAGTGTAAAAACGCGAAGCTATATCGGTTCCTCGCCCGAGCGTGCGTGTGTAATGTCAGAAGATGACACGCCCGCGGCGGACGGGTCGGGGGAGGTAGAACGAACCGAACCCAGGCGCTCGAAGCGCTTCGAGCGCCTGGGCGAACGTGGGGTGACCGAGGACGGGTTCGTCGACGAGTGGCCGGAGGTGGGCTTCGTCGCGATGGAGAGCCCGAACGATCCCGATCCGAGCGTCACCGTCGAGGACGGACGGATAGTCGAGATGGACGGGAAGAGAAGGGAAGAGTTCGACTTCATCGATCGGTTCATCGCGGATTACGCGATCGACGTCGAGCGAGCGGAGGAAGCGATGGCGATCGATTCCGTCGCGTTCGCCCGCGACCTCGTCGACATCAACGTTTCCCGCGAGGAGGTAATCGAGCGCTCGACGGCGATGACCCCGGCCAAACTGGCGGCGGTCGTGAATCGACTCGACACCGCCGAGATCATCATGGCGATGAAGAAGATGCGCACGCGGGGGACGCCGGCCAACCAGTGTCACGTCACGAGCGTCGAGGACAACGTGGCCCAGATCGCCGCCGACGCGGCCGAGGCCGCGTTGCGTGGTTTTCACGAGTCCGAAAACACCGTGGGCGTCGCCCGGATGGCACCCCTCACCGCACTGGCCCAGCAGATCGGTGCCCAGTGCGGTCGGGGTGGGGTCATCACCCAGTGCGCAGTCGAGGAAGCGACCGAACTCGAACTCGGGATGCGCGGGATGACCGGCTACGCCGAGACGGTCTCGGTCTATGGCACCGAGGACGTCTTCAAGGACGGCGACGACACCCCCTGGTCGAAGGCCTTCCTCGCCTCGGGCTATGCCTCTCGAGGGTTGAAGATGCGGTATACCTCCGGGGCGGGCTCGGAGCTCAACATGGGCCAGGCCGAGGGCAAGTCGATGTTGTACTTAGAGACCCGCTGTGTCCTGGTAACCAAAGGTTGTGGGGTCCAGGGCCTACAGAACGGCGGGATCAGCTGCATCGCGATCCCGACCTCGGTGCCGGCGGGGGTCAAGGAAGTCGCCGCCGAGAACCTGGTGACGATGCTCGCCGACTTGGAGGTCGCCTCGGGGAACGACCAGACGTTTACTCACTCCGATAAGCGCCGCACGGCCCGGATGATGCCCCAGTTCCTCGCGGGGACCGACTTCATCTTCTCGGGGTATAGTGCCGTGCCGAACTACGACGACATGTTCGCCGGCTCGACGTTCGATTCCGCCGATTTCGACGAGTACAACGTCATGCAGCGGGACCTCCAGGTCGAAGGCGGCACCCGACCGGTCGACGAGGACACCGTACTGGAGTACCGCGAGCGGGCGGTCAGGGCCCTGCAGACCGTCTTCGAGGAACTGGGCTTCCCGCCGATCACCGAGGAGGAAATAGAGGCTGCGATCTACGCCGACGGCAGCACGGACATGCCCGAGCGAAGCACCGCCCAGGACATCGAGGCCGCCGAGGAGATGATGGACGCGAGCGTCACCGGGGCCGATATCGTCACGATCCTCGCCGAGAGTGGCTTCGAGGGCATCGCCGAGAACCTCTTGGGGATCCTCAAGGGCCGGGTCGCGGGCGATTACATCCAGACCTCGGGGGTCTTCGAAGGCGATGGGGAGTTCGACGTCGTGAGCGCGGTCAACGACCCCAACGAGTACCAGGGTCCGGGAACGGGCCACCGCTTGGAGGGCGAGGACTGGGAGGAAAAGAAGAACGTTCGCTTCGCCGTCGACCCGGAGGACATCTGAGATGGCACGCGCCCAGCAACAGGGAAGCGGCGAACGGACGCTGGTGTTGACCGAGGCGGGTATCCCGGAGGAAGGGACGGACACCGACGAGGTCGTCATCTCGATCAGCGCCGGGTTCAACGAACTGAAAAACGAGACGCTCGCGGGCGAGAAACACGCCGCGGTCCTCCGGGAGATGATGGCCGGCGTCGAGGAGGAAGGCATCACCTCCCGGGTCGTCCGCTTTACCGATACCCTCGATCTCGGGGTCATCGGGCTTCGCGGGGCACGTCTCAGCGGATCGGGCATCGCGATCGGGATCCAGACCCGTGGCACGACGCTCATCCACCAGGAGGACCTCGTGCCGCTCTCGAATCTCGAGTTGTTCCCACAGGCCCCACTGATCGATCTGGAGACCTTCCGGGCGATCGGGCGGAACGCGGCGCTCTATGCCAAAGGCGAGTCGCCCGAACCGGTGCCCGTCGGGAACGACCCGATGGCCCGCCCGAAGTACCAGGCACTCGCGGCGCTCTGGCACATCAAGGAAATGGAACACAGAAACGAGGAGCAAGCACCGACCGAACTAGCGGTAACCTTCGAGGAACCATGACCGACGACATCGAGTACCCGCTATCGGAGAACCCGGAAGACGTCGAAACGCCCGCCGGAACGAACCTCTCGGAGATCACCCTCGAAAAGGTCGTCTCCGGGGAGATAGACGGCGAGGAACTCGTCATCACTCCCGAGACCCTGGAGAAACAAGCCCAGGTCGCCGAGCGGGAGGGACGAACGCAGGTCGCGCGGAACTTCCGACGGGCCGCCGAACTCACGGCGGTGCCCGACGACCGCATCCTGGAGATCTACAATGCGCTCCGCCCGAGCGGTGCCGACAGGGAGGAACTGCAGGCCATCGCCGAGGAACTCGAAACGGAGTACGACGCGACGCTCAACGCCGAACACGTACGCGAGGCCGCGGACGTCTACGAGGAGCGCGGCCTCTTCTGAGCTTTTTTCCCAGTAAGTCCCTGCCGTCGATCTCCGTCCCCGGGCCGGGCGAGGGGTAGGAGGGCGTCGGTCCGCGCGGACGGCACCGATTCCCCTACAGCCGTGGATGGGTCTCGACCACACATATGTCGGCAGGACGGTGGGCCGACCGGTCGCCGAGCGACGTGGCAATCACGGTCCACGGCCTGCCTTCCTTCCACGGAGACGACGTGTTCGACCTCACCCTCTCGTATCGAGGACCTCGTAGCCGATACCGAGGTCCCGCAGGTCGTTCGTGTGGCTCGCGACCGTCGTCGCGGCGGCTAGCGGGACGACGTCGATGCCCTTCGCGGCCGCCTCCCGTATCGCCGCGGCGGTGCCGAATCGGACGGCGAGTCCGACTTTCAGGGCTCGTATCGCGGCCAGTGCCTCGGTGCCGGCGACCGCCAGCAGGTCGTGTGTCTCGATGGCGTCGGCGACCGCATTCGGATCGAGTGCCGCGCTGTCGCCCTCGCGGATCGGCGGTACGGGAACGACAGTGACGCTCCCCGGATCGTAGTATCGGATCGGCTGTTCGGACCACCGGGGCCAAACACGGTGTACCGATCGGTTTCACTTCCGCTCCGGGGGTGGCTGACCTATTAGTTATCGTCGGGCGACGATCCGTCGATGTCTCCCATCGACGAGCGAACCGATCGCGATCGCACTGCCTCGACGCACGCCTTAATCTGCCGGGGGTGTGGAACCCCCTACGTCGGCGAACGGACGAACGACGATCGAACGGTCCCTATCGGCGTCTCTCGGTGTACTGACTGTGGTGGGGAGTCGTTCGTCCGTGCAAGAGCAAGGGACTACGAGCTTCGCTAGGAGTCGAAGTGCCATCGAGTGATTCTCGCCGAGAAGACGAAACGAGCGCCGAGTCGTCTACTAGAAGTCGGTGTTGCCGAACTCCTCTTCCGTGAGGTGGTCTATCTTTCCGACGGTGTTCTCCGCTATCTCCTCGTTGATGTCGTCGAGCTGCTCGACGCCCGCCTTCGCCGAGCTCAGGCGCGTCCGGTTCAGGTTGCCATCGGGGTTGACGACGGGCAGCGCCAGGTCGGTGAAACTCTCAGGCGGGAAGCCCGATTCGGAGAGCAGGTAGTGGCCGCCGATCTCCGAGAGGTCATCGGTATCGAAGCCGTTCAGGTCAAGCTGTGCTTCTGACTGCTCGTCGGTCGTTCCCGAGTACGTCGGGTCGTGTAGTTGGTATCCCACTGTTGTCACTTCTGTAGCGTCTAATAGACGGTCGGCTTTCACTCGCAGGTATTTACTCGAGCGCGGAACAGTTCCGTATATGTCGCCCAAATTTATAACAATATTGCCATTAAGTTTGACGAGTAGTCCTCCGGTAGCACCGTCCTCGGGATCGGGGTGGGGTAGGTCCCCCCGCGCCGGGACTGGTTCCGACCACGGCGGCGGAGACTGGCCCGCTAGTGAAGGCTTGAATCCGAATCCGGTGGCCGGGACAGGGAGGAATCGGGCGTTCGATAGCGCCACTACCACAGCCATGCAAAGACGAGTTCATCGAAGCCGTCGAGCGGCGTACGGGAGTCGAGTCGCGCGAGAGGGCCCATGTGGCGACGAACGCTACCCTCGAAGCGCTCGGACAGCGGATCACCGGCGGGGAGGCGGAAAACATCGCTTCCCAGTTGCCCGAGCGACTCGGCGACCGTCTGCGAGCGGAGGCCGGAGAGGCGGGCGAACTCTCCGTCGAGGGGTTCCTCGACCGCGTCGGCGACCACGAGCGAGACCGGGGACAGGTCGATCCGTCCGCTGCGGACGTCGAAGAACACGTCAGGGGCGTGCTCTCGGCGCTCGGCGACACCGTGAGCGGGAGCGAACTCGAGGACGCACGCGACCGGCTCCCGAGCGAGTTCGACCCGCTTTTCGAACTGATCGACATGAGCGAGCAACAGGCCTGAGAACGTATCATAAGCACTCGCTGATGGGAGCTGACCGAGAGCTGAGACCGATCGGGAACGAGGAACTGGTAGCGATCGTCGCCGAACTCGAAGTCGAGCGGACGGCCCCGATCACGAAGGCGGTCGCGAACGGGGCCGACCTCCCCGAGGCGATCACCCGTCGCCGGCTGGAAGCGCTGAAAACGGAGGGACTGCTCCGTAGTCGGGCGATCGGCCCGATGCCCCTCTGGCGGGTCTAACGCGGAGTACCGTTCCGAAACGCAGTGACGGCGACTAGGAGAGGACCGATACTGCCAACGTACTCCCCAGTGAGAGTGTCCTCTCAGGAAGCGGGGGACTCGAAGAGCCCCTCGAAGTCGTCGGGGAGCTGGTTTTGAACGCCCTCCCACTCCCTCGGCACAGCCTTCCGAAGCGTCGCCATTACTGCCCGAACGTGGTCTTCGGCGTCGGTGGCGTCCACTCCGTCGGTCTCCGCTTCCCGATTGCGGACTCGTTCGAGGAACTCCTCGGCCGAGAGTTGTTCGGCTCCATCCCCTCTGACTTCGCCGAGTACTCCGGCGAGTTCGTCCGGCAGCGCGCTGGCGAGGTCCTCCGCTTCCCCCGGCGTCAGGCGTTCGCCCAGCGCTCG
>PXRA01000107.1:49467-56681 GCA_003021725.1 Halobacteriales archaeon QH_8_64_26
GGATCGACCGTCCCTACGGCGATCGCCCGACCCACCTTCGAGCGCACTCCAAACGGTGAAACCTCTGGACAGCGTGAACCTCGTCGTGAGCAACTATCAGCAGGCAGTCGAGCAGGTAGAACGACTCGATCTCCTCGACGAAGAGATCACAGCACTCGTCATCTCGATCTACAGCGCCAGGGCAGTAGAGGACAGCGGCGGCTACGACGAGTTGGTGACGCACCGGAACACACAGACGGACCGCGAGCACCTCCAGGCGGCAGGCTGGGCCGACTCGGTCGTCGACGGGCGAAACGAGGAACTTCCCCTGACCGAAGAGGGGGCTGCGATCCACTACTACTATCACGAGGTCGGCAAGAACCGAACGGAAACGGAAAAGCTCCTCAACGAGGATCCGACGGAGTTCGCGCGCCAGGCCTTCGAGTGGTGGTATCGAGGAAACGGCCCGGAAGCCGAAAACGACCCAGGAACCGAGAACGATCCGGAAACCGACGGGGACTGAAGCGACGTTCGACACACGCTACCGGTCGGTCGAGGTCGAGCGTTCGTCGTGCCACCTCGCAATGGCGTTCGCTACTCGTTTTGCCGTGTCCCCGATAGGGACGTCCTCGGTATCGATCGTCAGATCCGCGTCCGGTGCGTCGAACTCCCGGCAGATCACGTGTACGCCGCGCTCGTCGAACCGACGAAACCGATCGAACCACTTCCGCTCGTGGAAAGTACCATCAAGAATCCAGTCCGCACTCGACGACCGAACTCGATCGTATATCCGTTCGTACGTCCGCCGGGCGAACGCGTCCGAGCCAACGATCTCGAAGGAGAGCCCCGCCTCGGTGAGTCGCTCACGTACTCGGTGGGCGACCGTCGTCTTTCCCACGCCCGGCGGTCCGTAGACGATTACGATCGCTGATGATTCACTCCTGGTAGGTCTCCGTTCCCGCCGCTGCTTTTCGGACAGAGGGGAAACGTGACCCATCGACACCTGCTTGGTAGTACGGGAACGCCTCGGTAGTAGGTGTCCTTTCAGGTGCAACCGGAGCCTAAGGGATGCTGGCGATCGAAGCGATAGGAATCCATGTCCCCTGAGAACGACGATCGGAGCCAGAAAGCCCGAACGCAGCACTTAAACGAGAAGTATCCCGGCCTCGAAGTGCTTTCCACCGAGCCGGAGAACGCACGGACCGACTCCCGAGCGAATCTCGCGAGCTACCTCACGCCCCGGGAACAACACTACATCCGCAACCACTACCGAACCCCCGAGATCGACGCCGCGGAGTGGCGCGTCTCGCTGACCGGGATGGTCGAGGAGACGGTCGATCTCTCGATCGACGCGCTCAAACACGACTTCCCGACCGAGTCGGTCGTCCACATGATGGAATGTTCCGGAAACGGCCGGGCGTACTTCGAACCCGACGCCGAGGGCGATCAGTGGACCTACGGCGCGCTCGGGAACGCCGTCTGGACCGGGACGCCGGTTCGAGAAGTCCTCGCGGAGTACGGGAGTGCCACCGAGGAGGGACTGTGGCTCTCGGTAATGGGCGGAGAGACGATCGAGGAAGAAGACGTGTTCTGCCGGTCGATCCCGATGTCGAAAATTCTCGACGATTGCCTACTGGCCTACGAGATGAATGGCACCCCCCTAAAACCCGAACACGGCTACCCGGTACGGTTGCTCGTGCCCGGCTGGTTCGGTAACAATAGCGTGAAATGGGTCGATCGGATGCACGTCATGGACCGAATGGTCGCTGGCGAGGACTGGCAGTCCGTGGATGAACGAGATTACACCACCTACCAGCAGTCCTCCTATCGGATCGTCCCCGCGCAGGACGACACACCCGAGTCGTACGCTTCGATCGAGGAATTCAGTACCTACGACCAGCTGCGCGCGACCGACGAGATCCACAACGCCTATCTCTTCGATCAATTGGTCAAGTCCCTCGTCATCTCCCCCGAGGACGGTGCCACGCTCTCGGCGGCTTCGAGCGGCCGCATCGAGATCATGGGCGTCGCGTGGTCCGGCGAGGACCCCGTCGAGCGCGTCGAAGTTTCGGCTGACGGCGGCGAGACGTGGGACGATGCGGAGTTCGTCGGCCCGGATCTCGGCCCCTATGCCGCCCGGAAGTTCCGATACAGCTGGGAACCTCTCTCTGGCACCCATCGACTCCTCTCGCGAGCCACCGACGAGCAGGGCCGAACCCAACCGGCGACGATCTCCGATCCCGACGAGGGCCTTCGGGGCATCGACGACGGGAAATTCCCCTGGAATCAGAAGGGGTACGCGAACGACGCCTACGGGCCTCTCGGGGTGACCGTTACCGTCGAGGACTGAACCGCTCTTTGGCGTCCCTTCCGTCCTCACTACCGGAAGTCAGTGCCTCTCTTCGGATTCGAGTCGGCGTAGCAGTCGGTTTATTGCCAGCACGCCGCCGCCGATAACGAGCCAGAGGCCCGGCACGACGGCGAGCAACATTGCCCAGTGTGGAACCGGCGACGGTGCTGGCCCCCCATGGAGTGGAATCAATAGCACTAGCGTACACAGCAGGGCCTTCGAACCGATCATGAATCGCTTCGACTCGGTCGAGACTCGATCACGTGTGCTCCGGGGCCTGTTCTTCTCGTTGTTTCGTCCCCGTCCTGTAGACGTAGTATCCCGCCGCTACGAACAGGAGACTAACTATAGTCCACTGTAGGTTGTATCGTCCGCCCAGTCCGAGCGGTCTACCCGCCTGCGAGAGGGGCTGGTGGAGCCCCAAGAGAGCGTGATCGACGATCGCGTCGTACAGATTGAACGCACCGAGGCCGATCAGTGCCGACCCGGCTATCGGCCGTACGGCGAGTGATACGTCGGTACGCCGCTCGGAGCGCCAGAGCAAACCGAGGCCGATACCCGTGACGATCACCATCCCGATCGAGAACAGCCCGTCCGCGAGGATGTTCACCCGAAGCCCATCTAACGTACTCATCGGGTAGATCCCCGAGAGGAGGTGGTGCCACTGGAAGACGAGATGTAACACGAGTACGTCGATCAGCCCACTGAACCCGAATCCGGCGATGCCGGCTCCCAGCAGCGCGCGTCGAGTCGTATCCTCGGTCGTTTCGCGCGAGCGACTGCGTGTGGCGTTCGTTCCCTCGCTCATGGTACTTGCCGATCGCACCCGAACCGGGTTGGGATGCCGGCCAGCGTGTGCCGGGTGCGGACGGTCGGCGAAAGGTCAGACCGAAGCCGACCGCTTTCGATCCGCCTTCGCTCCCTCGATCAGCCGTTCAGAACCGTGCCGCCGTTCAGATGGATGGTCTGGCCGCTCATGTACGAGGAGTCCTCGCTGGCGAGATAGACGTAGGCCGGGCCGATCTCGGCGGGTTGGCCCGGCCGCCCCATCGGTACGTCCGCGCCGAAATCCGCGACGTCCTCGGGGTCGTGATCGCCGATCGTCGCCGGGATCAGCGGCGTCCAGATCGGTCCTGGAGCGACCTGGTTGACCCGAATCCCCTCCGGTACTACCTGGTTCGACAGCGAGCGGGTGAAGCCGGCGATCGCGCCCTTCGTCGAGGAGTAATCGACCAGCCCGCCGCTGCCGACGAAGGCGTTCACCGATGTCGTATTGATGATCGTATCGCCCTCGCCTAAGTAGGGGAGGACGGCCCGGGTCATGTAGAAGTAGCCATGGATGTTCGTCGCGAAGGTTTCTTTCCACTGCTCGTCGCTGATCTCGGTCAGGTCGGTCGTGACGACCTGCTGGGCGGCGTTGTTGACCAGGACGTTGATGTCGTCGAAGGTATCGATCACCTCCTCGACGGCGGCCTGACAGAAGGCACCGTCCCGCACGTCGCCGTCGAGAAGCAGTGACTCCTGGCCTTCCGCTTCGATCCGCTCGGCGGTTCGCTCGGCGTCCGCGTGCTCGTCGAGATAGACGACGGCGACGTCCGCACCCTCCCGGGCGAAATGCAGCGCGGCCGCGCGGCCGATGCCGCTATCGCCGCCGGTCACGATCGCTGTCTTTCCCTCTAGTTTGGCACTGCCCCGGTAGTCCTCGCGGATGAACTCGGCGGATGGTTCCATCTCCTCCTCGACGCCGGGTTGATCGTCCTGTCGCTGTGCATCGATTTGCTGTGCCTTCTCCTGTGGTTCGTCTCGCGTCATGATTCGTGGTTCGTGGTTCGTGAGTTCGGTCGGCCTCGCAGTAGCGGAACGGTAGCGCAGAACGGCGGCACGCTTACCGTCCGGTACGCTGGCAGCAGCGCCACTCGGTAGGTCGCTCCTACCGTCCATAAGCGATCGCCCTGCCTGTGACGGCACCTCGCGACGAGAGCGAGCCTCGAGCGAAAACGGCAGCCACGAGTCCGACCGACCCTCCCATCGAGGGCGCGTTACCGACCTGCCGTGTCGTTCCAGAGGGCCGTGTAGAGCCGGGGCGTATACCGATAGCCCGCTCCCGGACAGCGATCGGCGACTCGCTCTCGCCGTCGCTCGGAACCGACCCCTACGGACGGCAGTAGGGCACTCCCGGAACGTCGCTTCCCTCCGCCGATCGAGCGCGGTCGGATGCGTCGTCGCTCACAGCTACACGAAAGTGCTTGTCCGTAATAGGATCTCGTTCGTTTCGCTTCGGGGCAGAGCCGGCGACCAGCGCGTGGAGAGTTCTGCGCCTCACCACCGAGAGATTAAAGTAAAGTTGTGCTAAGTACACTCTAGTTCTATGTCGGAGCACGACTCGGCGAGTGGAGGTGACCGGGGGACGATCCCGCCCGGCGCTCAGGCGGGGGCCGATCGAGCGCCGGCGTTCGTCCTCGTCGCCGGCAACACCGAAACGGCCCGGATCGAGGGCATCAGCGCCGCCGGAGCCGACAGCGAACTGCTGGTACACACCCCGAGCGCCGATCTCGAGATCCTCGCGTACGGCCGGCCGGTTCTGTCACCTACTGTCCCGGTAGCACCCTCCGGCTGTCCGACGCCGGCCGTCGTGACGCGCGCCGCGCGCGAGTCGCTCGGGTTCGAGACCGTCGCCATCGACAGCGGGCTCGCTCGGCCGACCGGCGCGCCGACCGTGGCGCTCGAAGGCGAGCCCGGGGGTGATATTCGAGACCCGGAGCCCGTCCCGAACGCTGCGGCGATCTACGAGGCGGCTCGTGCGTTCGGGTGGGCGCTCCCGCGCGAGGCGGTCGTGATCGGCGAGACGATCCCGGGCGGGACGACTACTGCCCTGGGCGTCCTCACGGTTCTCGGGGAGCGCGAGACGGTCTCCTCCTCGCTGCCCGACAACCCCCTCTCGCTCAAACGCGAGGTCGTCGAGGAAGCACTGGCGGCGAGCGGGTTGTCGGCGGGCGAGGCGGCCGGCGATCCGATAAGGGCGATCGAGACGGTCGGCGACCCGGTGCTCGCAGCCGTTTCCGGGCTGACCGTTGGTGTGAGTATGACCGGCACCGAGGTGACGCTCGCCGGTGGCACGCAGATGGCTGCGGCGGGCGCGCTCGTCCGCCACGCTGGCATCGAAGCGCCGCTCGCGCTCGCGACGACGACCTTCCTCGCCGAGGACGGGAGTTCAAGCATCGGGGCTCTGGTCACCGACCTCGATCTCGATCTCACGATCACCGATCCGGGATTCGAGGAGTCGGAGCACCCGGCGACAAGCGCTTACACTGCTGGCGAGGCGAAAGAGGGTGTCGGGATGGGCGGAGCGCTGGCGCTGGTGGAACGGTCTGCCGTTCCGATGGCCGACCTGCGTGAACGGCTTCTCATCGTCTACGAGCGACTACTGGACGAGCAACAGGCCCAGCGAGAGGTGATCGGGCGATGAACGGCGTCGTTCTCGGCGGGACCCATTCGGGCGTTGGCAAGACGATCGCGACGTTGGCCGTCCTCCGGGCGCTCGACGACGCGGGTTACAGGACCCAGCCCGCAAAGGCCGGTCCGGACTTCATCGATCCGAGCCACCACACACAGGTCGCCGGCCGGCCCTCGCACACGCTCGACACCTGGCTCCAGAACACGGAAGGACTGCGCCGGAACTACTACCGCGGCGAGGGCGACGTATGTGTCGTCGAGGGCGTGATGGGGCTGTACGACGGTGATGGCTCCAGTACGGCGATGGTCGCCGAGGCCCTTTCCCTCCCCGTAGTCCTGGTCGTCGACGCGAACGCCGGCATGGAGAGCGTCGCCGCCACGGCGCTCGGCTTCCGGCAGTACGCAAGTCACGCCGGGCGCGATATCGACGTGATCGGAGTTATCGCCCAACGCGCTCACGGCGGCCGTCACGAGCGGGGGATTCGTGAGGCCCTCCCCGAGGGGATCGACTATTTCGGTCGGATCGGGCCGGACGAGGCCACGGCCCGCCGAGGAGGGGGATCGCCCCCGGACGGAAAACCGGATCGCGGTCGCACGGGACGAAGCCTTTCGCTTCTGCTACCCGGCGACGATCGAGCGACTGGGCGAGCGCGCGGAAGTGGTCCCCTTTGCGCCGACCGCCGGCGAAGGTCTGCCCGACTGCGACGGCCTCTATCTCCCGGGGGGCTACCCCGAACTCCACGCCGAGACGTTATCCGGAAGCCCGGCGCTCGAAGCCATTGCCGATCGGGCCGCGGAGGGCCTGCCCGTGCTCGGGGAGTGTGGGGGTATGATGGTCCTGAGTGAAGGGCTACGAACGGCCGAGAGCGAACGCCACGGGATGGCCGGCGTATTGCCTGCCGAGGTCCGGATGGAAGACCGCTACCAGGCGCTCGATCACGTCGAACTCGAAGCCGGTACCGAGACGCTCACCGCGAGCGCGGGCGCGACGCTGCGGGGCCACGAGTTCCACTACTCCAGTGCCGACGTCGCGCCGGACGCCCGATTCGCCTTCGACGTGCTTCGGGGTACGGGGATCGACGGCAATCGTGAGGGACTGATCGAGTACCGAACGATGGGGACGTACTGTCACGTCCACCCTGCGAGCGGCGCGTTCGACGCGTTCATCGAGGCGATCGGGGATGGATGAGCGAAGCGGTCGCGAGCGGAGCGTGAATCGATGACCGAAACCCTGCTCGTCGCGGGAACGGCGAGTCACGTCGGCAAGAGCACGGTCGTCGCCGGGCTCTGTCGACTCCTCTCCCGAGAAGGGGTGTCGGTCGCGCCCTATAAGGCCCAGAACATGAGCAACAACGCCCGGGCGGTCGCGACTGGCACTGGGAACTGGGGCGAGATCGGGGTCTCGCAGTACGTCCAGGCACGCGCCGCGGGC
>PXRA01000107.1:56795-70211 GCA_003021725.1 Halobacteriales archaeon QH_8_64_26
GCCCGCTTCGCCGACGCGTCGATTTTGCTGGTCGGCGACATCGAACGGGGCGGCGTCTTCGCCAGTCTGTATGGCACGCTCGAACTCCTGCCCGCGGACCTGCGCGAGCGGGTGTGCGGGACGCTGATCACGAAGTTCCGGGGCGAGGAGGAACTGCTCGATCCCGGTATCGAAGAACTGGAGGCACGAACGGACGTCCCGGTGCTCGGGGTACTTCCCCACGAGAACGTCGGGCTCCCCGAGGAGGACAGCCTCTCGCTGCCGGCCGCGGGCGAGCGCGCTACCGTCGGCGAGGAAGAGGGGGTTTCACCGGAAGCGACGGTCACGATCGGCGTGCCTCGACTGCCCCACCTCTCGAACACCACCGACCTCGAACCCCTGGCGCGTGTCCCCGGCGCTCGTGTGACCTATCTCCCGCCCGGGGCGACGCTGACTGGTGTGGACGGCGTCGTCCTCCCCGGGACGAAGAATACTGTCGACGATCTGCTCGCGCTGCGGGAGGCGGGCTTCGGCGACGAACTCGAAACGTTCGACGGACCGGTCGTCGGGCTCTGTGGGGGCTATCAGATGCTCGGCGAGCGGATCTATGGTGCTCACCTCGAAGGTACCGGGAACCGAGAGACGGTCGCCGGGTTCGGGGTCCTTCCCGTGGAGACGACCTTCGAGCGCGAAAAGCACGTCGAGCGGGTGACCCGAGGCGTCAAGGGCGTCGGACCGCTGGCCGACGGCGAGGGTCCCGTGAGCGGCTACGAGATCCACATGGGCCACACCGACCGGCTCGAACCCCTCCCCGCGCCGGTCGGCCCCGAGAGCGCCGCGTCGGATACCGTCATAGGAACGTATCTCCACGGGCTCTTCGAGAACCGCCTCGCCCGGGAGGCCTTCCTCGATAGCGTGTATGAGACCGCCGGCCGGCAGCGCCCGGACGCTTCCCGGGAGGCGCGCGATCCCTACCGGACGGCTGCGGACCTCCTCTCCGAGCACGCGAACCTCGATGCGCTTCCCATCGTGTTATCCGGGAGCGCCACGCAAGAGTCGGACGGTTAGCAGGGGGTGGGCCGACGGTGCTCGAAAGCGTTTTGCGCGCCGACCGATTGAACGCTCACGGTGGCGATGACGAAGCGTTACCCCCGCAGAGCCCCTTCTGACGAGACCTTCATACCGAGCCACCGACCCACCATTCGTCGAAACCGGTTTCCCAAGCGTATAGCGCAAGCGCCCGGTCCTCACCGCTGCCTCCACGTATCAGTCCGGATCTTTCAGCAGCCTGTGCGATCGACGAGGAGCTAAGATGCTGGGGGAGCTACCTCGTCATGTGAGCGACAGCGAGGGCGGCGAGGAGGGAGCCGAGTCCTACCTCGTCGAGATCAAGCGCTCGGCCCGGCGTCGTAGCGTCGCGGCCGGCGAGCACGTCCGCCAGAAGGGCAGGTACAGGGACTTCGCCTCGAAGGCACTCGCCAGGGAGTGGTCCCGCGACCACAGCACGCCGGACGAGCGAATCTGGATCCAGGACTCCCTGCCGACCGATTCGGACCCAGCGGACGGCTACCTCGTCGGCGGCCGTCGGAGCGGTAGGACCCGAAAGCGGTCGAGACCCGGCTCACAAGCGTCGATCGGGACGGGTGCGACCGAGTTCGGGGTCGACGACCGTTCCGAGGCGAAACGAGCGGAAAAGAGCGAACGAGGCGCGCCGTTCACGAGCGTAGACGAGGAGTAACACAGGTTCGGGGGCAACGACCGGCGGATCGGTAACTCCGGGGAAAAGAACTCTCGACGTCCGACTACCGTCCTCGGCATTGCCGTCTATTTTCACCAACATGTTTTAACTACTATTTCGTTGCTGCTAACATCAGCCTCTCGCAATATTTATCACTTCCTTCCATGTGTCGTGACCACTGTGATCGGCACGACCCGAGGCGGATCGCAGTCCGAACTCGTACCGACTCGATGACCGCACCATAGCTATCACTGAGACACCACCATGAAACACGATATTACGGAACACGACACCACGGAACGGCTACGAGCGATTCGCGAAGCGTTCACGGACAGCGACGCGACGCGACGTGATTTCCTGCGCGCCTCGGCCGGCGTCGGCGCAACGCTTTCCCTTCCCGGGGCCGCCGCCGCACAAGCGGCCGAGGACGCCGAGGTAACCGTTCCCGAGCAGTATCGATTCGTCTACGAGCACACGCCGACCGAGGGGACGATCCCGACGCTTATCGAATTCGAGAGCGAGGACGGATTGAACGAACTCGACGCGCTCGACGCCGACGCACGGACGACGACCGACCCGACCGCTGCCGCATACGCGCGGCTCTCGCCGGAGCAGGTCGGCACGATCCTCGCCTCGGGCGAGGAGCGCCCGCTTCCCTCGGCGACCCGGTTGCGGTACTCGCCGGGGTCGAACCCCTTCTGGCGGCTCGACTACTATCCCGAGGGAGTCTTTCCAGCACCGGAGGAGAGCGTCGATTACATCGCCTACGAACAAGCGCTCGACGGCCTCCGCCACCTGGAAACGGAACACTCCGATACGCTCTCGCTTCGGTCGGTCGGCGAGAGTCCCGGCTGGTATAACGTGATGGACTTCGAGGTCGCTCCCCAGGAGCTCCTCGTCGCGGAGGTGACCAACGACGTGAACGACGGCGCGAGCTTCGAGGACAAGGAGAAAGTCCTCTACTCGCTGTCGATTCACGGCGACGAGCGCTCCGGGGCGGAGACCGGCTCGCGCGTCATCGAGGACGTCCTCGAAGGCCACAACGAGGAGTTGGCGTCGCTGCTCGACGACCTGGTGCTCGTCTTTCTCTACCCCAACCCTGACGGGTGGGTCGCCCGCTCGCCGGAGTACTTCAGCGGCGACCGGGTGACCGACTCGGATCTCGTCCGCGTCGACGCGTTCCGCCGGTACACCGGCACCCTGCGGGACATGAATCGTCAGTGGCCGACCATCGGCTACATCGACCCGACACACTACCCCGCCGAACCGAACGGGTCGGACCTACAGAACGACAGGCCGGGAATCGACGCGGACGTTCCCGTGCAGTACGAGAAGTTCGTCCCCGGAGCCCTCGACGCCGCACAGTCCCTGCAGGAATATGAGAACCTCGACTACGGCGCGGACCTGCATGGCATGTTCGACGAGGAGGAGTTCGTACTCGGGCTCATCATGAACACCGAGTACAACGTCGAGGAACTGCATGACCTCTACGAACTGAACCAGTACCTCGATGACAACGTCACCGAACGTATCGGGCCCCTCTTAGAGGAGTACAGCGATCACTGGGAGGAACTGGCAACCGAGATCGAGGAGTGGCACGCCAGCTTCGGCGAAGAGGACTACGACGCGGCGATACCGACCGAAGCGTTCAGCTACGGGACGATCTTCGATACCATCGACTACACCACAACGGGGACCTTCGCGAGTTGGTTCGCCCAGCCCGAGGAACTCGGCGGGTTGGATCTAGTGACGATGTCCCCGGAGACGGCCTTCGACAACCGCGTCGGGGAAGAACAGGAGTTCCGGCCCAAAACCGTCGAGACCCAGGTCGCCGCCTACGAAGCCTTCATCGAGACGATGGCGACCCAGGCGACGCGGGAGATAACTGCGGAAATCGATACCGCTGATGCCCGCACCGCGTACGTGCGGACGGATGCGCTACGCCGGTCGTCCGACTCGCTGTCCTTCGCCGAGACGTCGATGGACGATCGCAGTGAGTCGGTTACTGTCCCACCAGGGAGGTCCGAGTCCCTCACCGTGACCGTCGAGGAAGGCGCGCGGGTTCGTGTCGGTATCGATCCCCGCGAGGGATCGCTCGCGAACGCCTCGCTGCTCGACCCGGCAGGCGAAGTCGCGAACACCTACAGCCCCTCCGGAACGCGAGGGCCCCGCGGAACGGTCTGGACGCTCCAGGACGCCAGTGGTGGGGAGTGGACGATCGAGGCATCGAACGAGAACGGCAGGCGGGCGGCGCGCGTCGAGGTGACGATCGGCGTCCTGCGTACGAACGGCGAGGGCCCACCCGACCCGGAGGCAGCGCTTGGCTACCAGCAGCGCGACTACGAGGTGACGCCGTTTGCCTTCTTCGAGGAGTACGCCACCTATCTCGACGATTCGGACTCGCTCACAGGTGTTTCCGTCGAGGACGTGAGCGGCGGCGGGCTCCTCGATGGGTCCACGCCCGCCTTCGAGAACGTCGTCGTCATCCACGACCAGGGAGCCGATGACGCCGACTACGTCGGGGCGCTCGAGGAGTACGTCGCCGCGGGCGGCAACCTCGTCCTCACCGACAGCGGCGTCGCTCATCTCGGCGGGATGGACGGTCCGGCAGCGGAAATCGGAGCGGACGCGGTCTCCGAGGAGACCTTCGTCGTTCCCTATCTCGGGGCGAAGAACCCCGATCACCCGCTGTTGGGCGACGTGCGCGAGATCCAGCGCGAGCTCTGGAAGGTCGCGCCGCTCGGTTACACCATCGGCGACGCCGCGCCGATGACGCTCGTGGGTGTCGATGCCTTCGGCGACGCCGAGGGGACGATCGCCGCGACGACCGACGGCCTCGTCTCCGCGGGCACCCTCGGGGCCGAGAGTGAGGAACGCGGCAGCGTACAGGTCATAGCGAGCTTGCTGCGGCCGGCGACCCAGGCGAACCTCCATCCCTTCGGGCTCCACGACTACTCCGTCTCCTTTCTCGGTCAGACCGTGCTCTCGAACGCGCTCGGCTACCAACAGGAGCGCTTCGTCGACGGCGAAGCAGTCGAGACCTTCGAGCGAGGGGACGGTGAGGTGCCCCCGGGGGAGCCACCGACTACCGAGAACGACGAGGGCGACGATGGCCGCTGCGTAGAGTAGCCAGCCATCGGTTTTCCCCCCGCTATCGATCCAGGCTGAGAAAGCTGGAAGGGAGATGGTAGTGGTAGTGGAGTTCGGTGCTAAGAGTTCCCCTCGCTGTAGACATCGAACAAGTCAGTGTAGTCCACGTAGTCCGTTCTGGCCTGGTACCGACGAGTGAGGTCGAGAATCTTCAGGTCGTCGAACGCCCGACCAGCGAGTGAGTCAATATTAATTTAGTCTTTTCTAACTATATAGAATCGTAGTCAAACGAATGTGCCAGTACGAGTGCAAAAATCGAAACCGGGATATTAGCTGAGCGGACGCTATCGTCAGTCCTGTAATCGAGAAATCGAGGGCCGACCGGCCTTCCACCGAGCGACCGAACGTGGTTTCGGCGTTCGCTCGCCTCTTTACCTACCCAGCAGCGCGTTTCGAAACGCTAGCTGACGTTCATTCCGGGCGTGACTCACCACCGGCGCTCTCGACGGTGAAGTCGCTTCCACGACCCGGAATCTCCTGTACGTTCGAGGGATCGATATCGGACAGCGAACCGTCGGCCGTTGCCTTCGTGACCGCGAGCAGCGACTCGGCCACGTGTTCGACCCGGAACTGGCGATCGCCGAGCGTCCCCGCGCTCAACTCGAAGAGGACGCTGCCCCGTCCTTGAAGACCGTGACCGTTCCGTGCGATACCGGCGTACGTCCCGCCCGGATACCAGGTAACGTTCGCCTCGCTATCGGTGGTTAGCTCGTCGTACATCGTATAGACGAGCTGTTTCGAGAGGTCCCGTGCGTCCTCGGGCACGTCCTCGTTGATCGGCCAGAACAGCGAGGAGGTCACGACATCGCCGCCACCGGCGTCGTCGGGATCCGGTGGATAGGGATCCGGTTCGTCGAGTTCCTCTTCGGGGTACACCTCGGGATCGAACTTCCGGTCCTCGTCGACGACGTACTCGCCCTGGCGGTGGTAATCGATGATCCAGTCCGGATCGACCTCATCGACGATTCCATCGTAGACGACCTGTACTTCTTTGACCGGGTTCTCCGGGAACTTCTCGGGGTAGCTCCCGTAGAGGTCGCTCTCGGTCCAGTCGGGTGCCCAGTGATACCGGTTGACGTCCCAGCCGACGAAGGGGAGGTCGGCGGCGAAGATGCCGATATCGGCACCGAAGATATCGGCCCCGGCCCGCGCTGGGGCGTCCGTATCGACGTCGTACCGTTGACGGGCGACGAACCCGTCGGGGTTCATCCGGGGAACGAGATGGAGCGTGAGTTCGTCTCGGACCTCTCTGACTGCCTCACTGTCAGTCGTCGCCAGGTACTGCAGTGCTGCGATCGTCCCCTCGGGCGTGAGGAGTTCGTCGCCGTGTTGCTGGGCGATCGCCATTACGTCGGTCGATCCGCTCCCTACCGCTGCGGCCCAGATCGGACGTCCCTGTGTCGATTCGCCGATCTCGGAGACCGATACCTCCGTTCCGTCCTCCTCGATGGATTTCAGGAGGTGGGCGAGTTCCTCGTTATCGAGGAGGTCGTCGTTTTCGAGGAACTCCGGATCGTACCCCGAATCGTCCTCGTCGTCTACCGCGGCGCTGACCTGCCCTCCGAAGACGCTCGCGCCGGCGATTCCCCCGACCGCTCCCAAGAACTTCCGCCGTTCCAATTTCATGATACCACGACCCGCTCGTCACGACCCTCCCTGATATAATCCCAGGATCATTATGCTATCCCGATCGAAATAAGACGAATAGGCCAGCAAGTCGAATAGAGAGGAATTCGATGTCGACTAAGTAAGCGTTCATATAGCGTAGTCCTGACCAACTGGTCCCTATCGTCGTGGCTGCTGGTGAGTAGATGTCGACATTTAGTTGCGGTGTGGTAGCAATTACACACATCAATGAACGGTCTCCTGACTGCCAATGCTCGAACGAGCCAAGCCACCGTATCTCGCGCTTTTGCGCTCGGGCTGTCATCTACACGTAGTTTTATATACATCAGTTGTGAATCCCGCTCCATGCGATCGATCGACAGACGTACGTTCCTGAAGGCTGCTGGCGGCACGAGTATCGTCGGTCTCGCCGGCTGTATTACCGGCGACGGTGGCGGTGGCGGCGGTAACGACACCGGTGGTGGCACCACCACCGGCGGCGACGATGGCGGTGGCGGCAACGACACCGACGGTAACAGCGGTGGTGGCGGCCAGGCGTTCACCTGGGATGCCGGCGGCACCGGCGGGACGTATTATCCACTTTCGAACCAGTTCAAGCAGGTCGTCGAGGCGAACAGCGATTACTCCCTGCAGGTGCGCTCGACCGGCGCGAGCGTCGAGAACGTCGGCAATCTCGCCGGGGGCAGTTCGGCTTTCGGGCTGATCCAGAACGATATCGCTTTTTTCGCCTACGAGGGGACGGGTATCGATGAGTTCGACGGGAGTCCGATCAAGAGCCTCCGAGGGGTCGCGACGCTGTATCCCGAGACGATCCACCTGCTGGCCCGCCCGGGCGCGAACATCGGGTCGGTCTCCGATCTCCAGGGGATGGCGGTGAACACCGGCGATCTCGGCAGCGGCACGCAGGTAGACGCCCAGCAGATCCTCCAGGCGGTCGGAGTCTCGGAATACAACGAGCAGAACGCGAGTTTCTCCCAGGCGGCCGACCAGCTCCAAAACGGCGACATCGACGCTGCCTTTATCCTCGGTGGCTGGCCGGTCGGCGCGATCGAGAACTTAGCGACGACGAGCGAGATCGACATCGTTCCGATCGACGGTCAGGAGCGCCAGCAGGTCCTCGATGCGGGCGATTACTTCGCCGAGGACGAGATTCCCGGCGGGACCTACCAGGGCATCGGCGAGCCCACCCCGACGGTCGCGGTCCAGGCGATGATCGCTACTACGGAAGGCCAGCCCGAGGAGGCCGTTCAGGGGGTCACGGCGACGATCTTCGACAACCTCGGCGAGATCAGCATCAAACAGGACTTCATCTCGGTCGACTCCGCACAGGACGGGATGCCGATCCCGCTCCACCCCGGCGCCGAGGCGTACTTCGGCAGCAGTGGCGGCGGTGGCGGTACCGATAGCACCGGCAACAACTCCTCGGGCTGAGGACGGTGCTGCCGAGTTCGTATCGCCGCGACGAGCGCGAGCGGGGAGTCGGGCGGGCTCTCCTCGGGCCGAAACCGATCGACCGTCCCCGATCGTCGCGGAGTCACAAGCGCGAGTGCCCCGGTCCGGACAGCGGACGGGCAGGCCGGAATGGATCGTAACGTCGGCTCCCGAGCCGTCGTGCTCGCGACGGTCGGTGTTCTCCTGCTCGCGATCCTCGCCGTGGCAGGTGCCGGTGCGACGTCCGGCGACCGGGTGCTCGTCGTCAGCGACGTCGCTTCCGGCGAGCGCTTGCTCGAAGTCCCGGTCGAGAACGGGACGCCGGTAGCGCTGGAGTACACCCATAGCGTCGAGGAGACGCGCGTTCTCGACGGCTATACGGTGCGGGGCGATCGCTTGGTCATGACGAGCATGGAGTTCGAATCCTATGGGTGGGGGCTGCCCGCCCGGGCGTCCGTGCACGAGGCGAACGGGAGCTTCAGGTTCGACCCGGACTACGCGAGCGAGCAGTTGATCGTGAAACCCGGCCGGATCGCGGACCACGAACTCCGGGTCGGCGAGCGAACCTACGACCTCGTCGCGCTCTCGGATACCCGTGCGGTTCGTCTCTCGATCGAGCGCCGATCAGCACTAGAGGCGGCACTCGATACGGTCTCCGAGACCCCGCCCGACGTATCGCTCTCCCCGGACACGCACAGGACGACTCTACCATGAGCACGCTACCGAACGACGAGATCGAAGACGAACAACTCTCCGAGGACGAACAACAGGAACTGATCGACGAGCTCGAACGGCGCCGCGATCCCCGCGGGCTCGCCGCGATCGCGGTCACCGTCGTCGCGCTAACCTTTTCGCTATTTCAGATGTGGCTCGCCGCCCGCGGGTTCGTCTTCGCCGTCCCGATACCCGGGTTCGGTCGCGTCGAACTCGCCGCCCTCCAGTTGCTCCAGGTCAACGCCGTCCACGTCGCCTTCGCACTGGTACTCGCCTTTCTGCTCTACCCGCCGAGCACCGGCGACGGCCCGTTTCTGGGCCGGCTCGATCGCCTCCGCGCGGGACTCGACGATCGCTTCGGCGCGAACAGCCCGATCACGCAAGCGGCCCAGGGCATCGATGGCGCGCTCCGGTGGGTCTTCGTCGATTCGACCCGAAGTCGGGTGACGCCCGCGGATGCGGTGGCGATCGCGTTTTCGATCGCGGCGGCGCTCTACATGCTCACCTCCTTCGACGACGTCCGGGCGATCCGTGTGTTCGGCTTCGACTCCGAACAGGTACGAACGATCGGCGAGATCCTCCCCATGATCGAGCCGCTCGCGTCGATCTCGGTGGCCTTCCTCTTAGGCGCAGTCGGAGTCTTTCTCGTGCTCGAAGCGACCCGGCGCTCGCTCGGCCTGTTCCTCACGCTCATCGTCGCCGCCTTCGTCGCCTACGCGAGGTACGGCTACCTCATCCCGGCCGATGGCATCATCAGTACGCCCTTGGGCTTCGGAATCGCGATCCCGTATATCAGTATTCTCTCGATCCCGGCGGGCGATTGGGGAACGATCATCCAGAACTTCTGGTATAACACTGAGAACGGGGTCTTCGGCATCCCGGTCACGGTCTCGGTGCAGTTCATCTACATCTTCATCCTCTTCGGGGCCTTCCTCGAGATGTCAGGTGCTGGTCAGTGGTTCATCGATCTGGCTTACTCCATCACCGGCCACCGGAAGGGCGGCCCGGCGAAAGCGAGCGTGCTTTCCTCCGGTTTCATGGGCACTATCAGCGGGTCATCGATCGCGAACACGGTGACGACGGGGGCCTTTACCATTCCACTGATGAAACGGTCGGGTTATCGCTCTGAGTTCTCCGGTGCGGTCGAGGCCTCCGCTTCCTCCGGCGGGCAGATCCTCCCGCCGGTAATGGGCGCAGCGGCCTTCCTGATCGTTGAGTACACCGCGACGCCCTATTCCGACGTGATCGTCGCCGCGACCATCCCGGCGATCGCGTTTTTCTTCGGCGTCTGGGTGATGGTCCACTTAGAAGCCTCGAAGACCGGCATCACCCAGGTCTCGAAGGAGGATACCATTGCACTGTGGTCCCACCTCCGCTCGGGGTGGTTCTACCTCCTGCCGATCGTCATCTTGCTGTATTACCTCATCGTCGCCCGCCTGACGGTCGCACGGTCAGCGTGGTTCTCGATCGTCGCCGTCGTGGCGGCCATCGCAGTCGTCGCCGCCTACAACGAGCGCACTCGATTCGGACTGTTCGCGGGGATCCTCGGAGTGCTCCTCGCTGAGTTCCTCGCCTACCTCTTTGCGGGCACGAACCTTATCGGCATCCTCTTCGGGAACGGCGGAGCCGGCCGATCGCTCTACGGCGCGCTCGCGGGCGCGACGAGCAAGCTGGGCACGATCGCCATCGTCGTGAGTGCGGTTACGTTGCTCCTCAAGCCACGTCTCGAAGCTGCCCGACTCGATTACGACGGGAGCGTCGAGGACGCCGCCGAGAGCGGTGCCGAGGCGATAGGTCGCCCGCGGCTCGCCGACAACGGGGCCTTCCGCTTCGGCTCCTTTGTCCTTCGCTCGATGGAGTCGGGAGCACGGACGGCGACACCGATCGTCGTCGCGGTCGCCGCGGTCGGAGTAGTACCTGGTGTTCTCAGCGCCACCGGCCTCGCACCCAATCTCACGACCTTCATCACCACGCTCGCGGGCGATTCGCTCGTGCTCCTGTTAGCTATTACGGCGATCTCGGGGATCATTCTCGGCATGGGCGTGCCGACGACCGCGACGTACATCCTGCTCGCGGCAGTGCTCGCCCCGGCGATGGTCGGCAGCGGCGAGATGCCCCAACTGGCTGCCCATCTGTTTATCCTCTATTTCGGCGTGATCGCCGACATCACGCCGCCGGTGGCGGTCGCGGCGTATGCGGCCTCGGGGATCGCGAAATCCGATCCGTTCCCGACCGGCGTCGAGGCCTTCTCGCTCTCGCTCAACAAGGCGATCGTCCCCTTCGCGTTCGTCCTCACGCCCGGTCTCCTCCTGCTCAGGGAGACCGGGAACAACCAGGTCCGCATCATCACGTTCGCCGACGTGCTCGAGGTCGGCTACTTCGTTCCGGAGGTACTGATCCCAGTGGTCTGTATGTTCGTCGGCGTCCTGGCGCTCGGGCCGGCGATCATCGGGTACTTCTACACGGACGTCTCGCGGAGCGAACGGGGACTGTTCGTGCTTTCGGCGGTGTTGTTAATGACGCCGGTGGTCTTCTTCACCGCGATCGCCGATTTCATGGGCGCACTCACCCCTTACACGATGGTCGCCCCGCCCTTCCTGGGACTGGCCCTGCGGGGCGTCGGCCTGGTGCTATTTCTGGTGCTCGCGGTGCGGAATCGCCGCGGCACCGAGGAGCAACCCGCCTCCGAGCGGCGGGCGGAGACGGCGACCGACGACTGAGCGACCCTCTCGCATTGCTGCCGTGGGATCACGGCGTCGAGAGATCGGGCATCGAGGGAGTGCCCGACGTAACTTATTGGATCGAACGATCACATGAGTTCGTAACTACTCTTAATCCAGCCGGGGCGGTCGAGATAGGCGTTATGCCAAACCGTGACGATGGCGCGGAGCACGAAGGCGTAGCACGGTCGACGGAACGCGGCGATCGGGACGCGAACCCACGGTCGCTGCGAACCGGCCGGCGGACCTTCCTCAAGGGATCGGCCGCCACGATAGGGGCGAGTGCGATCCCGGCTGCGGCGACGGGCGTGGCCGGCGAGGAGAGTTCCGAATCCGGCGCGGAAAGGGTCGACATTGCCCGATCGAGCGAGGGGATGGTCTCGACGGTCCACCCACAGGCGACCGAGGTCGGGGCCGAGGTGCTTCGGGACGGCGGGAACGCGATCGATGCGGCCGTCGCAACCCAGTTCGCGCTGAACGTCGTCCAGCCCCACAGCTCGGGGATCGGCGGCGGCGGCTTCATGGTCGTCTATATTGCCGAAGAGGACGAGCTCTATACCGTCGACAACCGCGAACGCGCCCCGCTCGGCGCGAACGCCGAGATGTTTTTGGACGACGAGGGTGAACCGATTCCCTTCGACGAACGCATCACGCTCGGCGAGGCTGTCGGGGTTCCCGGCACGCTCCGGGCGACCGACGTCGCGACCAAGCGCTACGGGACCCGGTATATCGACGAACTGATCGAGCCCGCTATCGAACTGGCCAGCGGCGAACGCCGAGTCACCGTCGACGAGTACCTCGCCGGGGCGATCGAGGAGGAGAAGGGCAAGTTCAACGACGCCGCCCGGGAGCGATTCGCCCCCGGCGGCGAGGCCCTCGACGCGGGCGACGAGCTGGTACAGGAGGACCTCGCGGAGACCTTCCGGTTGATCAGGGACGAGGGGATCGGGGCGCTGTACGGGGGCGAGATCGGCGAAGCAGTCGCCGACGTCGTCCAGGACAACGGCGGGAGCATGACCGTTGATGACCTGGCCCGGTACAACGTCACGATCGACACCCCGGAGTACGGCGAGTACGAGAACGTCGCCGTACGGACCCAACCGCTGCCGAGTTCGGGCGGGCTCACGATCGCCCAGATCCTCAAGTTGATCGAGGCATTCGACCTCGGCGGGTACGAGCGGGAGTCGGCCGAGACGTTCCATGCGCTGATCGAGGCCTTCCACCTGGCGTATGCGGATCGCGGGGCGTTCATGGGTGATAAAGCCTTCGCCGACGCGCCCTGGCAGGGACTGCTCGACGAGGAGTACCTCGAGGAGCGCCGCGGGAGGATAACCTTCGACGAAGCCACGACCGCCAACGCCGAGCCCGGCGATCCCTGGGCCTACCAACCGGGCAACCCCTACCGCGTACGGGCCCCCGGCGAGGGGACCGAGGGCATCGACGTGGACGCGACCGAGCGGATGGCCGCCGCGGATCGATCGACGGCCGATCGGGGCCAGACGACCCACTTCACGACCGCCGACAGCGAGGGCAACCTCGTCTCCTGGACGACGACCATCGAACAGCTCTTCGGTACCGGCATTGTGGTTCCCGAGTACGGCTTCTTCCTCAACAACGAGCTGACGGACTTCGATGCGGTCCCGGGCGGGCCGAACGAGGTCGCACCGACGAAGCGACCGCTCAGCAGCACGAGTCCCACGATCGTCTTCAGCGACGGCGAGCCGGTCTTTACCGTCGGCTCGCCGGGCGGGACGACGATCATCACGACGGTCGCCCAGATCATTCAGAACGTCGTCGAGTACGACATGGATCTGGCCGAGGCGATCGCTGCACCGCGGATCTACGCCGACGCCGACCCGACCGTCTTCTACGAACCCGACGTGCCCGCCGACCTCAGAGAACGGCTTCACGAACTCGGCCACGAGCTGGCCGAGGAACCGAGCGAACTCGGCAACGTACAGGCGCTCCTCGTTGACCGGGAGACCGGCGAGTACGTCGGGGCCGCCGATTACCGACGGAACGGATCGGTGATCGGGCTCTGATCGGGCTGGTGCCGAT
>PXRA01000108.1:0-11121 GCA_003021725.1 Halobacteriales archaeon QH_8_64_26
GAAGGGAATCGATCGCTTCCTCGTCTTCCTCGGAATCGAGATCGGCCGACCTGACGGCCGAGATGACGTCGTCCAACGCTACGGCCTGATCGTCGAGATCGTCGCTGTTCGCGGAGAACGATTCGTTGAGCGTTTCCCCTGCCGAGTCCAGCAACGCCCCGACGGCCTCTGTTACCTGCTCTTCTCCAGCGCCGCTCCAGTCCGTATTCGAGATCGTCGATTGAGCGTCTTCGATCTCATCGATAACGTCCTCGGGATCGGACCGACGAGTTTCTTCGATGTCGTCCCGCAGTTCCGTTAGTCTCGATTCGAGTTCCTCCCTGTCCTCGTCGCTGAGATCACTGCCTTCGATATCGGTTTCGATGTCGTCGATCGCGGCCCCAACGTCATCGAGATCGGCTCCGGTTTCGGCTGCACTGAGCTTCTCTTCTACCTCGTCTATACGATCGGAAAGCGATTCGGCGGTCGGCTCCTCGTCCCCATTCGTTTCCTCGATTTCTTCGGAGTCCGTGGCACTCTCGTCGCTATCGGCTTCGCTCGATTCACCGCCATCCGATAGTAATACACTTTCTGACAACCGTCTCGATAAGTGTTCGAAATCGACGTCACTGTCGTTATCTCTCGTCATGCCATTTCATCTCAGGAAGTCCGTTGGCCTCGCTTGTAATGGAGCTTTCCCTGCATGATACGGAAACACCTACGATAGCCGTCGTCGAAAATCTCGACCTCGGCTTCGTTTTGCTGATATCGTCTATCAAACGAGGTGTACGAGGTTCGATGAGAGGTCAGGTGCATGTTTCTATAGTCGCTCTCCTACTTTATTTGCGGGATCAGTTTTCGCGGTTCCGGTGCCCTGCCTTTTCATCGAGATAGGATCTAAGCTGGGCCGCACAGGCCGCCAACTCGTCGCTTCCGTTTTCAGTATTCTTTCCCTTTTCCTCCTCAACCGACCCATTCCGGGTAGTACTGTTCGTTCTCTCGATCCTCCTTTCGCTGCTGTCTTCCTTTCCGTTCCGTCCATCCCAATCACTATTCGTCCGAGAGCCGGTAGGTTCGGAGTCCGGTTTCCCCTCTGCTGGCGGGTCGATCGCCTCGTCGGCCTGCTGGAGGAGGGTCTCGACGCGCGATTCGGTGCGTTCGAGATCAGCTTCGAGTTCGTCCCGTTCGCGCCGGATGTCTTCGTTTTTTTTTCGGAGTTCCTCCGCGCGAGCCGCTTCGTTCTCGTACTCCCCTTTTATTTCCTCGATGCGCCCGGTCGTGCGCTCGAGTTCCTCCCGAAGTTCGTCGCGCTCGCGTCGCCGTTCGTCGGTCACCGCTTGGAGCTTCTCGACTCGCGCTTTCGCTTCCTCGAGTTCCTCCCGAAGCTCCTCGATGCGTTCGTTCGCCCGATCGAGTTCGCGCTCGTGTTTGGCGCGGTCGTGGCGTACCTCGATGATGTATCTGATGTACTCCGTCCGCGAGATGTCGTGTGGGGCGATCTCCTCGTCGAGGGCCTCGATCAGCCTCTCATCGAGGGGAAGCGAGATCGTCTTCGTGCCCGGCATATCCGCCGCGAGGGGGGGCGGTCGCTAAAGAATTGTGCCGTTAGGTCCTGTTCCGATTCGTCCCCTGCTCACGTGCCACGTCCCCGATCCCCCTCCGAGCCGGTCGAGATCCGGGCAGACCGCTCGGGGTTGGAAACAACGACCAACCCCGAAGACCGAGATGCCCGACTTACCCCTCGCTGAGCAGGCGATCGACCAGCTGCTCGGGATCGAAGCGTTCGAGATCGCCGTACTCCTGGCCGGTGCCGAGAAAGAGGATCGGCTTGCCGGTCACGTGGGCGATCGAGATGGCCGCCCCCCCTTGGGAGTCGGCGTCGGCTTTCGTGAGGATCGTCCCGTCGATCGAAGCGGCGTTGTCGAACTCCTCGGCCCGGTGTACCGCGTCCTGGCCCGCCACGGCCTCGTCGACGAACAGCGTCATGTCCGGGTCGACGACCCGGTCGATCTTCTCCAACTGGGCCATCAGGTCGTTCGAGGTGTGCAGCCGTCCCGCGGTGTCCCCGAGGACGATGTCGATGTCCTGTGCGCGGGCGTACTCCAGCCCGTCGTACAGTACCGCCGCGGGATCGCCGCCCGAATCGTGGGAGATCAGCTTCTTTCCTAGCCGGTCGGCGTGGGCCTCGATCTGTTCGTTCGCGCCAGCCCGGTAGGTATCCCCGTTCGCGAGCACCGTCGAGAAGCCCCGCTGCTCGAAGTATCGGGCGAGCTTCGCGATCGAGGTCGTCTTGCCGACGCCGTTCACTCCTGTAAAAGTGATCACGAGCGGTTTCTCGCTCTCGGCGACGCGCCCATCGAAGTCGAACTGCCCGACGCTGATCACGTCGAGCAGCGCCTCGCCCAAGGCGTCCTCGACGACCATGCCGGTACTTTTGACCTGGGCCCGGCGCGTGTTGGCAAGGCGCTCGCGGATCCCCTCTAAGATGGACTCGGCAACGCTCAACTCGACGTCGCTTTCGAGAAGCGCCATCTCCAGGTCCCAGAGGGGATCCTCTAAGTCCTCCTCGTGGATGATCGCCTGGCCCGTCGCGAAGGCCATCGCTCGCGTCCCGAAGCCCGGTCCTCGATCGCCCTCGTTCTCCTCGGGTACGTCCTCGACAGCCGGCTCGCTCTCGACGGTCGGTTCCGGCCCGACGTCAGTATCGGCATCGGCAGCCACGGTCTCCGCTTCGGGCTCGGGCCGCTCCGCAGTGTCGTCGGTCTCGGGTCCCGTCTCCGCTTCCGTGATGTCTCTACCGGTGCCGGCGGTCGGTTCCTCGAGTGCTTCGACCTCGGCTTCGGGTCCGCTCTCGGCGCTGCTCTCGTTTTCGTCGGAAACTCGCTCCTCGGATGCTTCGGTCTCGATGTCTCCCTCGTCGACCTCCTCTTCGACGTCGCGCTTGAATCGCCCGAGGGTGTCTTTCAGTCCGTCGAACATACTCTGTCGTCCGCGCTACTCCTCGTCCGGCCCGCCCTCTCCCTCGCCGCCCAACCGGCCCTGCATCTGTTGCATCTGCTGTTGTTGCATCTGTTGTTGGGCCTGCTGGGCGCGCTGTTCGAGGTCGTCGCTTTCCTCTTCGATCTCCGCGACCTCCGCTTCGATCTCCGCGATCCGATCGTCGAGCCGGTCGCGCTTGGCTTCGAGCGAATCGATCGCGCCCTCACCCTCGCGCTCGGCGGCGTAATCCCCCCCGATGTCGACGACGATCTCGTCGATGTCCTGTATCTCCGCGCGCACGTACGCGCCCCCGCCGAGCGGTACTTGGACGATCGAGCCGTCCTCCAGCGTCTCGATGCCCTCTATGGCCTCGTCGATCGCCTCCTGTTGGTCGCGCAGGCCGACGATGTCTTTCTCCAACTCCTCTCGTTCCTCGTCGAGTGCCTGGATGGTCTCGGCGAGTTGCTGGAGCTGTTGGCGACCGCCGCCGCCCGGTGCCTGGCTCATCGGGCTGCCTCCGCCTGGGTCAGCTCCGTGATTTCGATGCCGGTTCGCTTGACGCCGTGTCGCGAGCCGAACTCGGCATAGGCCCGCTCGGTCGCGACGTCCTCGTTCGGCGCTCGTACCTCCGTCTCGAACGGTTGCCAGGTGTTCCGGCGCGCCCGGAAGCGACCGCTGACAGTAAAGTCGTCCATGTCGGCACGGAAGGCAGGCGAACGGGAAGTACCTTCGGACTCGAATCGACCGCGAGAACTGGTGTCGGCCGATCGCTCTCGTCGTTTCCCGATAGGGGCTGCGAGCCGTTTCCGGTGATGGCTCGATGGGAGCCGAGCACGGCCGGGACGATACAGCGACACTACTGCCAGCAGGTAGCGAACGTGGACCTGATCGACGAGCGGTAGGCGAACGATCGACACCGATCAGTGGATCGACGAACTCGGTGAGGCCGACTCCCGAAACGACCTACCGGAGCGTCGCGCTCCCGAAGGGCACGCCGAAGTCCTCACACCAGATGCTGACGCCGTTGTACTGCGTCGGATCGACGTCGTCGGGAAGCCGTTGGGTGAACGTTCCCTCTTTGGTGCTCTCGCCGCCATCAGCACCGCCATCGAGGCGAACCTTCCGACCTGCCTCGATGTCCTCGGTCGTCTCGGGGTCCCCTACGGGCGTGAGGTAGACGAACACGTCGGGACCCTGTGTCTGGCTGTAGTTCTCGAATCGGAGATAATGGTCCTCCTCGTCCCGGAGAAGCCTCACGGTTCCGGCGACCTGGTGGCCGGCCTTCCCCGAGAACGTGCCGGTCTCGAGTATTCGAGCCGACGAACTCACGCCCGCGGCGGCGGCCGATTCGTTCACCTGTGTGGCCTGTTCAGGAGCGAACAGCTCGACAGCGACCACGACACCCGTTGTGACGATCGCGAGCACGAGCATGCCGAGAACCACCCATTTCGATCGGCTGTTCATACGGCACCCCGAGAGGGATTGCTCTCGATCCGATCGGCTTCTAAGAGCTCTCGATACCGGTTCCGGATGGTGACGTCGCTGACCTTCGCCACCGCACCCACCGCCTTCCGGGTTACCGTCTCGTTCGTACCGAGTGTGCCGGCGTAGATCGCCGCAGCGGCCAGTCCGACGGGCCTCCTCCCACTGTACAGGCCCGCGGCTTTCCCGGCTTGCAGGAGTCGATACGCGCGGCGCTCGGTCTCGTTCTTGAGGCCGAGTTCGGTGGCGAACCGCGGGAGGTATCGTTCGGGAGCGGTCGGCTCGATTTCGGGGCGTAGTTCACGGACGATGTAGCGGTAGGCTCGTGTAAATTCCGTCTCGTCGATTCGACTTACAGCAGCGACCTCGTCGATGGTTCGGGGGGTATTCGCCCCTCGGGCCGCGGCGTACAGCGACGCGGTGGCGACGCTCTCGATCGACCGACCCGGTAAGAGGTCCTCGTCGAGCGCTCGTCGGTAGATCACGCTCGCGATCTCCAGGACGTTCGCCGGCAGCCCGAGCGCCGAGGCCATCCGATCGATCTCACCCAACGCCTGCCCGAGAGTACGTTCCTTGGGATCGCTTGTCCGGAAGCGCTCGTCCCAGGTCCGCAGACGGCTGGTTCGCCGGCGTTGGCGCGGATTCAGCGGAGTCTCGTGTATGTCGGTATCCCGCCAGCCGATCCGGCTCGATAGATCCTTGTCGTGTCTCGTCTGCGTCATTGGCGCGCCCGTTCGCCGCTTCCGGTCGCACTTGCCGGCATCGAACGCCCGCCACTCGGGCCCGTGGTCGATCTCGCCTTCGCCGACAACGAGTCCACAGTCGGTATGGACGGTTTCGCCCTGTGCCTCGTCTCGTCGTAGCCGACCCTCACATTCGGGACGGACGAACCGTTCGCCTTCCGACTTCGAGTCGACTCTAACCATCCCCATCCGCGATCCACAACCGCCGGTATTCGTGACCGATTCGCCCTCTAACTGTCGATCGTCCGTTCGTGTCTCGGAGGTTGTGCGGTCTTTGAAGTTCATGTTATTTCGAATATCCGACCCGACTCAGCGGTTTTCAACGAACGCGAAGACCGCACCGAGAACGATTCCGTAGGCGAGGTGCCAGAGCAGGCTCGGGATGGCGAACGTCGGGACCGGCATTGCGGCGGGCGAGCCGACCGCCTGTAGCCATAGCGGCAGGACGATCGAACCCGTCACGATCCAGGACAGGACGCCATACGTAGCACCGAGACCGGTGCTCGCGGCCACGCTGTTCGCATACGTCCGGAGCGGTGTCGTGAGGACGATCGCCGCGAAGACCACCCCGAGGATCGCGCTGTTCGAGAGATGAATCACCCAGCCGGCGATACCGCCCTCCAAGCCGTATAACGATGGAATGGCGACCGTGAGACCCGCCGGATTCAATACGGTGAGGATCACCCCCATCACGACTCCGCCAGCGAGACCAGCCAGAACCGCGCTCATCCACGCGCCGGTTTCGGTTTCACTCTGCCGTTTCCCTTCGACATCGGTCCGTGTTTCTGTGCTCATGATCGGTTTCGTACTCTGATGCTCGGTGCACCCTGTACGATGTAGGACTCGCCGGGACACAATATAACACTTTTCTGAGTTGTTTCACAATTCCACCGCGACTCCGTAGGAAGTCTCTCTAGAATCGCTCTCGCTTTCCACGAACGCCGGATTGCCGCCGGTGAAGACGACCCAGACCGGCAGGGAGAGCGGGACGACGCCCATTGTTCGCACAGAATCGATCGCGAAGTGATCGTCCGATCGCCCGAACCAGGTGATCGGGTTCGCAGCGACTCACGCGCGATCCGCGAGGGATTCCGTATGGACTCTAGAGAACCGTCTTCCGTCCTCGTCCCCTCGTCTGTGTATCCTTACCATGCGAACGTATGTCGATCCGGCCTCGCCCTCGCCCCGGAGTCCCGCTCCTACCCTCTTCCCTGGTGTTCACGGGGACGGGGTTATACATCACATGCCGAGGAAGTGGTCCGAAGGAACATGAAGAAGACGCTGTGGTATCTCATCGCGGGCACGCGCGGCGGGAAGAACCGTGCCCGCATCATCCACAGCCTCTCGGAGCGACCACGGAACGCGAACCAGCTCGCGGGCCACCTCGAGTTGGATTATAATACCGTCCGGTATCACCTCGATATGTTGACCGACCACACCGTCCTCGAAACCGGCGGCGACGACTACGGGAAAATGTACTTCCTCACCGATCGGTTCGAACGCCACCGCGAGGCCTTCGAACGCATCACGGAGAACGTAGAGCAATGACCGTGACACCGCTTACCGCAGCACTCAAACCCATTGCGCTGACCGATATGAGCACCACGATCCTGCTTACGAGCGCGCTCGCGGGGATCAACGTCTTGCTTCTCGGCGCGCTCACGCTGGTCTGGGTTCGCAACTACTGGACGTTTCGGACCTCCTTGATCCTCGGCCTGCTCGCCTTCGGCACGGTGATGCTCGTCGAAAACGGCGTGGCGCTGTATTTCTTCTTCAGTACTCGAAAGCTCTACTCGATGAATCCCGACGTTCAGGGGATCGTCGCCGTTCTCAGAGCGTTGCAGTCCCTGGCATTGTTCTTCCTTACATACGTAACGATGAAGTGAGGGATCTCACTCGATGTAGCCGAGCGCGTCCTCGATCCGCCCGAGTTCCGGGCCGGTCGTGTCCTCGCCGGTGACGTAGCCGTGCTCGTTCGCCACCAGTCCCGATCCCACCAGCGGCGCGCCGTAGTTGACCGTCCCGATGTCCGCGGGCACCCCTAAGAGGTCCTCAAGGAAGTCCAGATCGGCGTCGCTCGCCTTCGGGTGACAGAGCACGCCCCTGTCCGTCGCCACCGCGGCGGTGCCGACCGTCCCGACCTCGGCGAGCGAGCCGCTCTCGACGGGCACGTCCAGTCCCTCCGCGACCGCTTCGATCGCTTCCCCGGGGACGTCGGGGTAGACGAGCGCGCCGTGATCGTTCGCGAGCACGACGTTGCCCGCGGCGTTGATCGTCCCGGGGAGGGGGGTGACCGGAAGCGAGGTCGCTTCCTCGAGGGCCTGCTGTTCGGCGTCGGTGAGCCGCCCGCTCGCGACTAATCCGTTGCTATTGCCCGCGAGCAACGCGCCGATAGTATCGGAGCCGCCGATCGTCGTCTCGATCGCGGGCACTGAGAGTTCCTCGCACAGTGCGTCGAGTAGCTCCTCGTCGACGTTGGTGCCGACTAGTAGGTACTCGTCGGTCGCCCGGGCGAACACCCCGACGTACGCCGAGCCGGCGAAGACCGCGCGTAACACCTTATTGGGCGTGTTCCGCTTCGACGATCCGTTCGCCTTCCTCCTCGAAGCGTGCGGCCCGTACCCGGAGCTTCCGGGGGGGATTCGATCGTCCGCGCGCCCAGACCGCCTCGTTGATCGACGAATCGAGGCGCACCTCCTCGGTCTCGACAGAGAAGTGCTTCGCGAGGTGTTCGCGGACGAGCTTCATCGCGCGATCGGCGCGCTCGTGACCGCCCTGTCTGTTCGCCGCGCGCAGGGGGACGGTGACGATGCGCTCCTCGAAGTCGCTCGCGCTCATTATTCGTCCGTGTCGCTCCGCCGCCAGTTACGCCGCTTGGGGTTGCGCTGAACTTCCAGGTCGGTTTTCATCATGACCCACGCCGGGATGCGGGAGTTCTGCTGTTCGAGCTTCGCGAGTCGCTTTTTCTGTGCCTTCGATTTCTTTCCCATACTCGCTGTCTATCGCTCCGGCGGGCTTAAAGTTGTGTTTCCGCTCCATCGCTTCGCTCCGATCAGACGAACGCCAGCGGGATCATCAGAGCCACGCCGAGGAGCACGCCGGAAACGAGTTCCGGGCGTCCGCCGCGTGGCAGCCCTCGCCCTTCCTCGAGCGCCTCGGGGAGGCTTTGTTGCAGAAGTCGGATCTGTTGCGAAACTCGGCCGCTCGTTGAGCTCGGTCCACGTACGAGCGGCCCTATTGAAGAAGATCGTCGCTGCGTTGCAAAAGTCGGCCCGATACGGGAGTTCTGCAACAAAGCCCCTCGGGGAGGAACTCGGTGACGACTAGGTATATCATCGCGCCCGCAGCGAACCCGAATCCGATCGCGAGGAACTCGCGGGCGACACGCACGAAATAGAAGGCGATCACGGCACCGACCGGCTGGGGCAGGCTCGAAAAGACCGACCACCACACCAGTCGTCGCTTCGGGACCCCCATCGAGGACAGCGGGATCGAAACCGCGACGCCCTCGGGAACGTTGTGAATCGAGATCGCGACGGTCATGAACACCGCGAGCACTGGGACGGTGAGCCCGAAGAGAGAAATCCCGTTCGCGAACCCGATGTCCGCAAAGGAGACGCCGACCGCGACGCCCTCCGGGAAGCTATGGACCGTTAGTACGCCGAGAACGAGCACCAGCTTTCGGTAGTCCGCCTCCTCGTACTGGCGCGGGTTGACCGATACGTCCGAGAGCACGCGATGGCTTCCTACCACCAACAGAACGCCCGTCCCGAGTCCGATCGCGATCTCGCCGAGCGTGCCCGCCGCGAGCCCCTCGCGGAGGAGCCCGAACACCGACGCCGAGAGCATAATGCCCGAGGCGAGTCCCCAAAGGACGACGTTCCAGTGATCGCTTACCTCCTCGAGGAGAAAGAAGGGCAGCGCCCCCACGCCGGTCGCGAGTGCCGTAACCAGCCCCGCGACGAACACCAGCGTGAGGTTCGCGAGCGGATTCATACGCACGGTGCTCGCTCGGCGCATTAGTCTCTTATCATTCTACAAACAATTCTTAGGTATATCTAAACAATATTTCGACAGACCTAACTCACGACTATAGCGAGAACTGTTCTACCGTCTCGTACTCCGGGCCGTCCCGGGTGAGTGTGCTCTCGGTCAGGTGGACCGCCTCGACCGTTCCGGTCCCCAGCGTCGGATCGAGTTCGTCGAGCTTCCGCTGGAGGCGTTCTTTCCCGCCGGCGTGGCGCATCCGGGCGATCGTCGCGTGCGGGGTGAAATCGTGGTCGTCGGGCTCGAATCCGAGATCGGTGAGACGACCTTCGACTCGCTCCTGTAGCCGGGTCAGTTTCTCGCTGCCCTCGCGTACTCCGACCCAGAGCACGCGGATGTACTCGCGACTCGGGAAGACGCCGAGCCCCCCGAACGCTGCTTCGAACGACGAGACGCCGCTCTCGCTCACGCCTTCCTCGATAGCGCCGGTGACTGCTTCGAGACGATCGCCCTCGCTATCGATCTCACCGAGAAAAAAGAGCGTGAGGTGGACGCTCTCAGGAGCGACGAAATCGAGCCCGTCCACGTCCTCGAACTCGCCCTGAAGTGCTTCGATCTCGCCTTCGAGTCCCTCGGGGTCGACGCTGACGAACGCGCGCATACCGGCACTACGTCGGTCGCAGTTCTTAACTTCGCGCTCGGGCTAGGCGGACGCATGGACGATTCTCGATCCGGTTCCGGCCCTCACCCTGATCCTGACCCGGACGCCGACCCCGACTTGGAGGCCGACGGCGGGAGCGAGGGAGACGAGGCCGATGGCGAACGCGAGCGCGACCCGGTTGCCGACCCACCGCCCGAGGCGGACGGCGATCACCCTTTCTCGGAGGGCGAGGGCTTCGGCGATCCCTACGAAGGGTTCGATCTCGAACCGGAGTTCTCCGTCGATCCCGAAAAAGTCGATCCGGTCGACTCGCGGGTCCTCGCCGATCTCCTCGATCGCAATCAGCTCTCCAGTGGGGACGTCAACGTCGAGAGCCTGATCGATGTCGGGCTCTCGTATATCTCGATCAATCGCTACGAGCAAGCCACCGAGACCTTAGAGCGGGCCGCCCGCTTCGCCAGCGAGGACGCCGCCGAACAGGAAGCCTGGGTCAACAAGGGCGTTGCCCACGCCGAACTCGAGGAGTACGACGCGGCGATCGGTTCGTATCGGGAGGCCCTCCGCATCGACGAGCGCTCGGAACACGCCGCGAGCGCGGAGACGAACCTCGCGTATGCCCTCTTCGAGGCCGGCCGCACCGAACAGGCACTCGATCATGCCGAGCGCGCCGTCGAGATCGACCCACGCCTGCCCCACGCCTGGTACAATCGGGGCTTTTTCACCCTTGAACGCGGCCTCGCGGAGGACGCGGTGGAGTACTTCGACAACGCTCTCCGGTTGGGCTATCGTAGCGTCGAGATCTACGAGGAGAAAGCCCGCGCCTTAGAGCGCCTCGGACGGGACGACGAAGCCGAGGAGGTCGCCGAGCGCGCCGAACAAGTCCGCCAGGAGACCGAACAGCAGCTCCTCGATCAGTCCTGATAGCCGTGGAAAACTCGACCGCACTGATCGTCAACGAACGTCAGACCCCGAAAGGGCTGCTCGTCGCCGTCTGTGACGAGGACGTTCTCGGCGAGACCTTCGAGAGCGACCCGGTCTCGCTCACCGTCACCGAGGATTTCTACGGGGGGAAGACAGTTTCCGAGTCGGCCGTCCTCGACAGCTTTGAACGCGCGACAACCGCGAACATCGTCGGCTCCCGAGCCGTCTCGCTCGCGATCGAGGAGGGCTTCGTCAACGGGAACAATGTCCTCGATATCGATGGGACGCCCCACGCGCAGTTCCTGCTCCTCGATTGAGCCCTTCGAACTGGTAGGCCCCTGTACCTGGTTTCCTCAGTTACAGAACCGA
>PXRA01000108.1:11143-16763 GCA_003021725.1 Halobacteriales archaeon QH_8_64_26
GGAAGTGTAGCAGCTCGCTGTAGTGGAAATGCCGGACCCTAATCGAGCAAATTAGCAGTATCGATCTGATCGGGCCAGTACAGCTTATCGTTGAACTTCACTGGAGCATCTTCAAGCGCAAGAAACTGATCGATTTCGTTGAGCGAAAGCTCGAATGTTTGTGGCATACCCGATGAGAGCGAGTGCGTCTCGTTTCCTTCTATATGCGGTATAATAGTGCTACCGAGGCCCATCTGTGAGGTAGAATACGTCTCAAATTCCAACTCAAATGACCCGTTTGCCTGTTCGATCTTGCATAGGTTCGGAAATCCATTCCGCGCCTGGGCGACCGCTAAACCAGTATCTCCAACGACGAGGTACTGGCCCCCAACGACACTTTCCTCACGGGCAAGTTCGAGGGCTACTCCTAGCGGGAAGCCACTGTTGAGGAGCCGCCCCATCGCGCGGCCGATCCGGATCGCGCCGGTGTTGATGACGTCCGTGAGCGTGACCACGCCGCCGATCGCACCCCTCTCGACGAGTGCCATTCCCTGTTCGTAGGACGCACAGCCGTTGAGGAAGAAGGCTCCGATGCCGACCGATTCCAGTTCGCTGGCGTCGAGCGTTCCATCACGACACTCGAACCCACCGGCCTCGATGTGCCCGATGTAGTGGAGGAAGTCCGTACCGGAGGTCAGGATCTCCGCTAACCCCTCGGTCGTCAGATCGTGGTGCACCGACACCTCGAAGGGGAGTTCCGAGCGCGAGCCATAGACCCGATCGACGTCCGCGCGCTCTTCGTCCATCTCGGGGTCGTTACAGATCACCGCGATCTCGATCGCCCCCTCGGTCGGCTCGCGATCCAATCGATTCCGATACGCCTGCGCGGTGACCTTGCTCGCCCCGAGCGGTGTTCCGTCGCCGACCCAGGCCTGTTCGAGCGATTCGGTCCTCTCGGGCTGCACGTAGGAGGCAGTTTCGCTCGGCTGTGTGGCGACGCTGCGGCTCCGGGTGAACGCCTCGGCGTTCGCGGCTACCTCGCCGCGAACGAACTCGTCGAAGGCGGCCACCTGTGTGGCCGACCCCTTCTCCGCGCTCGCCTCCGGAGTCCGGACGACCGCCAAATCGTCGACGAGAAACGGGAGCGTCTCGACGCTTTCGGCGACCGGATCGACATGGGTGGTCAGCTTCCACTCCGGCAGGAGGTCCTCGATCCTCGCGAACGGAACTTTCAAACAGACTTCGAGGCGGTCGGCCAGCGGGCGATCGTAGAGGCCGGCGAAGTCCAGTTCGATCCTCGATTCGGCCGCCCGCCGTTCGGCCAACTCGACGGGATAGATCCCCTCGGTGCGGGTCACACAATCGAGGAAGAAGACCTGCTTCAACGCGCGCTCGACTTCCGTCTCGAACCCATGGGCGCTCTCCAAGGAGTGCTCGAACCCGCTCTCGGTGACGATCCGTGCGTCCTCACCCGGGAGGAGGCGTGCACCGAGATAGTACGCCAACGGCGCGGCGACGAAGATCGGACCGGGTTCGGGCGGCACTTCGATTCGGACTCCGGTCTCCGGGACATCGAGTTCCGGCGGTATCCGTAGTTCCTCGCCGAGTTCGATCGTCGGGGGATGGCCCCTGAGCGTCGGATAGGAGCGCTCGGGGCTCGTCGTCTTCAGTGCGGAGCCGAACGTCGAGATCGCGGCCATCAGATCGCGGGGGGCCGTCGTCGTCGTGACCGTCGCCGCGGGTCGCTCGTGATACGACCGGGCCCCGACGGTGACGTCGGTATCCTCGCCGAACTCGACCCGCGTCCGGCGCGCGTCCGCACTGATCCGCACTTCGCTTTCGACCCGCAGGTAGAGTTTGATCGGCGCACAGATTTCGAGCGTGTACGCTCCCCGGGACAGCCTCTCGTCGGCGAAGTGTTCGGCTTCGGCGACGACGGTGCCGATCTCGTCGCGAACGTAAACGGCAGCGACCGTCGGGAGCGAGACCGACTCACTCCCGAAGCACACCGCGGCCTCGATCGGCGCACGGAACACCTCGCCGTCGGCCGCTTCGAGCGTGGGCCGTCGTCCCGTCTCGAGCGCATACCGGTGGCGCTCGACGGCGTCGACCACTTCGATGCCCTCCTCGGCGGGCTCGAAGCTGATCACGGCTGCCCCGTTCCCTTTCGCGTCCGTCCGATCCGACACTGTGTGTTCACGTCGTGGTTTCCATTAGTATGTGTAAGTAAAAACTTTATCGGTGGTACGTACATGTCATATGGGCCGTCGGCCAGCCACCTAATCCTTGCCATCATGTATCATATACCGAACCAATCCGAGGTCACGCCCGTCTCCTTGAGATGCCAGCGCTGCTGGGCGCGTCCTTGTTCGACGCGGAGTTCGACGACGGCATCGAAGAGTTCGTCGAGGTCCGCTATCGCCTCCCAGTCGCGGGCAACGGGGAGGTGGACGTGGCCCATCCCTCGGGCCGCCGTGATCCGCGTCGTTATCCGATCGAGGAAGCGTCTGACCGCCGTCCGGTCGTACGCATCGAGCAACGGCGTCAGCGAGTCGATGCACACGCGTAGCTCCGCCGGAGCGAGATCGCCGCTCTCGGCTTCGATCGCGTCGATCTCCGTCCCGATCGCCTCGCCCAACTCGACTAACCCGTTCCCCTCGACGAGTCGATTCTTCGGATACGTCCCGTCCTTTCCACCCGCTCCGGTTCGTTCCTCGCTCGCCTTTCCATCGGGGTCTGAACCCCCGGTGGTGCTCCGTGCGGTCGCCCCATAGGTGAGGCATCTAATCGTCTCGGGTGGCGGGCGCTGTACCCGCTGTGCTCGGTCGGTGACTGCCTCCCGTTCGGTACTCGTGAGCACGAGCAACCGTCGGCGCGGCCCGGCCGTATCGTCGCCCAGCATTCGCCGGCAGGCCTGTCCCTGTTCCTCTTCGGAGGTGAGGCCGACCACCAGCAAGGTACTACCCCGCCGTTTGAGCGTCTGTAGGCCCCGGGCCAACGAGACCGCTGACGAGCTATCGGATGCTGTTCCGTCCCGTTCGCCCGGTACCATTCTACGTCCTCTCTTCGCCCTACGACCTAAATGTTTTGCCGGGATCGTCCTCCTCGCCCCCTAGTCAGGCGTTACATTGATAGTGTTTAGCTCATTACTACCGATGTGATTCCATGTCAATGGGTGACTATGACGAGGCCGAACACCGACGCCGCGAGCAGATGAACACGGTCGAGACGGCCACCGACGACGATCGGACGGTCTACGAGGGAACCGTCGAGTACGACAGCGGCGACTCGACCGAAGCGCTGCTCGAACAGTTCAGGGAGATCGTCCACCGCTGACCGAAGCGTTCTCTTCCCGCTCGGGCCGGCTTTCGAGCGACAGTTCGATACCTCCGGTGCAGTGGCGTCGGTCTCGCACGCCCTATCGCTCCTCTTCACGCCGGTTCTCCCTGTCCGATACGTCGGTGAGAGCGAACGGCTTTGAGCCTCGCTGCCGTGCTCGCGGTATGGCGACCGAGCCGTGTGCGGGCTGTGGACGGGACGTATCGATCGCGGGCGGGATCGCGAACTTCTGGAGCTTCGACACGGACTCGACCGACGGGCTCACCCTCGAACTCGCTGACGGCTCGGAGTACTTCCTCTGTTTCGCGTGTATCGAAGAACTTCCTGATAACCCTCGCGCCGAGGACGTTACCGCTCTCGGAGCGGCCGAAGACCCCGAGGACACACGGTCCTAACGTTCGCCTCCCCTCTCCACCCCGACCCGGTTCGTCGTCGATTTCACGACGGTTTAGGCTCTAGCGAGTGCGCAGTGCCGTGGCCGGGCCCGCTTAGGGGCCCCCCTCTTCGTTTTCCTCGCTGCCCTCACAGGCCTCCTCGATGAGCCCGATCAGCGCGGCGATGGCGTCGACCGAGCGCGCGCGACTGATGTCGCCGCCGCGCTTGTCCCAGACGACGATCTCCGTCTCGGCGAGTTTGGGGAGGTGGTTCTGCCGCAGGGAGATGTAGACGCTCTTCCGCTGGTTCTGTGAGACCTGTTCCGGTGGGATGTCGTACTCCTTGCCGGCGATCCGGCGTGCCAACTCGCCGAGCGTCGTCGCCTCCTCCTCATCGAGTGCCGAGAGGCGCTTGATGACGGCTCGCCGACGGGCGTTGCTGATGAGTTCACAGACCGTCCCTGCCGGTATGTGGACCGGGCCGGGCGTGTCCGCCTGATCGGTACCGCCCAGGCTCGCAAAGCGCCGCCGCAGAGCGGAACTCCAGTTCTGGTCGGACGGGGAGTCGTCGGCCATTACCGCGCGTCCCCTCGCATACCTTATAATAGTGGCGCCATACCGTCAATCTAGTGGTTTAATTACGTATTTAGCGCGCTGAAATCCACTTGAAAGGCCGAATTCGGCGCTTTTTCGCCCGCCCAGAGCCCCCGATTCAACGCGCCCGCGCGACCGAAACTAAACGAGTCGTTTCCCTTGGATCGACCTCTCGGGTCGTGTGGCTCAGCGGTCCGACGGAGAGGCTTCCGCCGGGAGCGGGTAGACTGCGCCATCGGCCTTCAGCACGTCTACGGTCTCGTCGTCGCCGTCGATCCCTGCTGGCCGGCGTACCGTTCGCGTCTCGTAGGTCTCGGGGTCGAGTACCTGGACCGCGCGTTCGTCCTCGATCGCGACCAGTGTCGCCGCCGTCGCCTCCTCGACCGAGCCGATCACGGTCGCGTCGGGGGCGTCGCCGTTCTCCGCGTCCGCTTCGTAGTCCTCGCCCGTTCGCAGGCGCGTCCCCTTGAGGTTCCCCCGGACGCTTCTCACTACTACCGGGTCGTGCTCCTCGTGTTTGTCGAGATCGATCACGTCCCCGGGCCGGAAGGGCGGTAGTCGGACGGCATAGGCCATCCGGTAGACCTCCTCGCCGTCGCCGTCCTCGGTGACGAGCGTCCGGGAGTGATCCACCCGCCCCCCGAAGCGCCCGGTGATCCGGTCGGCGATCGCCTGTCCGATCTGTGTCGTCGAGACCTTGATATCGACGCCTTCCTCGCGCTCGCCGATCTCGGTGATGAAGGCGTTCCGATCGCCCGCGTTCTCCCGATCGGCGACGTAGTCCTGGGCGATCCCGATCGACTCCTCCCGTTCGTCGCTCTCGGGCGTCCGCTCGCGCGCACGCACTTGTACCGTCGCCGCGTAGTCCTCGCCGGCGATCCGCCCGCATCGATCGCAGGTCCCCCGCGAGATCAGTACTGGGACGGTGAACTCCCGCTCCCGTAGCTGGCCTCTGACCGTGCCGGTCACGACACAGTGCATGCGGATCGTGTTCTCGTCTACCTGCTCCGGGTCGATCCCCCAGGAAACCTCTGTGGCGTCGACGTGGATCGCGAGCGTTTCGGCCAGTTCGTCGATCGCGACGTCGGTGTAGTCCCTGGCTCCGACGTCGATCCACCGTTTGCCGCGTTTCACCGCGCCACACCCCGAGCAGACTGGCACCTCGATCCGGTCGGGCGCGTCGACGAGGTCGAACTCCGCGAAGAAACACTCCTCGCAAACCGGCGCGCGCTCGTTCGCACCGCCGGCACCCGTCGTCTCACCCGTGCGTGGCTCGACGGGATCGCCACACCGGGGACAGAACCCACGCGATTCGCTCATGATCTCTCTGAATC
>PXRA01000109.1 GCA_003021725.1 Halobacteriales archaeon QH_8_64_26
CTATCACGAGACGCTGCGGGACCTCTGTACCGACCACGGCTCCCTGTTGGTGTTCGACGAGGTGATCACGGGCTTTCGGGTCGGCGGGCTCGCCTGTGCACAGGGAAAGTTCGGCGTGACGCCCGATCTCACGACCTTCGGGAAGCTCATCGGCGGGGGCTTTCCGGTCGGGGCAATCGGGGGACGGACGGGAATCATGGAACAGTTCACCCCGACCGGCGACGTCTTCCAGGCTGGCACCTTCTCCGGTCATCCCGTGACGATGGCCGCGGGGCTCGAATCGCTCAAATTCGCCGCGGAAAACGACGTCTACGAACACGTCCACAGGCTGGGTGATCGACTGCGCCGCGGCCTTACGGAGATCGTCGCCGAGCAAGCACCCGAGTACACTGTCGCGGGCACCGACGGGATGTTCAAGCTCCTGTTCAGCCGAGAGGCCCCATCCGGGTTCGAGAGCCACTGCGAGGCGGGCTGTGAGCAACGCAGCGACTGCCCGCGTTACGACCGGTGTCCGAAGACCGGCGGGGACGTAGCGAGGGGCGAGACCGATCGCTGGCGGCGGGTCTTCTGGGGCGAGATGAAAGAGCAGGGAGTACTCCTCTCACAGAACCAGTTCGAATCCCAGTTTCTTACCTACGCGCATACCGAGGAAGACGTCGAGAACACCTTAGAAGCCTATAAGGAAGCGCTCTGATCGTCGGGTCGGCCCGTACATCGCCCTTTACAGCGTCGAGAACAGGAAAACCTCGATGACGACCGCGAGAGCACTGAGCCCGATCAGGAGACCAATGACCTCGAACCAGGCGCGGGGAGCCGGGTCGATACCATTGTTCATCGAGTCGGGTCGGAAGTGGTAGTAGCCGGCTATGGCGAACCACAGGAGGCCGGCGACGCCGTTCAGAACGTCCGGAACGCCGAATGATCCGCCACCAAGGGGCGGCGCTCCGGCGAGGCCGGCAAACAGAACTCCCAGCGCGGCCGAGGCTACCGCAAAGAAATCAGCCCGTCGTATCTCGAAGGGCACGTCCTCGGCATTGCTCATCGCTGTTCTGTTTAATACGCTGTCTGATCAGTCTTCTGCCGCATTACACGGTCTCTGTCCGGCAACGGGACCGACACGGGTGGAACTGAAAGGGGCCGCGGCTTCTCGATCGGTCCCGGGCGATGTAAGCACCGCAGGGAGCGACCGAAGCGAGCGACCGAGGAGCGTGGTTCGAGGGGGCTTCGCTCTCTCGTCATCTGCTCACGGGCCGGAAGCCCGTTCGCAGGTTCGTGGGACTCCGCGAGTCCCACGCTCATCACGAAAGACGCGGAGCGCCTTTCGAACGACAGCGAGCCCCGGACCGTCGAGAGCCGTGGGAGCTTTCGAGATGGCTGCTACTATGTCGCGATCACCTACTGCTGCTAGACGCCACCCACAAGTATGACCACATCCCGATACGGGGAAATGACCGGGAAAGTCGATCGAGAGGACTTGGAAGAGACCGTCTTCTCGCGAACCGGCGCGCCCGACGACGACGTGCTGACGGGACCGGCCTACGGCGAGGACGCCGCGGCCCTTCGAGTCGGCGAACGGGTCTTGGTCGCGAGCACCGACCCGATCACCTTCGCCGCCGACCGGATCGGCACGCTCGCGGTAAACATTGCGACCAACGACGTCGCGGCCTGTGGCGCGACGCCCCGATGGCTCGTGCCCACGCTGTTCGTTCCCGATACCTCGAACGGCCTCGATCGGATCGCCGCACAGATCGATGGGGCGGCCCGCGAGGTCGGGGCAGCGATCGTCGGCGGACACACCGAGTACGCCGATCGCACCCGTCCGCTCGTCTCGACTGCCTGTCTCGGCCTCGCCGACCGCTACGTTCCGACCGGCGGCGCGGACCCCGGCGAGGAGCTCGTACTCACGAAAAGCGCTGGCATCGAAGCCGGGGCGATCCTCGCGACCGACTTCGAGGAGTTACTCGCCGCCGACCTCCCCGAGGAGGTTATCGACGCGGCGGCGGCCGGCCTCGACGATACGAGCGTCCTCCCCGAAGCAACGGTGCTCCGCGAGCGCGCGACGGCGATGCATGACCCGACGGAGGGCGGCGCGCTCGCGGGCGCAATCGAGATGGCTGTCGCTTCGGGCGTCTCGCTTACGCTTCGGCGCAAGGACGTTCCCATTCGAGAGGCGGTCGCGGCGGTCTGTCGGGAAGCCGAGATCGATCCACTGCGGACCTTCGGCTCCGGGGCGTTACTCGCGGCGGTCCCCGAGGGCGAAGGGATAGAGGTCGTCGCCGAGCTGGAAGGCGAGGGGATCACCGCAGCGGTGATCGGCGAGGTCGAAGCGACCGACGAGCCGGGCGTTCGCCTCGACGACGCCGTCTTCGAGCGCGCTCCCACCGACGAGATGTACGATCTCTGGGAGTGAGGCGACTCAGCAATCGTCGTCCGAGCCGTTGAGCACGTCTTCGAGAGCGTCCATCGTCCGTTCGACGCGCTCGAGGTCGGCGTTGTAGCCCATGTGACCGATCCGGATGAGGTCGTCTTCCCGATCCGCGAGTCCGGTTGCGACTACGATGTCGTGTTTTTCGTGGAGTTCGCCCTGGATCGCGAGCGCGTTCTCGACTTCGAAGGCGGTGACGGTCGGCGAACACAGCGGCTCCTCGGCGTCGGTGTCGAGGCCGATCCCCGCGCCGAGCTCTCGACACCGTTTCGCGCTTGCCTCGTGGCGTTCGAAGACGGCTTCGAGCCCGGTTCGAGATCGGTGTAGAGACCCCGGGCGTCGGTCTCTTCAATTCGCTCCCAGGCGGCCTCGCTCACTGCGAGGGTCGTCAGGCCGGGCGGGGCGCTGAAGCACTTCTGGGAGGCTCCGATACAGAGATCGATCTCACCGACCGGAACGGACGTACCCCCGAGCGAGGAGACGGCATCGACGATCGTGAGGACATCCGCCTCCCGACAGTACCCGAGGGCACCCTCGAGATCGTTTATCGTGCCCGTCGGCGTCTCGCAGTGAACGAACGTCGCCGCGGCGAAGTCCTCACCATCGCGGGCCGCTTTCTCGATCGCCCCTCGCACGACGTCGGGGTCGATCGGGTCGTCCGCGGGAAACGAGCAGAGCGTCGGATCGCCACCCTGGGAGGCGACGAACTCCGCGAAGTACTCCCCGTAGAGCCCGTTCGCGACACAGAGCACGCGATCGCCCGACTCGACGGTCGAGGCGACGGCGGCTTCGAGGCCGAGTACCCCTTCGCCGCCGAGGACGACGACGTCTTTTTCGGT
>PXRA01000110.1 GCA_003021725.1 Halobacteriales archaeon QH_8_64_26
CCGCGCGCTGGATCGAGGTCATATCGGCGATCCACCGGACGGCGACGCCTTTTTTCAGGATCTCGGCCACCGGGCCACCGAAGGTCCCGATCGGCACGCCGGGGATGCCATGAGCGACGGCCGCCTCGCCGACCGATACCAAGGTTCCCTTGCCCTCGTAGCTCCAGGCGTCGAGGGGTTGGCCCCGCGTTGCCCGCGCGAGGTTCCTGCCGGCGACTTCGGCAGCCTGCCAGGCGGCCTGTGCGGTCGGCGGCGCGGGATTGTCCCCGAGATCGATAATCGCCGAATCGCCGATCGCGAAGACTCGTTCGTTAGACGTCCGGAAGTTCGCCTCGGCGTTCACCCGGTTGTGGTCGTTCTCTAAGTTCGCATCGGAAAGACAGTCCCGGCCGGTGATCCCGCCGGTCCAGACGAAGGCGTCGTACTCCAAGGGATCACCCGAGTCGAAGTAGATGGCAGAATCGTCGGCCTCGGTGATCGGATCGTCCGTCGAGATGCGGATGTCGCGTTCGAGCAGCCGCTTGCGAAGCGCGCCCTGGAGTTCGGGATCGTTGCCCGGGAAGATCTCCGGCAGGGCCTCAACTAGGTGGACCTCGATCGGGGCGTGGCGGCGGTCGCGGAACTCGGCGACTTCACCGGCGGCCTGAATGCCCGAGAGGCCCGCGCCGCCGATCACGACCTGGGCAGGGTCCTCGGCCGTGCCCTCGCGGGCGGCCTCGATCACCCGCTCGTGGATCTCGAGGGCGTCCTCCAAGCTCTTGAGCGTGAGGGAGTTCTCGGCCAGTCCCGGGATGCCATAGTAGGCCGTCCGCGAGCCGAGCGCGATCAGAGCGTAATCATACGACACCGTCGAGCTGTCGTCGAGGGCGATCTCGCGATCGTCGGCGTCGAGGCCGGTCACCTCGCCTTCGATGAAGCGCGTCGAGTCGGACTTGATCGCCTCGACCGGGAGGCGGACCTTCGACCGGACGTCAGGGTTGCGGATCACGCGGTGGGATTCGTGCAAGACGAGATGATAGTCCCGATCGGCAACCCACACGATATCGGCGTCGCCATCGAGGCTGTCCTCGAGGCTCTTGATCGCGCCCGCGCCAGCGTAGCCGGCACCGAGCACGACGACGGTTTCGGTCATACCCGGAGGCCGTCGCGCTCGGATACAAAGGCTTTGAAATCCCGGTCACGCGGCGCGACTGCCGGCCGGTCGGTAGAGCGAGCGGAATCGGCACCGATCAGTGCCGACCGTCGACGGCCGACCGAACCGGGAGCGACAGCCATCGGTCGGCCGTCGGTCGGGTGCCGATCGATGTGCTGGCCGAATCAGTGCGCCGACTGATTGGCCGCAGGCGCGCGCATGTCATCGATCGTCAGAATCAGGATGTCGTTTGTGTCGTCCTTGCCATCCAAGATGCCCTCGATGAGCAGTTGGGACAGCGGCGTCGGCCCGACGACGACCGAATCGCCCTCGTGGAACTCCCGGATCGACCCCCGGATGCTGATCTCCGCCCGGCAGAGTTCGGGATGGTGGACGCTCGTCAGATCGATCCCTTCGACGTTCGCGTCGGTAACGGACTCGCCGTTACGAGTGAGTTCGACGTCCGCGGGCTGGTCCATCCGCTCGATCTCGAGGGCCTGGTAGGCGTTCGCAGTGGGCTTGTATCCGCCCTTGGGGCCGGGGACACCCTCGACGAGCTGGAGGGCTTTCAGGCTCTGCATTTGGTTACGGATCGTTCCGGGATTGCGGTCTACCTCTTCGGCGATGTCCTCGCCTTTGACCGCGTCCTCGCTCTGCCGGTGTAAGTTGACCAGCGCGGAGAGGATCCGCTTCTGGCTCGGGGTCAGTTCGATCGACGACATGCGGAGGTATTCGCTACAACGAGCCTTAAATCCGGTGGGTCCACCGACTCCGTCCCGATCGAAGCGACGAGACAGTCACCGACGCGCGATACCGGTTCACGAACGGCGAGTCGGGAGAGCACAAGCGACGGAACCGGGAGGACACGGCGATCGAACGAGGAAGGGAAGCGGAGAAGGCCTATATCCGACCGTACTGGGGGTCTCCCGGGGTCGGATCGGTATGACTATGCCAGAGGCGTCATCGGGGAACACATGGACGGACAGCGCGTACTCGTCACCGGCGGTGCGGGGTTCATCGGGTCGAACCTCGCGAACCACCTCGCCGCGGACAACGACGTCGTGGCGATCGATGACCTCTATCTGGGCACGCCCACCAATCTCGACGACGCCGTCGAGTTCCGGGAGGCGAGCGTGCTCGACGACGACCTCCCGACCGACGTCGACTGTCTCTTTCACCTCGCGGCGCTGTCCTCGCTGACGATGCACGAACAGAGCATCGAGGGGCTCAGGGAAGGCATCAGGGTGAACGTCGAGGGCTTCGCGAACACCGTCGAGCAGGCCCGCCAGGACGGCTGCGAGACGGTGGTGTACGCCTCGACCTCCTCGATCTACGGCGACCGAACCGAGCCCTCCCCCGAGGACATGCCCGTCGAAGCCCGGACCGGCTACGAGGCCTCGAAACTCGCCCGCGAGCGCTACGCCGAGTACTTCCACAACCGCCACGGACTCGCGATGGCCGGGCTGCGTTTCTTCTCGGTCTATCAGGGCTATCGAGGCGCGGAGGCCCACAAGGGCGAGTACGCGAACATCGTCGCCCAGTTCGCCGACGACTTGGCTAATGGAGAGGCACCGCTCATCTACGGTGACGGTTCCCACACCCGGGATCTCACCCACGTCGAGGACGTCGTCCGCGGGATCGAGGCCGCGGCAGACCACCGCCTGACCGGCGTCTACAACCTCGGCACCGGCAGTTCCTACAGCGCGAACGAGATCGTCGCCATGCTGAACGAGGAGCTGGAAACCGACATCGAACCCGAACACACCGAGAACCCGATCCCCGAGGACGTCTTCGTCAGCGACACGATGGCCGATCCCTCGAAGATGACCCGGGCGACCGGCTGGGAACCCGCGATCTCCTTCGAGGAAGGGATCGAAAAGGTGTGTGCGCCCTACAAGGACTGAGGTCGGGGCCACAACGAGCTCAACCAGTTCGAGCCGACGAGTCGCGGTTCGAGTCGGGAGGATCGAGCGCCGTACCGAGAATCGGCAATTATTACACGATCGAGGAGTACTCGACGTATGGACGCGGAGAGACCGATACGGATCGTCGGCGTTCCGATGGACCTCGGCGCGGATCGACGCGGGGTCGACATGGGCCCCTCCGCGATTCGGTATGCGGGCCTGGCGAGTTCCTTAGAGAGCCTCGGGTACGGGACCACCGATCGGGGCGACCTCCCGGTGCCGAACGCCGAGGAGCGCGATCCGGCTATCGAGGGATCGAACGGCAGGGCACGCTACCTCGAAGAGACGGCCGAACTCAGCGCCGGTCTCGCCGACAGCGTGGCCGGGGCGGTAGCAAGCGACGAACTCCCGGTAGTGCTCGGCGGCGATCACTCGATCGCGATCGGCACGCTGGCCGGTGCTTCCCGGGAAGCATCGATCGGGGCGCTCTGGCTCGACGCTCACGGCGATTTCAATACCCCGGAGACCTCGCCCTCAGGCAACGTGCATGGCATGCCGCTCGCGGCGGCACTCGGTAAGGGGAGCTTCGCCGATCGTGAGTGGGCACCCGCGCCGGGTCTCGACGCCGGAAACGTCGCGCTCGTCGGGCTTCGCAGCGTCGACGAGACCGAACGGGAGGCGATCGCCGACAGCGGGGTGAGCGCTTATACCATGTCGGACATCGACGAGCGTGGCGTCACCGACGTTGTAGTGGAGGCCCTAGAGGTCGCCTCCCGGGGCGTCGATGGGTTGCACGTCAGCATCGATCTCGACTGGCTCGATCCTCGCGGTGCGCCTGGCGTCGGTACGCCCGTCCGAGGCGGGGTCACCTACCGCGAGGCCCACGCCGCGATGGAACTGATCGCCGAGCGCCACCGGGAGGAGGGCTTGTTGCGCTCGCTCGAACTGGTCGAAGTGAACCCGATCTTGGACGAGCACAACGAGACCGCCGCGCTCGCGGTCGAACTCGCGGCGAGCGCGCTCGGGAAGCGTATTCTATAACACGCACCTTTTTCCCGAGGTCCTCGCTCGTTCCCTCCGGTCACTCGCTGCGGGCTCGGCAAAAATCTGCACCAAAAACCGCTCACTCGCCGCCGGAGGCGGCTCGTTCGCAGCGGAGCGAACTGGAGCGACCGCGCCCCGCTCCTCATGCAGTGTGAGGACATTGCCTCTCTTTGGTAGTGGGTGGCGAACTGGCGGAACTTCGTCGAGTTTGAGACCGTACCCGTTCTCAACCCAACAGATACTACAGAGGCTATCAGCGCGGTGCTCGAATAGTACACCGACGGGAGGACTAACTTAAGCAGGCTGTCGAAAACTCGGCACAGCGAAACTCATCCTATGAGACTGCTGAACGAAAGAAGTCGAATCCCGCTGTGGGCGGACGGTGTACTCCGCCGCGAGTGAGCGACCGAAGGTCGCGAACGAGCGGTTTTTGGTGCAGATTTTTCTGGCCCCGCAGCGAGGCGAAGCCGAGCGAGGACGCCAGGAAAAAGGTGCGTTCAGTCGAGCGACTCGCGATCGAGGTAGTCCTCGGTGTCGTTCGCGGCGATGAAATCGATGTCCGTCGACGCTGGCTCGTCGCCCGGCGTCACGTAGCCGGCGAGGAAGAGGGTATAGCTCGCACCGCCGGGCAGTTCCTCGTCAGGGAAGGTAGCGATGTCGTCGCCGGTGTTATCGGCGGTAGCGACGAAGGCCTCGAAGGTGTAGTTCCCGCCGGGGATCGTCGTGTAGTTCGAGGCGTTTCCGTAGGCCACGCCGTCGAAGGGTACCTGCCCGGTGTCGTCAACCGTGACGTCGACCGGCGGGGCGTCGGGCGCGGCGTGGAAAAGGCGAGCGTTCGCCGCGCTCGCGTTCGGCTGCTCGCGATCGGCGTCGTCGTTCAGCACGACCGGGTCGAAGGGCCGGCCATCGCTCGCGGTCTCGCCGGCCGCAACTACTGTATAGTTCGTCGAGGCGTTCAGCCCTATTACTTCCTGGTAGAGCGGTTCGGAGGCGTTCGGGGCGGTGATAGTCACCGTGCGATTGCCCGCCGGCACCTCGAAGTACTCCGTCGTCGCGCTGTAGGGGAGGCTGCGGTCGGCCAGTTGCCCATTGACGGAGACGCTCACCGGGCTGGCATCGGGCGCGACGTGGGCGAAGCGGATCGTTGCCCCCAGCCCGTCGGTCGCGGTGATCGGCTCGAAGGAGACACTCACCGGGGCTCGGGAGGGCGTGAGGTAGCCCGCGGTGAAGACGGTGTAGGCGGTCCCGTTCGAGACCTCGGGATCGAAGCTCTCGACGACCGGCCCGCTGTCGTTGCCAGTCGCCCGACGGATATCGAGCGTGTAGTTCCCGCCGGGCACCTCGGCGTAGCGGCTCGCGTTCGAGAAGGTGACGTTATCGAACAGCACCCGCCCGGTGTCGTTTATCGTGACGTCTACCGGGCCGGCGTCGGGCGAGACGTGGGCGAGACGGATCGAGGCGTTCGCACTCGACGGCGCGGTACGGTCGGCGAGCAGCGAGACGCCGAAGTCGGTGCTCGACCGAGTTCCGGTACTTACCTCGCCGCTCGCGACGAGAGTGTAGGGACGAGCGTCGAACGTCGCCGTCTCGTTGTAGAGGACGGTATTCGAACTACCCGCCTCGGTGATCCGTATCCGGTGCTGGCCGGCCGGAACCGAGAGATACTCCGAGATCTCGGGGAACGAAACGTCGGTGAGTACCTGCCGTCCATCGATAGCGACGTCGACGACGGGCGCGTCGGACGACATGTGCGCGACGCGGATCGAGGCGCTCGGTCCTCCGGAGGCGTTCGCGCCCGGCGCATTCATCGAAGCGTTCCCGCTACCGGTCGCCGCTCGGGTCGTCGTAGCGCCGGTACTGCCGCTATCGCCGTCGTCGGTGCCGCCACCATCGCCATCATCGGTACCGCCGCTATCGGCGCTCGTCGTCCCGTCGACTCCTGCGGCCGTCATGTTAGTTCCTATCCCGGTGCCGGTCGTGCCAGCATCACCGCCACCACCGCCGGTGCCACCGCCACAACCCGCGAGAACGGTCATCAGGGCGACCAGACACACCAGTAGCGTCCGTCGGGACGGTCGAACCAAGCCGGCTGAGGGGATGGAAGGGCCTGTCATGCTACTTCGGGAGGGAATCGTCGTAGCGGATACAAAGTCCTTTAGCTTACCCGCTAACCCGGTCTGTAGCCATCAGTCAACCCATAGAAGAGGGCGATTCGCTGAACCGAGAGTTCCTCACGAAAGCGATCGCGAAAGGCATCGACGTCGAAGGGGGACCGATGCGGTCGAAGCCGATCCCGAAGGAAGGAGGCTACTCGTCGGATTCGGGACCGCCCGACTGAGCGGCGTCGGGCGCGGTAGCGACGGCGTCGCTCCGCCCGCCGTTCCCAGCGATGCTGGCCTCAGCGTCGGTTTCGTTTCTGGTAGCACCGGTTCCCGTTGCGGTCGGCAGCACGTCGACGCTGGCGAGGCGATCGTCGCCCCCGGTATCCATGACGATCACGCCCATCGTGTTCCGGCCGACGACCGAGATCGACTCGACGGGTGTGCGCAGTATCTGGCCTTCCTCACTCATCGCGACGAGGTGATCGCCCGGCCCGACCGCCCGGATCGCCTTCGTGCACCCGTTTCGCTCGTCGGTTTTGATGTCGATCAGTCCCTTCCCGTTGCGCGACTGTCTGCGGTAGGCGTCGATCGGCGAGCGTTTGCCATAGCCCTGCTCGGTCACGGTGAGCAACCAGTGGGCCTCATCGTCGACGGCGGCGATGCCCGCGACGCCGCCCGCGCCGGTTTCGATTCCTCGGACCCCGCGGGCGCTGCGACCCATCGCCCTAACGTCCCTCTCCCCGAAGCGAATCGAGCGGCCCTCCCGGGTCGCGATCACGAGGTCGTCGCTTCCGTCGGTAGCTACGACGTCGACGAGTTCGTCGCCCTCGTCGAGTTTCGTGGCGATGATGCCCGTCGAGCGAATGTTCGAGAACTTCCCGGCGGCCGTGCGCTTGACGTAGCCGTCCTGTGTGACCGTCGTGAGGTACGCCTCGGGATCGAGATCGTCGACGCTCACGACCGCGGCGAGCTCCTCCTCGTCGTCGAAATCCAGTAGGTTGACCGCCGAGGTACCCCGGGCCGTGCGGCTCATCTCGGGCACCTCATAGCCCCGTAGCTCGTAGACCTGACCCTCGTTCGTGAAACACAGCAGGTGATCGTGGGTGTCGGTCCGAAAGACCCGCGTGACCCGATCCCCGGATTTCAGTTTCGTTCCGATGATCCCCTTCCCGCCGCGGTTCTGGGCGCTGAACTCCGCAGCGGGCATGCGCTTGATGTAGTCGTCCTCGGTGAGAACGATCAGGACCTCTTCTTGGGGAATCAGGTCCTCGTGGGCGACGGTGCCGTCGTTCTCGACGATCGTCGTGCGGCGCTCGTCGGCGTACTCCGTGCGTATCGCGCGTAGCTCCTCGATTATCACTGCATCGAGTTCCTCCCGGTCGGCGAGGATCGTCTCGAGGCGTTCGATCTCATCGGTAACCTCGGCGTGTTCCTCTTCGATCTCCTCGGCTTCCAGCGCCGTGAGACTCCCCAGTTGCATCCGGACGACGTGATCGGCCTGGCGCTCGCTGAACGCGTAGGTCTCCCGTAAGGCGGCTTTCGCCGCGTCGCGATCGGCGGCGTTCCGGATCAGCTCGATGACCTCCTCGGCATGGGAAAGGGCTTCGAGCCGCCCTTCTAAGATGTGCGCGCGGTCCTCGGCCTGTTCCAGGTCGTACTCCGAGCGGCGGCGCACGACCTCGCGGCGATGGGCGACGTACTCCTGAAGGGTTTCCTTGAGGTCTAGCACGCGGGGCTCGCCGTCGACCAGTGCGAGGTTGATCATCCCGAAGGTCGATTCGAGATACCCATCGAGCAACCGGTTCTCGACGACATCGGTTACCGCGCCCTGCTTGAGTTCGATTACGACGCGAATACCGTCGCGATCGGACTCGTCGCGCAGGTCACGAATCCCCTCTAGCTTCCCGTCGTTGACCGCATCCGCGATCCGCTCGATGAGCCGGGCCTTGTTCGTCTGGAAGGGGAGTTCGGTGACGACGATGCGCTCGTCGCGTCCCGCTTCCTCGACCTCGTAGTCCGCCCGTACCCGGATGCGCCCCCGGCCCGACTCGTAGGCCTCGTAGACCCCATCGTTGCCGACGATCGTTGCGCCCGTCGGGAAGTCAGGCCCCGGGACGTAGTCCATCAGCTCGGGAATCGAGCACTCGGGGTTCTCGATGAGGTGGATCGTCGCGTCGATCACCTCGCCCAAGTTATGTGGCGGAATGTTCGTACTCATCCCGACGGCGATGCCCGAGGAGCCATTGACCAGAAGGTTCGGGAACGCGGCGGGCAGGACATCCGGCTCCTCCAAGCGGTCGTCGTAGTTCGGCGAGAAATCGACGGTGTCTTTCCCGATATCCTCGAGGAGCTCCTCGGCGATGGGGCTCATGCGCGATTCGGTATAGCGCATCGCCGCCGGCGGATCGCCATCGACCGAGCCGAAGTTGCCCTGCCCGTCGACGAGCATCGCGCGCATCGAGAACGGTTGGGCCATCCGGGCGAGCGCGTCGTAGATCGCGCTGTCGCCGTGGGGATGGAAATCGCCCATCGTATCGCCGACGACCTTCGAACTCTTGCGGTGGGTCGCGCCGCTCGTGACGCTGTCCCGGGCCATCGCATAGAGCACCCGCCGGTGGACGGGTTTCAGGCCGTCCTCGACCTTCGGGAGCGCCCGCCCGACGATCACGCTCATCGCGTAATCGATATAGGACTGCTCCATCTCCTCCTCGATGCGGACTGAGTCGATCCGTGCGGCCCCGCTATCCTCCTCGGTGCCGCTGTCGGGCACGTCCGAACTCATCGCTCTCCCGTTCGTTTGATTCGTGGTGTCATCGTATCAGCGTCCTCGAACTTGGCATGTATCGTCCCGTCGTCGGTCGTCCTGTCGCCGTTTTCCCCCTCGCTCGACCCCAGTCCCGCCCCACGGCCGAACTCATACGTCGACCCACTCGGCGTCGGTCGCGTGTTCCTTGATGAAGGCCTTCCGTGGGCCGACGGCATCGCCCATCAGCACCGAAAACATCCGGTCGGCGGTGGCGGCGTCCTCGACGGTGATTTGCTTTAGAACCCTGTTCTCGGGGTTCATCGTCGACTCCCAGAGTTGTTCGGGGTTCATTTCCCCGAGCCCTTTGAAGCGCTGGACCTGAGTCGGGTTCCCGTCGCATTGCTCCGCGACGATGCGTTCGCGATCGGCCTCGGTCATCGCATCGAAAGTCTCGCCGTTGTACCGGATCCGATAGAGGGGGGGCTGGGCGGCATAGACGTAGCCCGCCTCGATCAGTGGCTGCATGTATCGGTACAGCAGCGTGAGATACAGTGTCCGGATGTGAGCACCGTCGACGTCCGCGTCGGTCATGATGATCAGCTTCTGGTAGCGGGCCTCGGCGATGTCGAACTCCTCGCCGATGCCCGCGCCGATCGCGGTGACCAGGTTGCGGATCTTGTCGTTCTCGAGCACGCGATCGAGACGGTGTTTCTCGACGTTCAGTACCTTGCCGAACAGCGGTAGAACCGCTTGGAATCCCCGATCGCGGGCTTGTTTCGCACTCCCGCCGGCGGAATCGCCCTCGACGACGAAGAGCTCGGCTTCGGTCGGATCGCGGGTCTGACAGTCCGCGAGCTTCCCGGGGAGTGAGGTCGACTCAAGGGCGCTCTTCCGGCGGGTGAGTTCCTCTGCCTTCTTCGCGGCCCGGCGGGCGCGGGCGGCCTCTACGGCTCTCGTGATGATCGCCTCGGCGGTGTCGGGGTGTTCTTCGAGGTAGGTGCTAAGCCCTTCGTGGGCGGCGCCCTCGACGATTCCCCGGACTTCGCCGTTGCCGAGTTTGGTCTTTGTCTGGCCTTCGAACTGCGGGTCGGGGTGTTTGACCGAGACGACCGCCGTTAGCCCCTCGCGGATATCGTTGCCGGTCAAATTCTCGCCGTCGATCGGTCCTAAGAGGTCGTGCTGGTTCGCGTAGTCGTTGATTATCCTGGTGAGTGCGGTCTTGAACCCGGTGAGATGAGTTCCGCCCTCGCGGGTGTTGATGTTGTTCGCGAAGGCGTGGATCGAACCCTGGAGTTCGTCGGTCGCCTGGATCGCGACCTCGACCTGGACGTCCTCGCTCTCGGCGTCGAAGTAGATGACGTCCTCGTGCAACGCAGTGCGTGATTCGTTCAGGTAGACGACGAACTCCCTGATACCCCCGTCGTACCGGAAGCGCTCGCGCGATCCGTCGCGCTCGTCGAAGAGTTCGACCTCGATGCCGGGATTGAGGAAGGCGAGTTCGCGTAGCCGGTTCGCGAGCGTCGAGGCCGCAAACGCCGTCTCGCCGAAGATCCCCTTATCGGGCCAGAAGCGGATCTCGGTGCCGGTACTTTCCCCCGCGCCGAGATCCCGTACCTCTTCGAGGTCGCCGACCGGTTCGCCGGCCTCGAAGGCCTGCCTCCAGACCCCGCCGTCCCGGCGAACCTCGACTGCGAGGCGCTCGGAGAGGGCATTGACGACCGAGACGCCCACACCGTGTAAGCCCCCCGAAACCTGGTAGGACTCCTTGTCGAACTTCCCGCCGGCGTGAAGTACGGTCAAAATGACTTCGAGGGCAGGCCGGCCGTTCTCGTGGGTATCGACCGGGATACCCCGGCCGTCGTCGGTGACGCTTACCGAGTCGTCCTCGTGGATCGTGACGGTGATCGAATCACAATACCCCGCCAGTGCCTCGTCGATAGCGTTGTCGACGACCTCGTAGACCAGGTGGTGCAACCCGCGAGAATCGGTAGAACCGACGTACATCGCCGGGCGCTTGCGGACGGCTTCGAGGCCCTCCAAGACCTGGATCTGCCTGGCTCCGTACTCACCTTTCTGGGACATATAATTCGTTCTAGTGTACGTGTGCGGGAAGCATAAACCCCTCGCAGCAGCCTTTCCGGACGCCGGTTGCCTCGCCCGATTCGGCCGATGAAGCGACGCTCACGGCGACCGACCGACGACGGCTCGGCGAGGGTCCGCGTTTCGCTGCGCCGGGTCACCTCGGTGGTCCGTCACGATCGGGCCGATCGAGCGATCGATCCGTAGCCGGGATGACTATCGACGAACCCGATCGGGCCCGAACGCCCCGGGGGAGCCGGCGACCGCCGGTCGAACCCTTAATAGGTCGGCTGGAGTTCCGTTCGTATCGATGGGACGGTGGCGACCGGAGCGGCGGGTCGATCGGCTTCGAGCGGTCGCGGCGGTAGTTCTCGTCGTACTGCTCGCCCCGGCGGTGGCAAGCGGGGTCGAGAGCGCCGTCGGCGGATCGACGATCGACGACGATCGGATCGATCCCGGGGTCGAGAACGTGACCTTCGTCACGAGCCAGGGCAACGAGTTTCGGGACGCGGGAGCCGCGTTCGTCGTGATCGATACGGACACCGGCGAGCGGCTTCGGCGCTACAGCGAGTTCTACCGGTACTACGACGTCGATCCCCTCGGGAATGGGAGAGTGCTTCTCGTCGCGGACACGCAGGGTGTCGATCCCGCAGGTGGGTTTTTCGCGGTCACGATGAACTGGCGGACCGGCGAGGTCGTCGATCGCTTCCCGATTCCCGCCGACACCCACGACGTCGATTACGTCGGTGAGGGCGAGTACGCCATCGCGGATATCAAGGCCGATCGGGTGTCGGTCTACAACCGAACGCGGGAGGAGATCGTCTGGGAGTTCGACTTCGGGCAACAGTACCCGAACCGATCCGCGGGCAAAGCCGAGGGTTTCACCCACCTGAACGACGTCGACCCGATCGACAACGGCAGTGCCTTCCTCGCCAGCCCACGCAACATGGACCGGGTGGTCCTCATCGATCGCTCGACGAAGCGCGTCGAGTGGACGCTCGGCAGCGAGGACGACTACTCGATCATGAACGAGCAGCACAACCCCACGCTGCTGAGCCGGAACCCACCGACGGTGCTCGTCGCGGACTCGGAGAACAACCGGATCGTCGAGTACCAAAAGACCGGGACTGGGTGGGATGAGACCTGGCGCTACACGACCGTCGCGGGTTGGCCCCGGGACGCCGACCGGTTGCCCAACGGCAATACGTTGATCGTCGATACGTGGGGCAAGCAGGTCATCGAGGTAACCCCCGACAAGCAGGTCGTCGCACGCTACGAGATCGCCGGTCAGGGTACCTACGACGTCGAACGGCTGCCCTATGGCGACGAACCGACCGGGCCGCCGATGGCACTGCTCCGGGAGCGCCGTCCCGGCCTCGATAGCTCCCCGTCCGACGATGGGCGGGCGCTCGAACGCTCGGGATCGGCGGCCGTTCTCAGGGGTGCTATCGAGACGGTAGAGACGAGCTACTATCTCGCACAGTGGGTGCTTCCGTCCTGGCTGGGGAAACTCGAGTTCGTGACCTCGGTTTCGGCCGTCGTCCTCGCGCTCGTCTGGGGGGCGAGCGAGTCCTACCGGGCGTTCCGTCGCCGGGCGGGTGACTGAGCTGGACGCCTCACCGAGGCTGATCCGCCCGCGGGACGGTCTTCCAGTTTCACTTTCGGGATGCTACCGCGGCGGTTTTAACCAACCCGGTGAAAAGCCCTCGTAATGACTGCGTTTCAATCGACGCTCGGCGAGGAGCCCGACATCGCCGAGGAGCTAGCCGAGAGCCAGCGGGCGATCTCGATCGCGGAGTTCTTCGAGAAGAACAAACACATGCTCGGGTTCGACTCGGGCGCTCGGGGACTGGTCACCGCCGTCAAAGAGGCCGTGGACAACGCACTCGATGCGACCGAGGAAGCCGGCATCGCCCCCGATATCTACGTCGAGATCGCCGAATCCGGCAACTACTACACGCTCGTCGTCGAGGACAACGGGCCCGGCATCACCGCCGAGCAGGTCCCCCGCGTGTTCGGGAAGTTGCTGTATGGCTCGCGCTTCCACAAACGCGAGCAGAAACGCGGCCAGCAGGGTATCGGGATCTCCGCGGCCGTGCTTTACAGCCAGCTCACCAGTGGCTCCCCCGCGAAGATCACGAGTCGCACGTCGGGTTCGGAGCAAGCGCAGTACTTCGAGTTGATCATCGATACGGACACGAACGAACCCGAGATCCAGGCCGAACGCGGGACGGACTGGGATCGCCCGCACGGCACCCGGATCGAACTGGAGATGGACGCGAACATGCGCGCTCGCGGCCAGCTTCGCAACTACATCAAACACACCGCCGTCGTCAATCCCCACGCCCGCATCGAACTCCGCGAACCTGGGGGAGAGTTCAAAGCCGAGCGCGGGACCGACCAACTGCCCGCCGAAACCGAAGAGATCCGGCCCCATCCCCACGGCGTCGAACTCGGGACGCTCATCAAGATGCTCGAAGCGAGCGATTCGTACTCGCTGTCGGGCTTCCTCCAGGAGGAATTTACTCGTGTGGGCGCGACGACGGCGAAGAACGTTTTGGGAGCGTTTCGTGACCGGGAGTTCGGCCGCGAGATAGCGTGGTCCCCGCCCGAGCGCGAGGCCTGTATCGAGGCGGTGACCGAGGTCGTGGCGAACAAATCGGCCGACGCGACCGAGACCTTCGCAGTCGCGATCGCCAACCGAGTACTCGAACGCGATCGCCTCTGTCATCACGAGCTACGGGCGGCGATCGCGGAGGCCGCCGACGCAGCAACCGAGGAGAGCGGGACGACCTTCGGGGACACAGTACAAGAGAAAGCGACCACAGCGGTGTGGAAGCTGGTAACCGAGAGCCGCGAGGCGGACTGCTACGAGCTCGTCGACGAGGCGACGACCAGCCGGAAGGACGAGGCAGTCGTGCGAGCGCTCGCCCGCCGGGTCGCCGCGAAGTTCGACGGCGGTGGCAGTAGCAGTGAAGACGCTGAGAACGCGGGCGACGAGCGCGACCGGGCGACCTCCGGGACGATTCGATCCTACGTCGATCGGGCGGCGGATACGACCGTCGAGCGCGACGAGGCCGCGGTCGGCGAGACCGCCCGCGAGAAGATCGCGGACGCGCTATGGGAGATCGGCCGCGAGGTCCCCGACGACCCGCCGAAGGTAAGCGAGGTCGCGGCCGATCGGGACACTGCCGGCCGGCTGTTAGAGGCGATGGGCGCGACCGACATCATCGCGCCGCCGACGGGGTGTCTCTCGCCGATCACCGACGATCTCCTCCGCGCCGGGCTCGAAAAGGAGTTCGACGCGGACTTCTACGCGTCGGCGACCCGCGACGCGGCAGTGCATGGCGGCGATCCGTTCATCGTCGAGGCCGGCATCGCCTACGGCGGCGAACTCGAAAGCGAGGGAACGATCGAGCTGCTCCGGTTCGCGAACCGGGTGCCCTTGGTCTACCAGCGCGGGGCCTGTGCGACGACCGACGTAGTGAAGTCGATCGGGTGGCGCAACTACGGGCTCGACCAGCCCGGCGGAAACGGTCTCCCTAACGGTCCCGCAGTGCTCATGCTTCACGTCGCCTCGACGAACGTTCCCTTCACGAGCGAGTCGAAAGACGCGGTCGCGAACATCCCCGAGATCGAACACGAGATCGAACTCGCGATACGGGAGGCCGCCCGCGAGCTCAAAGCCTACCTCAAGAAACAGCGCTCGATGGCCAAACGCCGGGAGAAAGCCGACGTCTTGGCGAACATCCTCCCCCGGATGGCCGAGAAGCTCACCGATGTCACCGAGCGCGAACCGCTGCGGATCGACGAGTCCCTTGCCCGAATCATGAACAACGTGCTCGTCGAACGGACCGTCGAGGACGGGCGCGTGAACGTCGTCGTCGAGAACAACTCGACGACCAGCGAGTCCCCCACGATCACCGAGATCGTCTCGGCCGAGCCCTCCGATCTCTCCAACGGCGCGAGAGCCGTCGAGATGGACGGCGAGTGGTTCATCGAGTGGTCCCCAACGGTAGAGAGCGGCAGCGAGGCCACACTCGAATACACGCTGAACGGCGATAGCGAGGACCCGTCGTTCGATCTCGACGTCGATAGCATCGAGACCGAGAAAGTAACTCTCAATACCCAAGCCAGCCAGAGCACATGAGTTCCGACACCGACATCGATACCGACACTGATGGGGACCCGAAAGCCGAGACCGATGTGGAAGACCGGGAAGCCCGCGAGCGTCTCATCGACCTCGCGGCGGCCTTCTACGACCAGTTCGCCGCGGGCGACGTCCCGACGATGGCCATCCCCACGCGAACGAAAAGTAATATCGAGTACGACGAGGACGCCGAAGTCTGGGTCTACGGCGACCGGGAGAGCACCCGCAGCGCGAACTCCGTCCGTGGGGCCCGCAAGCTGCTGAAAGCGATCTACACGATCGACTTCCTCGCCCAACAGCTAGAGGAAGATCGCTCCTCGACACTGCGTGAACTCTATTACCTCTCCGAAAGCTGGGACGAAACGGAAGCGCAGTTCGCCGACCAGGACGAGTCGAACCAGCTCGTCGAGGACTTAGAGATCGTCTCCTCGGTCACCCGCGAGGACTTCCACATGCGCCCGGAAGAGTCGGGCGCGACGCTCATGGGCCCGCTGCGCCTCCGCGAGCAGACCCGGCGCGGCGAGCGGGAGATCCACTGTCAGGAGGACGTCGGCGAAGGCGGCTATCAGATCCCGAACAACCCGGACACGATCGACTTCCTCGGATGTGACGCGGAGTTCGTCCTCTGTGTCGAGACGGGCGGGATGCGCGATCGCCTCGTCGAAAACGGCTTCGACGACGACTACAGGACGATGATCGTCCACCTCAAGGGCCAGCCCGCCCGGGCGACCCGCCGGATCACCAAGCGGCTGCGCGACGAACTCGGTCTCCCGGTATTGGTCTTCACTGACGGGGACCCCTGGAGTTACCGGATCTACGGATCGATCGCCTATGGCTCGATCAAATCCGCCCACCTCTCGGAGTACTTAGCGACCCCCGAAGCCCGGTTCGTCGGCATTCAACCAAGCGACATCGTCGAGTACGACCTGCCGACCGATCCCCTCTCGGATTCGGACGTCAACGCCTTGGAAAACGAGTTAGAGGATCCCCGCTTTCAGACGGACTATTGGCGCGAAGAGATCGAACTGCAACTCGACATCGGCAAGAAGGCCGAACAACAATCGCTCGCCTCGCGGGGGCTCGATTTCGTGACCGAGACCTACCTCCCCGAACGGCTCTCGGCAATGGGCGTCTTGTAACCGGAAATCGATTCGAGAGCCCTCGTCGTTCCCTGCTCACTCCAACGCTCGCTCTGTAATCGCACCACCACCGAATTATTTCGTCCCACCTAAAAATAGAAACGCTCTTCCGCTTTAGGCGTGCCGAAAACCGTACGACACGCGATTTCGACGCGAGCAGGCGACGATTCCTCGCGAGCGGCGCGCTCGTGGGTGCCGGGGCGCTCGCCGGTTGCACAGGACGCGGTGACTCCGGCGGCGGAACGAACGGCCCGAAGGGCTCCGGGGACACGAACGCGACGAGCGGCGGCAACGCGACGGCTGGCGGCGGAGGGAGTTCCTACTCGGTATCGATGGCGCCGATGGGGAAAGTGACCTTCGAGTCGGTGCCGGAGGCGTGGGTCGCGAACAACGGCAGTTGGGCCGACATGGGCGTTGCGCTCGGCCTCGAACCACCCGAAGCCCTCTGGCTCACCTCACGATATCACACCCAGTACTACGATTCGATCCCCGGCGTTGCCGTCGACAAAAGCGAGATGGTCTCGTTGTATCAGGGCAGCGTCAGCAAGGAGCTGTTCTGCGAACCCGACGGCGACATCCACGTCATGGACCCGAACTTCCTGCTGAACCGCTTCGAGGAATGGAAGCGAGCGGACGTCGATGAGATCGAAGAGAACGTCGCGCCGTTTTTCGGCAATAGCATCTACGCCCAGCACTATCCCCGGCACGACGATTACCGGTACTACAGCCTGTACGAAGCGTTCGAGACGCTCTCGCGGGCCTTCAAGCGCGGGGATCACTACCGAGCCTTCGAGGAACTCCACGCCGAGTTCCGTGCGAACTCGCGCCGGTGATTCCGGGAGGGAAGAAACGGCCCTCGGTCGCGGTTCTCTGGGGCGTCGGCGATCGGCCCGAGGAGTTCTATCCCTACGTCGGCGGCGGGACCGGTTTCAAACATCTGCGTGACCTGAAGGTGAGCGACGCGCTCGCCGAGACCGACATCAAGGACTTCCATGGGAGTCGGGCGGCGATCGACCTCGAGACGCTGTTAGAGGTCGATCCCGAAGTGCTCATGCTCCGCGGTTACGAATCGATGACCCGGAAGAAGTTCCTGAACACGGTCGTCGAGTTCCTCCGGAATCACGGGACTGCGAGTGCGCTCACCGCCGTGAAACACGGCGAGGTGTACCGTGCCGGCGGCCTGTATCAAGGGCCGATCACGAACCTCGTGCTTACCGAGCGGGCCGCCGGGCAGCTCTACGGCGTCGAGAAGGAACTGTTCGACCGCGAGCGCGTCAGCGATATAGTGAAGGGGGAACTCCGAGCGATATGGACACCGAAGTCGATTACGACGTAATAATCGTCGGCGGCGGCGTCGCCGGGCTCTCGGCCGGGATCTTTACAGCCCGGCACGACCTCGAAACGCTCGTCGTCGATTCGGGCGCATCGATTCTACGCCGGAACGCCCACTTGGGGAACTACCCGGGTTTCCCGGCCGGCGTCAACGCACGGCTCCTCCTGGAGATGACCGGCGAGCAGGCCGAGCGAGCGGGCTGTGAGCGACTCCGGGGAGAGGCTCGGAGGGTGGCGAGCAGTGAAGACGGGTTCACCGTCGTGACGGCCGAGGGCGACCGGTACGGCACCGAGCACGTGATCGCCGCGACGAAGAACGCGACCGACTTCCTCGAACCCCTCGAGGGGATCGAACTCACGGAGCGGGGAAAGACCTTCATCGCCTGTGATGAGCGCGGACGGACGGGCGTTCCCGGCCTCTACGTGGCCGGTCGACTCGCGGGCAAGCCCCACCAGGCGATCGTGAGCGCCGGACACGGTGCTGAGGTCGCGGTCACGCTCTTAGAGGACGCCGAACGGCCGTTCTATCACGACTGGACCACCCCCGAGGGGTATTTCACCGACCGTGACCGGGAAGTGCCCCCCGGCTGTGAGGAAATCGACGAGTCCGAGCGCTACCGCCGGGAGGACGAGTCCCGCGCCGTAACGAGCGAGTACTTCGCCGAGCGCCACCCCGACGGGCAAGTCACGCACCCGAGCCTGGAGGACTCGGGGTAACGCCGCGCCGAACCCACCCTACCCCGCTCCGCGATCGCGAGGTCGGCAGCCTGAGCGGCGGACAGAAACGGCCCGTCTGGATCGCAATGGTACTCGCCCAGCGGACGGACGTCCTCCTTTTGGACGAGCCAACGACGTTTCTCGACTCACACCATTAGCTATTGATCGAGTTCGGCACACCGATTTCGCGGGCGCACAGAAGCTTCCCGTGGTCCTCGAAGGTACCCGCAGGGGAGTCCGCAGTCGCGATGCCGATACCGGGTTCGGGTCGCCGAAGCGCGTGAGCGAGTAATAGAGGACGTAACGGCCGTCGATACGTGCGACGTCGGGTGCCCACAGTCCCTCGCCGGGTTTCCAGTCGGGCTTTTCGGCGAACGCTTCCCCGACGTACTCCTAATCTGTGAGGTTCGTCGTGCGGAGGATCGGTACGAGTCGCCGCGTCCGGCCGTCGTCCCACGTCTGGTGGGTCCCGTAGGCGTGGACGGCCTCGCCCACCCACACGAGTCCCGGATCGGGGAAGACCCGCTCGAAAACGGGGTTGTGGTAGGTGGCGGGCGTTTCCGTGCTCGACGCCGTCTCGGAGGTCGGCGTCGGGCGCTTCGGCGAGGGGTCGGCTTCGGTGCCCGAGGAAGGGTCGGCGAGACAGCCAGCCATCGCGATCACCGAGGGGCTGGCGGCGAGAACGCCGGTGTGTGAGGAACACTCGGCGGTTCACGGTGTCGGGGTGACCGCTGCACGCGAAAGAGCGTTTCGCGGCAGGGGACGCCGGAACGGGGCTACGTGTGCGGTGTTCGGCTACGCATGTCGAGAGAACGTTCGGGCCGTTCCCCCCGTCGTGTCGATACCGTACCGTCCGATCGGTGTGTGCGCACAGCGGTTCTCGGTGCCTGTATCGCCGTTGTTCGCCGCCCCTCCGTCGTCCGGCGGCTGTCGTCGGCGATCGAGTACCCGTTTAACTGGAACGCTCGTCGAGTACGACCGGCACTCCGCGGCCGGCGACGTCGGCGGCGAACGCGGCCGAGTCGGCTTCCAGGGCCTCGAAGGTGTTGTAGTGGATCGGCACTACGAGACCCGGATCGAGGCTCTCAGCGAGATCGGCAGCACCGTGGCGATCCATCGTAAAGGAGCTGCTGATCGAGGGCAGAAACAGCGAGACAGCGAGTTCGTAGTGAGCGTCGAGTACGTCCGAATCGCCGGGCCAGAACACCCGAGAACTGCCGATATCGAGCAGGTACCCACAGCCGAAGCCCTCCGGATGGATCGGCTCGCCGCCGCTCGTGTTCGGGCCGTCGGGGTGGTTGTAGGCGGGCAGGGTCTCGATACCTACCCCCTCGACGACGTACTCCTCGTGTGCGCCGATCCGCACGACCTCGCCGGGGAGATCCTCGATTCCATCGACGTCGCGATCGATACGCGCTGGATCGACGGCGTCGTAGAGCACGATCGTGGCATCGTCGCTCGCGACACGGGCAATAGCGTCGGAATCGTAGTGGTGGTCGTGGGTGATACAGACGAGATCGCCGTCGCGCGCGTCGTAGTCGGTGCCTGGCGGATGAGCGGTCTCCCCGTCCCAGTCCCCGGTGAGGGTGCCGTAGCGGCCGGGATCGAGGTAGGCGATGAAGTCCTCGTGTTCGATACGGACGGTCGCATAGCCCAGCCAACTCACCGATAGATCGTCATAGCGGATCGTCATACCACCGAGTAGAGCCCCTTCGTCCAAAGCTTTCGGGTCCGAGAGGGGACGACGTGGTGCAGCGTCCCGGAAGGATCGATCGCGGGCGACCCCGAAGCGCCGGGACTATCTCGGAGACCGTCAGGACGGGTTCGCTCCTTGGGAGAGTGGCGGGGATTCAAGTCGGTCCGTAGCTACCACCAGGACATGTCGGGGCTGGAGTCGGACTCGGAATCAGGGTCAGGGTCGGAACCGGAAGCAAGGTCGGAGCCCGAATCGGAGCTCGCCGAACAGGTCGCCGACGCGATCGCGATCGACCCGGCGGAGTTTCAAGTACGAGCCGACGAGGAAACCGCCGTCCTCAAAGAGGAGCTCGCGGCGGGCACCTTCGATAACCCCCAGGCGATGCTCGGGCTCGAATACGAGTTCTACGCCGTCGATGGGGAAACGAAAACCCTGGCCCGGGTTCCCCGGCGGCTGCTCCAGTTCATCGGCTTCGAGAAGGAACTCGGCTTGCACAACGCCGAGATGTGTGCGAACCCCCAGCCCTTCAACGAGTACGGCTTGCATGCCAAGGAATCGGAGGTCCGCGCCCAGTTGCTCACCGCGCTTCGCAGCATCGATCGGGAGGGATTGCGCCTCATCAGCGACGCGGTGTGGACGATCCCCTCCGAGAACACGAACGCTCGAACGTATCTCACCGAGTACGTCGACCACAGCGGAGTCCGAATCGCGACGAACATGAGCGCCTCCGTGCGCTACCACGCGATGGGCAACACCACCGAGGAGGGCGCGGTCGTCATGAGCGTCGATACTCCCCACGTCTCGATCGCCGCCGAGACCGTCATGCCCGAAAGTCTCATCACCTCGATCCAACCCCACTACCAGCTCCGCCAGGCCGACGACCTCCCTGACTTCTTCACCTACGCGCTGCGGGTCGCCGGTCCCCTGCTCGCTCTGGGAGTCAATTCGCCCTTCTTCCCGCCTGATCTCTACGAGGAGGGCGTCGCCCCCGAGACGATCCTCGAGGACGCCTGGCTGGAAAACCGGGTCCACGTCTTCGAGTCCATCCTCAATCCGGAGGGCGGACGCAGCAAGGTCCGATTCCCCCGGGACCTCGATTCGGTCGACGAAGCGATCGATCGGATCGCGGGCGATACGACGATCGTCCCGATGCCCGTCGAGGGCTCCGATCGCTTCGACGACGCCTTTCGTACCCTGCGGCGCAAACACGGCACCTACTGGCGCTGGATTCGACCGGTCTTCGACGGCACGGATCGATCGAGCGCGAACGCCCGCATCGAGTTCCGACCGATCCCCGGCCAGCCTACGATCCGGGACTCGATCGCCTTCCTGGCCGTGTTCGCCGGTCTCATGGAGAGCCTCCCGCCTCGCGAGCACCCGGTTTCGGATCTCGACTGGCGCGACGCTCACGATAACTTCTACCGGGCGATGGGCGAGGGCCTGGAGTCGAAACAGATCTGGATCACGAACGACGGCCGCGAGACGACCGACCTACGGACGATCTACGACGACATCTTCGCCCACGCCGAGGACGGCCTCACCCGCCGCGGGCTCTCGGAGCAAGAGGCCGCGAAGTATCTCTGGCCGCTCAAACAGCGCGTTCGCAAAGGTATCACGCCCGCCGACTGGAAGAAGGCCGAAGTCGAACAGCGCCTCGACGATGGCGACTCGCTCGAGGAGGCGATCTATGGCATGCAACGCGCCTATATCGACCGGCAGGAGGACACCTTGCTCGAAGGCGGGTTTACCGACTGGTTCTAACGACCCACTTCTTCCGGGTCGGGTATCCTCGCTCGTGGTTCGAAAGACGCCTCCGGCGTCTTTCGTCATGCCGAGAAACGCGAAGCGTTTCTCGTAGCACTCTCTCGTCATCTGCTCACGGGCCTCGCGAGGCGGTTTCCACCGCCTCGAATTCGCGGCGCGGAGCGCCGCGCACTGCCCGTTCGCAGGTTCGTGGGACTCTGCGAGTCCCACGCTCATCACGGAAGACACTCCGACGGAGTGTCTTTCGAACGACTTCGCGGCTCGTTCGCGGAGAATCGCTCGCTGGCGCTCGCGGATGCTCTCGTCCGTCTGCAATTAGATTGGGCAGCGCGACGTCCACAGCTACTAGTTAGTTTTTAGTCAATTCCCGTGGTTTGACTCGTACGGGTGTCCGTCGTCTCAGAGGGCTGGACGACATACGGGCTGTTATCAGAGCACACGGGTTAGCGTGGCAGGAAGCATACGAGGGCGTATTACCGGAGGACGTTCTCGACCAATCGGTGGTCGATCCGACGGAGGAGCAGGTACAGGGATGGTACGAACAGGTCCGTAACCACAGCGATCAGTTCCTCGTCGCCGAAGTTGACGGAACCATTCGAGGCTACGCGTATTTCCGATGGAGCGATGCAGAGACGAAAGGTTTCGTCGGCGAGGATGAAGCAGGACTCAAGGAGATCTACGTCGATCCTAATTACTGGCGCGAAGGAATCGGAACGGAACTTCTCGAACGCGGTCTCGACGTTCTCCCCGACGACGTGACCGCGCTCAAACTCGAAATGCTGTCGGGGAACGAGGCTGGCCGGAAATTCTACGAGAAACACGGCTTCGAGCGGACGGACACGAGTGAATTCGAGATCGGAGATCGGCTGTATCAAACGGACATCTACACGCTACAACTCCAGCCTGCATAAAAAACGAGATGCTATAAAACACCCGCAAGCAGATGACGAGAGAGCGGTGCTCTCTCGAACGACAGCGCGGGAGGTGCAGTCCGAAACCCATAATCGACCGGCCGATGAACTATCGCTAATGGCAGACGACGATGAAGAGGAGCGCGAACCCGTAGTCGAGCTCGGCGATGGGCCCCGCGTCGAGGGCGCACCGCTCGCACGGGTCAGTTCGCGACTGACCTGGGGCATCGAGAAGAGTCGGGTCGCAGCGCGCGAGGGCGACACCGAGATCCGCACCCCCGGCGGCCCGAAGCGGCTCGGCGACGTGCTCGACTCGGTCGATACCACCTACTTCACGCGCCGCCAGGACTTCGAGGACACGATCGAGGGAGCCGTCGGCACCGGTCCGATCCCGACCGCTGAGGACGAGGGGAGCGCCGATACCGATAGCTCTGATACTGACGGCACCGACACCGAGGGTGAGAACGGCGACGACACCGACCTCCGATCGGGAACCGATGCTGAGCAGGGAACCGATACCGAATCGCGGGCGAAAACGCAGGGCGAGGCCCACGCCGAGACGAGTTCGGCGACCGATTCGGACTCGGCGATCGAGGAAGGGAGAACCGACGCGGAGGGAGACGACGCCGGTTCCGAGGACTAAGACGTGGCGGTCCGGGCGTTCGGGTACCGGCTGCCCGCGCTCACCTGGGTACAGAAGTCACTACTCACGGGGGCATTGCTCACCGTTCTCTGGATGGCCTGGCCCAGTTCCGGGCTCGACGAGCGCGTGCTCCGCGATACGGTCGTCTACCTCCTCGGACCGGGTGTACTCGCGATCACGCATGGCCGCCACCTGGGGTGGCGAATCGATCGGCGGGCGATCAGGAACGCCCTCCTGCTCGCGCTGTTCGTCCTGCCCTTCTATCTGATCGGGTCGGCGTTGCCCTCGGTCCGTGCGTACTACCCGATGTGGGAGACGGGTGCCGCGCTCGGCCAGTTCCTTCCCCATGCACTCAAGCAACTGCTTGTCGTGATCGCCGCCGAGACCTACTACCGGGGCCTGCTCTGTGTCGGGATCCGGGAAATCGGGATCGTGAGCGTCTTCATCAGCCCAGTACTGTACGCGCTCCATCACCTCGGCAAACCGCCCGTCGAGTTGCTGTTAGCGGGACCGACCGACGTCCTCTTCGGCGCGGTCGATTACCGCAGCACCTCGATCCTGCCCTCGGTCGTCGCCCACGGGCTCGGCCTCGCCTTACTGGACTGGCTCGTGCTCCACGCGCCGCTGTTCGCACCCACCCGGGTAACCGAGTGGCTCTCGTGGCTACCGATCCCGCTGTGACTCGACGCGCCGACACACGTACAGTGTGCGGAGCGAACCGCCTCTCTACGTCCCGTTCGCTCCCTCCGGGGGCGACCAGCGACCGGACGTCGGCTCAGTTCGTGCCGCCGGACGACGACTACGGGGGGATGTCCTTGTCGTTCTCGGTACCGTTTCCCTCGGTTCCCTCCGCTCGATCGGGAGAGCCCTCGGCGTTCCCGAGAACCGACCGGCTGAGTCGCTGGCCGATGATAACCGAGGGACTGAGGACCTCGTCGGCACCGACGCGTTCGAGTTTGCCGGCATAACGGTGGTTGCTCGCCGCCGCGACGATCCGTACTTCGGGATTTGCCTCCCGGGCGGCGAGCACCGCGAGAACGTCGCTCGCGTCGTCGCTGGTTGCGACCACGACCCCGCTCGCGGCGTCGATCCTGGCGTCGAGCAACGCGTCCTCCTCGGTCGGGTCCGCCGTGAGGATCTCAACGTCCCGCTCGTTGAGTGCCGAGGCCGTCTCCGAATCGGGGGTTACGACCACGACATCGGTCGTCGCTACCAGCTCGTCGAGCAGCGGTTCGGTCGACTCGCCGTAGCCGAGCACCAGGACGTGGTCTTCGAGCAGCGAGAGTTCCGATGCGGTCATGGTTCCGAACGCGGCCGTCACCCGGGATTCGAGCGCCGGGACGATGAGCGAGCCCGAGGCGACGGCGAACGTGCCCGTGACGACGATGATCGCCGAGAGCGTAAACAGTTTCGCCCCCTGAGTCGCCGGCGTCGCGTCGCCGTAGCCGACGGTCGTCGCGGTGACGATCACGTAATAGAAGGCGTCGATCCACGTCTCGATACCGTCGTACTGGGCGCGCAACGCGAACGCTCCGAGGGTGCCATAGAGCTGTCCCGCGACGAACGCGACGATGGCGCCGACCTGGAACGCCGAGAGGTCGAGCGACCGGTCGAACGCGGCCCGGTTTCGAACGACCAGCGGCAGCGTCCCGAGCGAGAGCACGAACAGGAGCACGTCGGTCGGCTCCGCCGTCACGAACACCAGCAACGACGCCAGCGGGAGCACGACTACCGTTCCGTACCACGCGATACGGACCCGACGCTGTAATCCCACCGCCAGGCCGCCGACGGCGAACGCGAGGAAGACGACCCCGAAGGGCACGGCGACCGTCAATTCGGTCGGAACGACGGAAGCGAGTGGCCCGCCGAATTCGAGCGACGCCGCGCTGAGATGGGAGAGACCGGTAACGAACGCGAGCACGGCGACGCTTGCGGTCAACAGCACTGTGGTATTCGTGCCCGTGAACTCCCCCCAGTAGACGAAGGGCACCCTGTCCTCGCGGTGGAACAGCTCCCGGAGGGCGGCGTCGATCGGCGTCTCGGGCGGGTCGTTCGCCACGATGGGAACTCCCGACCGAGCGCTAATAAACGCTGGCTGCCGGCCGGACCATCGAACCGACGTCGCCCGGACGTGCCGGTCGTCGAGTCGTTCTCACGGTGATTTCGTCCCGATACCCCAGGTGCGGGGTCGTCGGTGACCGTCCGATTTTCGTCCCTATTCAGTCTCCGGTCCCCAGTCTATCCGGTCTCCGGTCGACCCGTGGACGGGCCGCCTCGATTCCCCGAATCGGGCCAACGACAGGACTATGAGCGATAGTCACGAGGTATATGCTATGAGCACCCAGGGGGTCGGCCCGGTGGAGACGGTCCTCCGGAAGCTCCTGGTGCCGGTCTGTGTGATCGCGGGGGTCGTCGTTGTCTCGGTCTTTTTCTTCCCCTCGCTCGTCGGATCGGTCCTCACTGGCCGGAGCTTGCTCGTTCTTGCACTGCTGTTTTTCGGCTCCGGGCTCGCCTACGTCGCGTTGTTGCCGATCACGATCGACCCCGAGACCGCCGACGACCGGCGGGACGCTCCCTACCTGTTACGTATCCGGCGTCTCGGGTGGATCGGCACCGCAAGGGAGGCAGCAACGAGGGTGAAGGGGTTCGCCTCCCGGCAGAACCCGATCGTCTTCGGCGTTCCGGTAGCGGCCTTCGGGCTCTTTTTCGCGGGCTTCTACCTTCTGCCGTCGGGCACCCGAGCGGTCGTCGGTAGCGTCGAGAGCGTCCTGCTACACGAGTTCGGGTGGCTGTTCTTAGGTGCGATGTTCCTCGCGGTGCTGTACTGTCTATACCTGCTCGTCGGGCCGTGGGGCGAGATCAAACTCGGCGGTCCGGAGGCCGAACCGACGTATACCTATCCGACCTACTTCGCGATGGTCTTCACCGCGGGGATCGCCGCCGGCATCGTCTTCTGGGGGCCCGCCGAGGCGCTCTTTCACTACGGAACCCCACCGCCCTTCCTCGACGCCCCGGCCCGCTCGGCCGCGGTCATGCCCGGTGCGCTCGCGTATGCCCTCTTTCATTACGGCTTCTCGGCGTGGAGCGCCTACCTCGTCATCGGCGTGCCGATCGCCTATTTCGCCTACCAACAGGGCGCGCCGCTGCGAGTCTCGGCGATCCTGACGCCGTTTCTCGGCGTTAGGGGTCTCGATAGCCATTGGGCCACCCTCGTCGACGTGCTCGCCGTGTTCGCGACTATCGGCGGGATCGCTACTTCCATTGCGCTCGTCAGCCAGCAGTTCCTCGCCGGCGTCAGTTTCCAGTGGCCGGCGGTCACCTACGGCGGAGCGACTCCCGTCCTGATCGTCGCCGGACTGACCCTGATTTATGTCGTCTCCGCCGCAAGCGGCGTCCAGCGCGGGATCCGGCGCATCGCCGGGATCGCCGTCGTGCTGCTCGTACTGTTCGCGGCATTGCTGATCGTCGTCGGCCCCCGGTCGTCGATCGTCGACATCGGTACCGCTGCGGTGGGCAGGTACGTGACCGACTTCGCCGCGATGAGCCTCTATCTCGGCGGTGGCCTGGTCGCAAGCGAGTGGGTCGCCGAGTGGACGGTTTGGAACTGGTCGTGGTGGTTCTCCTGGGCCCCCTTCGCCGGCCTCTTTCTCGCGGCGCTCTCGAAGGGCCGGCGAATCCGAACCGTCGTCCTCACCGGTGGGGTCGCGACCTCGGCCGCGACGATGGTGTGGTTCGTGTTGCTCGGCGGAACGTCGCTGTCCCTCCAGCGCTCCGGGGCCGCCGATATCCTGGCCGCTATCGCTTCCTACGGCGGTTCGGAGGCCGTCGCCGGGTTCCCGATGTTCGCCGCGCTCCCGCTCGGCCAACTGTTGATGTTCCTGTTTCTCGCGCTTATCATTGCTTTCATCGTCACCTCCGCGGACACCTCGACGCTCGTCGTCTCGATTCTGGCGACGAAACGCGAGTACGCGCCGACGACCGGCAGCATCGTCTTCTGGGGCCTGCTTCAGGGCAGCGTCGCGGTGGCGGTGTTGCTAGTCGGTGGCGGCGAAACGCTGCAAGCGCTCGCGGTGCTGACCGGCGGTCCCTTCGCGGTGCTCTCGCTGGTCGCGTTGGTCGGACTAACGGTAGCCTTCCGCCGCCGCGGGAGCGGCCATTCCTCGCTGCTCGGTAAGGTTCGCTCAGCCCTCGGTGACCGTGGCATCGAAGGACCCGGTGAGGTGCTCCGGGAGGAGGAGTAATGCCTACTCACAAGCCCCTCTCTGCTCGGGTCTCGGTTTTCGGTCTCAGGCGACCCTCGTGGCGAAATCGGATAACTGTGACTGCAGGCCTGCGACGAGTTCGGAGTTCCGGCGCAGGTCCTCCGTCGGGACGGGGAGGCGCGGAGCGAGTTCCGTGATCGCTCCCCGAAAGCTCTCGCTTTCGCCCGGTTCGTTCTCGAAGGCATGGCGCACCGTCTCCCGAACCTGCCACACGCCAGCGGGTCCCCAGTAATCGGAGGTGACGTGCCTGAGGACGAGAACCGTTGCCTGCCGGTCGCGCTCGCGCAGGTGTTCGAGAACGCCCAGCCGGGCCGCATAGAAGGCCCCGGCGGTCTCATCGACGTACCGGGTCCGGCCCTCGTAGCTCTCGTGATCGCTCGTGATTCGGTAGCTCTCCGCGTCGGGGTTCCAGATGCTGCCCGGTGCCTTGAGTTCGACCAGTTCGAACTCCCACTGGCCGGGCGTGAGGATCACCCAGAAACGATTGCCCAAGAATTCCTCGTAATAGACCTCGGTCGTATCGACGCTCGGGGCGTTACTGACCTGCCCGCGGAGGTAGTTCCCGACCGTATCGTCGACGGCCGTGATCGACCACCGGGTCGGGACGAGCCGGCGCTGGTCGGTCGTTCCGAGCGCCCCCGCCGAGAGGATCGTCTTGATATCGTAGACGTCGAAATCCCGATTGTACAGATAATTCATCGCGCCCGTCGCCCCCCACTCGTCGTCCGAGAGGGTCTTCTTCACTGCTCTGGGAACGTAGGGGTTCTCCGCGAGCGTCGCGTTCTCCGCAGGGGCACGGGGGCCGGTCGGCGTCGAGACGTCGGTGCGGGAAACGTCGAGATCGAGATTTAGCTTTCCTTCGAGGCCGATCTCGACATCGACCGGCCGGCCGGCGATCGCGACCTCCCGCTGAACACCTAAGAAGCCGTCCCAGGCGTCCGCGACCGATCCCGGTGCACTCGAACCGGCCGAGCCACCCGGGTCGGTGCTCCCGACCGAGCGGACGTCCGTCGGCCGCGTCGAGTTCAATAGTCCAGTGCGGTGCTCGAAGACGTCCTCGATGGAAAAATCCCGCTCGTACCAGTGCTCGCCGGTTTCGAACTCCGCGGCGCGGTCCTCGTTGCCGACCGGCGAGAGAACACCCGTCGAGACGTTCGGATAGCTGGAGTGACCGACGAAGATCGTCGGCGACGTCGATCCGAACATCGAATCGCCGTCGAGCTTCCGTTCGAACTCCCGCTCGACGTCCTCTAGGTACTCGAGGATCGCATACGATTTGTCCTCGACCAACTGGCGGCGATCGGCCTCCCGGTCGCGTTCGACGCCCTCGAAGTATTCGTCGAGGCGCATTAGTAGTACAGACGGGTTCGGGCGGTTTCAACCCTCGCTTGCGCTTTCCTGCCATCGCCCGTTCTCCCTTGGTTCGTGCTGGTCGTGCCTATGATTTGGGCATCCCCGATCCGTTACGAGTGCCGATACCGTAGACGAACCCGAAGCTCAATCCCACGAAGACCGCGAAGTATACCGTCATCCGGAGGGCAACGGCCCCGGCGAGGAACTGGCTGAAGATCGTCCAGGCGAGCACCACGACGAACGTGGCCACGAAGACGTAGCCGAGAACGCCGAGCACCCTCGTTCGGCCCTCGCTTGTCATGTGTTTTCGGTGGTTCTTCGACCGAGTACCTGAAGAGCTTCTGGCGGAACGAAAGGGGAAACAGAAGAGGGGAGAACGGTGAAGCGAGGAAGGAAGGATCGAGCGCTTAGCTGTGGATGCCCATCGCTTCGATCTGTTCTTGATACCGGTTGCGGATGGTGACTTCGGTTACTTGGGCGACGTCGGCGACCTCCCGTTGGGTCTTCTTTTCGTTACAGAGGAGCGAAGCGGCGTAGATCGCGGCGGCGGCGTAGCCGGTGGGGGATTTACCCGACAGCAAGCCTTCCTCGGCGGTGGTCTCGATGATGTCGTTGGCTTTCGATTGGACTTCCTCCGAAAGGGAGAGCTCCGAGCAGAAGCGGGGGACGTACTTCTGGGGATCGACGGGGCGCATCTCGAGGCCGAGTTCCTGGGAGACGTACCGATAGGTGCGGCCGATCTCCTTGCGTTCGACCCGGGAGACCTCCGAGATCTCCTCGAGCGAGCGCGGGATGCCTTCCTTTCGACACGCGGCATAGAGCGCGGAGGTCGCGACGCCCTCGATCGACCGGCCGCGAATGAGGTCGTCGGCGAGCGCGCGCCGGTAGATAACCGAGGCGACCTCCCGGACTGAGCGGGGTACACCCAGGGCAGAGGCCATCCGGTCGATCTCGCTGAGCGCGAACTGGAGGTTGCGTTCGCCGGCGTCCTTCGTCCGGATGCGTTCTTGCCACTTGCGCAGTCGGTGCATCTGGGAGCGTTTCTTCGAGGAGATAGAGCGGCCGTAGGCGTCCTTGTCCTTCCAGTCGATGGTGGTGGTGAGCCCCTTGTCGTGCATCGTCTGGGTCGTCGGCGCGCCGACCCGCGATTTCTGCTGGCGTTCGGAGTGATTGAACGCCCGCCACTCCGGGCCGGGATCGATCGATCCCTCCTCGACGACCAGACCACAGTCCTCACAGACGAGTTCACCCCGATCGGAACTCTTGACGAGGTTCGCCGAGTCGCACTCCGGGCAATCGTGAACCTCCTCTTGTTCCCCGTGTCCCGTTTTCCCCCCTTGTTGCCGCGTGCGCTCGCGCTGACGGGTAGACCGTGTCATTGCACTTAAGTAGTAGTAATGCCGACGAACTTAAACCCTCGGTAAAGCTTTTGTATCTATACTGAGGGATCGAACGTGGGTCCTTACGGACTCGTCTCGGTCGGCCAGCCGGCCCAACGAGCGTGGTTCGTTTCGAGGGCCGACCGTAATCGCCAATAGCCTCTCGGCCTCTCAATACAATCAATGCCGGTGATCGAGTGCGACGTCGAGACCGCCGCCGAGCGCCTCGCGGCCGCCGGCGTCGAGATCCGGGCGGGCAACACCGCCCATGAGCGCTGGCGCGCCGGAAGCGAGGATACCGAGGCCGTGGCAGTCGCCTACGACGGGAAGATCGTCGTACAGGGAAGCCGGCCCTACCGCCTCGCGAGCGTGGTGCGTAACGACGGCGAGGACGGCGCGAGCGGAACCGGCAACGACCGGGTGTACTGTTATTTCGACGGCGCGTCCCGGGAGAATCCGGGTCCAGCGGCCATCGGCTGGGTACTCGTGACCGACGCCGGCATCGTCGCGGAGGGCGGCGAGCGGATCGCCGATACTACAAACAATCGCGCGGAGTACGAGGCCCTCATCCGGGTTCTGGAGGTCGCCGGGGAGTACGGGTTCTCGGAGGTGAACGTTCGGGGCGACTCCGAACTGATTTGCAAGCAGATCCGCGGGGAGTACGAGACGAGCCAGCCCGCGCTCCGCGAACGACGAGTACGGGTACACGAATTACTGGACGGGTTCGGGGAGTGGACGATCGAACACGTTCCCCGGGCGGTAAACGACCGCGCCGACGCACGCGCGAACGAGGCACTCGACGATGAGTAACCCCGTAGACTCCGAGCCCAACGAGGACCCCGGTCACGGCACCGACCAAGGGAGCGACGAGGGGCCCGAGGAGGAGTCGATGCCTGTCGACCGGAAAGCCGACCTGCCTCCTGGAGCGATCGAGGAAGCCGAACGGTTGACCCGCCTGGCTCGCGAGGCGGGCAATCCCGACGAACGCGAGGCCCACCGGGAGCGGCGCGCGGAGGTAGTGGCCGATCACGGTTACACCGCGCGCGTACGGGAGGAGGACGCCGGGGAAGTGCTCGTTCTCTACCCCGAGGAGTGGATCGAGGAGGGGCTCGTCAGAACCGACCGTATCGAGGATCTGGACCGGGCGGTCGAACGTCCCCTCTCGGGGCCGGGCGATCCCGAAGAGTGGGACGCGATCGAAGAACACAACCGATCGATAGTCGAGCGCGTCGCGGAGACCCAGGGTCCGGTTCACGGCGCGAACGCACGGGCCTTCGCCGACTTCATGGGCAATCACTACGCTCGACCGGTCGAGTCCGCGGACAGCCCGGAGATCGAGGAATTCCTAACCGAGTACTTCCCGCGCAACGCCTGGCCGAACGCCGAGCAAAAGGAAGTCGTCGAGGACTCGATCGAGTTGCTCCTCGGTGTCGCGAGCGACTATCACGGTCGCGACGAGAACGGGAGTGCCGACTCGGATCCCGAGACGAGCACGGCCGCCGATCGCCCTACCGACGACGCCAGCGACGCGGAAGCCGACGAGTAACCGAGACCGCTACAGTGCCGTCCTTACTGTCCGAATTCGGCCGCCGCTTTTAGCCCTCGATCGACCGCTTCGAGAACCAGTAGGAGCCGTTCGTTCTATAGCTGTTCGTCAACGAGGTCCCGAACGACCTCCGCACGATCCTCGTCGGTCACGAACCGTGAAAGCGTCCACTGCAGGGAATCCAGTACCGCCTCGTAGCCGTCGTCGGTGAGTTCGTACTGGTTGGTGCGCTTATCGAGTTCGGATTTCTCGACGAACTCCATCCCGACGAGGTCATCCAGGTTCGGGTACAATCGTCCGTGATTGACCTCCGAGCCGTAGTACGCTTCGAGTTCCCGCTTTATTGCCAGGCCGTACATCGGCCGCTCGGAAAGGATCACGAGGATCCGATGCTGGAACGCGGTGAGATCCCGTGCGGCCGTGGCTGTCTCAGCTACTGAATGCACCTCTGACATGAACCGTCGTACATCATATAACTATTTAGTACTTTGCACGTTATGAGACGTTTACACGGATCCGTCGGCTCGTGGCATATTCGCGGTGGTTCGTCCGGCAGCAAGCGGCGGCAGTCCCAGTTCGTTTCCGAGTTCACCTTGTCGTTACACGTTTCGTGAAGTAGGCATGAGGAACGGTACGCTTCGTCGAGTTCGCGGAGAGCCCGGAACCTCGGTGACGGGTCGAAACCCCTTTGAGCGCGCCCGTCACAGGGGAGCGCGTATGGCGAACCTCTTTACCGATCCCGAAGCCGGGCCGAACCCACCGGAGGAGATCACTGTCGTCGTCGAGTGTCTCAAAGGCGACCGGAACAAATACGAGTACGAGAAGGACATTCCGGGTGTCGTTCTCGATCGCGTGTTGCACTCGAACGTCCACTACCCGGCGGATTACGGTTTCATCCCGCGCTCGTGGTACGACGACGACGATCCGCTCGACGTTCTGCTGCTGGTCGAGGACCCGACCTTCCCCGGCTGTGTCGTCGAGGCCCGCCCGGTGGCGCTCATGGGCATGGACGACGATGGCGAGCAGGACGACAAGGTCATCGCCGTGCCCAGCGAGGACCCCCGCTTCGATCACATCGAGGACCTGGCGGACGTTCCCGACCACCTCCAAGCCGAGATCGACGAGTTCTTCCGGACGTACAAGAACTTAGAAGCCGGCAAGGAAGTCGAGACACTCGGCTGGGAGAACCGGGAGGCGGCACTCGACGCTATCTCTCACTCCCAGGACCTCTACGCCCAGAAGTTCGACTGACCGGCGTAACGCGTTCGTCGAACCGGTAGATCGCGGCTACTCCTCTCCGCTGTCGATCGACGATCAGACTGAGTACCGGCTGGCGGTGTTCTCGACCCTGAAACCGGGTGAATCACGATTATTCAAACGCTGGAATTTTGTATAGCAAGATAGAGTTTATACGGCTGCTCTCGATCGCCCTAAATGTCAGAAATCAGTTATGAATAATCAGATACCGTCTTGGTGTCCGCTCAAGTATATGACTAAACCTGCGGCGTGAGCGTTTCAGCTTCGATTCACCAATAGACATTTATTACTATCTGGTGCGTACACGTGCCTGATGGAGCAGCGTACTCCTTCTGAACATGACAGTGGCAGGCGACTTCCGCCGGAGAAGTGGGCCGAGTTGCGAGAACGAACTCTCGAAACTGATCGCTACTGCTGTGTGAACTGCGGTCAGCGCCGTAATCTCGAAGTTCATCAGATCGTCCCACTACATTGCGGAGGCACCAACAGAGACACGAACCTCTGTACGCTCTGCTCTGATTGTCATAACCGTTCGACGGAGAACGGCCTGCCACGTCGATACCGGAGGCACCGGCTGAGCAGTCCACCCGACGAGTGCCGAGCCTGAGAGAACTACGTAAGTTGATTCAGCTGACACCTCACCCACCTGACCACGCGGTACTGCTGACGTTCGCGAAGACTGGCATCGGCAGGGGAGAGCTGTGCAATCTGGATCTGAGTGACCTTTCCTTGACTGACTCAGATATACGCAGCGAGTACGATCTCATACGACCTGATTGGGCGCCGGAACACCGGCCAGTCTTTCGCATCCGGTTGCCCGACATCAGTCGAGAGTATCCCGGGCGTCGTGAGCGTGTGAGCGAGACTATTGTTCCAGTCGGACCTGAACTCATGACTGCACTGAGGCGCTGGCTTGCCATCCGACCAGAGGGAGCAGCTACGAACGCGCTGTTTTTGTCTACATCCTCGAACTGGGGTCAACGGGTGTCTCCCCCGATGATCGGGAAATTACTCGAACAGGACGCTACGCGAGCAGGGCTATATCGGAAGGGTGCAGGTGAAATGAACAATCTTACTGCGTATACGCTTCGCCGATTCTTCGCCGAGAACTTCCCTACCGATCAGCAGATACGCGACTACATACTAGGTAGAGTCTCAGAGCCTCCAGTCGATCTGGAACAGATGGTCGAGCAGTACATCGACCGGATCTACTCGCTAAGAGAGATCCCCTCCACCGAGCCAACTGACTGAGGCGTTCCGTTAAAAGGGATGCCCGTGTGCCTCTGTCTATCGATTTACTAAATCAAGTGAATCTCCGTCTCGCCTATGCCGAGCCGAGAGTTCGGTTCTTAACTCAATAGAACCGCGGCTCCTGTAACGAGCCTCCCAGTGTACATCTACCAATACAAATAAGAGCATTTATTCTCAATCGTGCATGTGACAGTGCAAGCGAACACCGTAGCATGGAGAGCCGATGACTGACAAAGACGGTTCAGATACCTCCAGAACTAAGGTAGAGACGTATATTCCCGCATATCAAAAGAAAATATGGCGCAAGCACGCTGAGGACCTATCGATGAGCCAAAGCGAGTTCGTTAAGACGATGGTGCAAGCGGGAAGGCGAGGGTTCGAGGCCAAAGGGGCCGGAGAGATAGAGAGACAGAACGATTCAAGCGGAGATACGATCGGACCCCAATCAACAAGCACTGACCCGGGGGGTAACGACCTCGAAGACCGGCTTCTCGATGCTCTCGACGACGGACCATGCTCCTGGGACGAACTCGTCGAGCGAATGACTGAGGACGTGGTAGATCAACTCGATAATGTCCTCGAACGACTTCAGCAGGAGAATCGAGTTCGATACAGCGGCCGCAACGGCGGCTACACGAGGACAGAGGTCGAATAGCATGGGTATGAAAGACCGTACGGTAGCCCCTGATCCGAGTGACGATCCAGTCGAATACTTCCTTCAGGATCAGCTCTACCACGGGCGCTCCGACCGAACGCGTGAAGCCTACGGGCGCGTGCTCCGAGGATTTGAAGCATTTCTGGGCGATTTCGACACTACCGCTGATCAACCTGCCCCCTCTCAGGCAGGTCAGCGCGAATGCATGGCCTGGGTCCATTCGCTGCGCGAGGCTCACTCTCGAAGTACAGTCGCTACCTATGCATCCTACCTCCATCGGTTCTATCGGTACATGGTCCAAGCTGGCGTGCTCGAGTCCAACCCCATGTCTCTCGTCGTGTCAGAGATGGACGAAGCGATCGACACTGACCCGGTGCGACGTGATCTCTCAGTCCGGGAGATGCGGAGCTTCGTTCGTGGTATTGAGCATCCACTCGACAAAGCTGTTGTACTCGTTCTCTTGAAGACGGGGATCCGCGCTGGTGAGCTGAGCAACCTCGATTTGCGTGATGTGTTCGTGACAGAACTACCGATCCAGTCACCCCTAGAAGTCTCCGTTCGCCCGGAACTACACGGACGTCCTGGCTCACTTTTCGTTGATCCGACCCCAATTCGCGGCAATGAGAGCAACAACGAGGTACGAACCGCCTCAAACAAACGTCAACGAGCTACGGTCGTACCGGTAGACCGAGAACTCAAGCGCGTCTTGGCGCGTTGGTTAGCCGTTCGTCCGGACTCCGCCTCTCCTGCAGAACCTCTGTTTACGAGTACGAGCGGCAAGTGGGGACAACGGCTTTCAGCAAATATGGCCCATCACATCGTCGAGAGGCAAGCTAAGCGTACTGGATGGCACCAGGCTGGAGAGACTGCGATGACGAACGTCACACCCCACTACTTCCGACACTTCTTCACCACCCACCTCCGCGATCGCACCGGTGACCGGGGCGTCGTCAAGTACCTCCGCGGGGACGTCGCCGAGGACGTCATCGACACCTACACTCACAACTGGGGCGACCGCGTCCGCGAGGTCTACGAAGACAACATCTACCAGCTATTGTAGCCGGTTTCGTTTCGGGTACTCATTTCCCGTCTCGGACTGCTGTCGCGCCTGCTGTGCGTAAACTGCATGTTACGATACGAAATTCAATAGGAGAATCCTACTCTCTACGCAGCGCTGAAACCCATTCAGAACCGAACAACCAGCGTCTAACACCGGTATAGCGCGTTTCGTCCTGCTCACACGGCTCGGGACGCCCTCGGGACTCTCCGCTTTTTCCCGTCCCTCGCTACGACTTCGATCAGAGCCGCCCGTCGAGTACCTTCGCCGCGGTCAGCACGGGATCCCAGGTCGTGTTGAACGGTGGCGCGTAGGCGAGATCGTAGTTCGAGAGCGCTTCGAGGGTGATGCCCTCAGTCACCGCGCCGACGAGCGCGTGGCTCCGGTGGACGGCACCCTCGCCGTACTCCGAGACGAGGCTCCCGCCCAGCACGCGCCCGAACGTGCGGTCGGCGGTGAGCGTCACCGTTACAGTGCCGCCCTCGAGGTAGTAGCCGGCTCGCGATTTCGCATCGATCGTCTCAGTGAGAGGATCGAACCCGGCCTCGCGAGCTTTCTCGTGATCGAGGATGCCGGTGCGGGCGGCCTCGCAATCGAAGGCCTTGACCGCGGCCGTCCCCGCGACACCGCCGCCCTCGGTTGGCTCACCTGCTACAGTTCGGCCGATCGCCCGCCCGTGTCGGTTGGCCGTCAGCGTCAGCGGTACATAGGCTGGGTCGCCGGTAACGACGTGGTCGGTTCGTCGATCGCCTGTCGCTCACCTTACAGCGAGGTTTCGACCGGTTCATAGGCGTTCTCACAGGGCGGCCCGTCGGCGAAGCGGTGCTCGACGCGGCCATCCTCGCACATGGTTAGTAGCGACGAGGACCGAGTGCCGAAGCCATCGCCGTGGACACAGAAACCGTACTCGTGGTCGCGCAGCGCTGCGGTCGTACGCCCGAGCCACGTCTCGGGGCCCTCCGCCGGTTCCGGCTGCAGATCGGAAAGCGCGCGTTCGGTACAGGCGGCCTGCTCGCGGCCGACCCTCGCTCTCGATTCGGGAATCGCGAAGGTCTCGTCGGCCCCGACGTTGACGACGATGTGGACGCCGGGCTCGAAGTCGGTGACCCGCAGCTCGCCATCCCACACACAGAGGGCCGCTCGCTTCTCGTCGATGACCACGAGGTTGAACCCCTCGTACTCGTAGGTTCCTGCTTGCTCCTCAACGAACGCTATCGCTTCCTCGGCGCTCTCTCGGGCTAGGGATTCGCGGACGAGCAGGCCACGCGAGCGCTCGCCGGCGAGTTCCCGATCGAGCCAGCGATTGGTGACCGAGACGAACAGATCGTGCTCGTTGTACCCGATCCAAGTACCCTCGGCCTCGGCGTCTCGGGGCGCGATCACGTGCGGGTTCTCGTCGAGTACTCCCGGCGGGCGGGACGCACGACCCAGACGCTCGTCCCGGTTGGCCGCGACGACGATGGGTGCCGCTTCGAAGACCTGCCAGGCGAAGATGAACGTACACACAGGAGTAATACGTCCGGCGCGAAGTTAAGCGGGCCGGCACGTCGGTCGTCCCGGTAGATTAACCCCAGGGCCGGCGTAGGAGGGGTATGGCACTCGTTATCGGCACGCGTGAAGGCGTGTTCCGATCGGCGGACGGAAGCCTCGGAGACGCCGAGTGGGTTCTCGATGCCGGCGACACGCCCAGGGTACGAGCCGTCCCGGATCACGGGGTGTTCGCCGCGACGAGAACTGGTCTCTACCGCTCGACCGACGAGGAAAGTACCTGGGAGCGCCTCGAGATCCCGCGCGAGGAGGTCTTCTCGGTCGTCGCGAGCCCCGACGGCGAGTCCGTTCTCGCCGGCACCCATCCCGCCCACCTCTATCGCTCGGCCGACGGCGGCGAGAGTTGGGAGGAACTGGAGGGCTTTCAGGACCTTCCCTCCCGCGAGGAGTGGTACACCCCCAGACACCGCAACGAGGCCCATATCCGTAGCCTCGGGGTCCACCCCGGCGCGCCCGATCGGGTCGTCGCGGGCGTGGAGGTCGGCGGGGTCCACGTCAGCGAGGACGGTGGCGAGACCTGGAACGAACGGCGCGATGGTCTCCACGACGACGTCCACCACGTACTCGTCCGCGGCCCCGAGGAGTACGTCGCCTCCTGTGGGGGCGGGCTCTACGCCACCACCGACGCCGGGCGCTCCTGGCGGCGTCTCGATAGCGATCTCGACCACCGCTATTTCCGGGAGGCCGTCGCCCAGGACGGCCGGCTCTACGCGGCCGCGGCGCGCGGCCCGCCGGGGACATGGAGCGGGGAGAGTGGTGCGGACGCGGCCATCTTCGAGTCGATCGACGACAACAATACGTTCGACTCGATTGCCTATCCCGGTGGTCCCGAGGAGTTCGTACTCGCCTGGACGGTCCTCGATGGACGGGTGCTCGCAGGGACGAGCGGCGGCCGAGTGTTCGCCCGCGAAAGTGACGACTGGGAGACCCTCGGCGAAGTCCCGGCGACGGTCCGATCGCTGACCGCGAGCGCTACCCCGGCCTGAAGGGGGAGTTCCCGTGAGAAACGGGTTCGGATCGATAGCAATAAGCGCGGTTCGAGAGGGCTCGCTCGAAGAGGGGCAATGGTGGTCCACAGGCCTGCCACACCGAGTTGGGGGGCTGTACGCAGCGGGTCGGTCGCCGACCACCACCAGGCCATCATCACGGCGGGCCACGGCGCGCGGGTCGGGTTCACCCTCGTTCACGACATCGACGTCTACTTATATTGCGATTGGGTCGCGCCGACGGGCTACCTCACCGATCGCGGCCGGTAGATATCCCACCGGCACCGAGGAGATCGACGAGGAAGAACGCGAGCGCCGCGAGCGCGAGTTCATGGGAATCATGTGCGAGTACTTCGCCGAACCCCACCACGACGGGCCGACGCCACATCCGAGTCTGATCGACGACGAGTAGGGATCGGGCCGAGTCAGTGGCGGCGGGGAGTAAAACGAGGGTTTCGAAGAACTATCCGGTGGCGGTTAGCGGTCCTGTGGTCGTCATCGCCCCCGCGGCTCCCCTCGGGGCCGAAGCGTTCGCCGTCTCGTTCCCCGCTCGTTCGATGACGTACCGGCGGCCGAGCATCGGATCGAGCAGTCGATCGACGGGTGCCCTGTCGTCCCGAAGCACGGGGACCTCGGCGGTCGGCACCTCGCCCTGATAGCCCGCAATCGCGTCGGTGAGATCGATGCCGACCGACCGACGGTCGTTTAGTCGCTGGAGTTCCCGTTCGGAGAGGTTCGTCTCCTGTTTGGTCGCGACGACCTCGATGTTCTGGACGGCGCTCCCGCCACCTGTCGTAAAGGCATAGGTGTCCGCGAAGACCCGGCTCATGGTCTTTCGCTCCGCGCGATAGAACTTCGACGCCGAGCCCTGGGGTGCGGAGATCAGGTTCGAGACCACGATGCCATTGTGATCGAGGCGACTCGATACGAGGCGCATGAACTCGAGGGTAGTGAGGTGGAAGGGCACCTGGTCCTGCTTGTAGGCGTCGAGCACGATCAGATCGTAGGTCTCATTCGTTTCCTGGAGGTACTGTCTGGCATCCATGCTGTAGATCTCGAGGCCCGGGGATTCCTCGACGCCGAAGTATTCCTTCGAGGTGCTGATCACTTCGGGATCGATCTCGACGACGTCGACGCTTGCGTTGTAATCGGCCGCGAAGTGCTTCGGGCCGGTAAAGCCCCCGCCCCCGACGAACAGTACATCATCGATTTCCTCGGGGTCGTCGGCGATGAGGTACGGCAGATGGAAATAGCGGGTGTACTCGAAGACGTGGGCCTTCGAGCTATCGAGGTACATCGCGCTGTGGGGCTGGCCGTCCAGGTAGAGCGTCCGGACGCCGTCGCTGTCGGCGACCCGGAGGTCCTGGTAGGGCGTCTGGGTCTCGTAAACGGTATCGCCCCGGACGGCCGTCGAGAGGGTGAAGCCGGCGGAACTCGCGACGAAGGCGGTAAGCAACACGACCGTTATCACGGCCGCCCTGACCGCCTGATCGGAAAACGGCCGTCTGATCGTCTCCGATCCGAGAGTGAAAAGCGCCGTGGCGATCAGCAGCGCGCCGAAGCCCAGTTCGATCAGTGTCACGTCGAGTACAGGGATGAGGACGAAGGTGGTGAGGAAGGTCCCGACGATCGAACCGATGGTCCCGAGTGCATACACCCGTCCGGAGGCCTCGCCGACCCCGCCGCCCGAGAGCTCCGCAGCGTAGGGGGAGATGAAACCCAACAGGAACGTCGGCGGTCCGAACAGCAGCGTCACGGGGACGATCGAGACGTAGCGTGCGCCAAGGGGCAGTGCGTCGGCACTGGCGAGTACCGCCTCGGCGGCGAAGATGACCAGCGCGACGTATAGCGCCGCATTGAGCAGGAGGAGCGTGAGATTGCCGTAGGTCGCTCGGGTAGCGGCCCGCTTGCCCCCGAGATAGTAGCCCAGGCTCAACGCGGTGAGGAAAACGCCGATGATCGACCCCCAGGTGTAGATCGAGCTACCGAACTCGGGGGCGACCAGCCGGCCAGCGAGGATTTCGAGGCCCATGCTCGCGACACCGGAGACGAAAACGGCGACCTCGGCGCGGTCGATCGAGGTCAGAAGCGACCGCCAACGCGCCGGCTCGAGAGAAGACCGCAACATACCACGCCGTCGGTGGCACGGAATCATAAACCGTCCGCTGCCCGGGACACCCCGCCCTGAGTCCGGGTCGTGCGCTCCATCTCTGGCATGGCTCACTCCCGAGGGAGATCACAAGCCGTCGGCGGCCCCGCGCTACCGAGAGTCACCGACGAGACCGTATCCGCGCACCTAAGTTCCAGGGTTCGATAGGGCGAACATGAACGTCTCGATCTTCGGGCTCGGCTACGTCGGCTGTGTCACGGCCGGCTGTCTCACCGACGGCGGGCATACGGTCTATGGCGTCGATATCAACCCCCAGAAGGTAGAGCAAGTCAACGCGGGCACGCCGCCGGTCGACGAACCGGGGCTCGCCGATCTCTTCGAGGAAGCCGGGAGCGAGGGGCGACTGCAGGCGACGACCGACGCGGCCGAGGCCGCGGCGAGTACCGATATATCGTTCGTCTCGGTCGGCACACCGCTCGACGAGACCGGCAAGCTGAGTACCACGGGTTTGTACAACGTGATGGACTCGGTCGTCCCCGCGATCGAGGAGAAGGGCGAACACACCGTCGTGATCCGCAGTACCGTCCCCGCAGGTACCACCAGGAGCCTCCGGAACTATCTGAACGACCAATCGGAGGCGGGCGAGGCGAACTTCGTCGTCAACCCCGAGTTCCTGCGCGAGGGCACTGCCCTGAGTGACTTCTACGACCCGCCCTACGTCGTCGTCGGCGAGTTCGCAAGCGACGACGCCTCCGCGCTGTATGATCTGTACGACGCCTTCGAGATCGACGCGAGTACCGAGATCGTGAGCCCGGAACTCGCAGAATCCGTGAAGATGGTCAACAACGCCTTCCACGCGCTCAAGATCTGTTTCGCCAACGAAGTCTCCAGTATCGCCGCGAGCGAGGGCATCGATGGGACGGAACTCATGGGGCTGGTCGCCGCGGATCGAAAACTCAACATTTCACCCACGTACCTGAAACCGGGCTTTGCCTTCGGTGGCTCCTGTCTCCCGAAGGACAGCCGCTCGATCGCGACGCTGGGCAGCGAGATCCCGGCCGGCACACCCCTCTTAGGAAGTGTCACCGATAGCAACGACGCCCATCTCGAACGGATCGCCGCCGCCGTCGATGGCCTGCCCGGAGAGCGGGTCGGCATCGCGGGGATATCCTTCAAGTCCGGTACCGACGACATGCGAAACAGCCCCGGCCTCCGGCTCGCCCAGCTCTTAGAAGAGACCCCCTTGCTGTACTCCCGCTCGATCTCGCCCGCGGATGCCGTCGGCTCGAATCGCGATTACATGGAGAAGATCTTCCCCGATCTCGAGTCGTTCCTCGTGAACGACCCCGAGGAGTTCCTCGATCGGGTGGGTACGGTCGTCTTCACTAATACACAGGAGTACGACGAACTCGTGCCGGGTATCGAGGACAAATCGGTCTGTGATCCCGTCGGGACGATGGCCGAGCACGCGAGCGAGATCGAGCGCTACGAGCGCGCGATCTGGTAGCCGTTTCGCTCGTCGGTTTCGAAAGTCCCGTACAGTTCGTCCGACTTCAAAAGCGCTCGAAACACGGTCACCTCTACACCTACAGCTCGATTTTCGCCGGGAGCGGGCCCAGCAGGCGCTCGTAGAGATCGAACAGGCGATCGCACTGGACCTCCCAGTTGTACGTCGTTAATGCCGCTTCGTGGCCCGCTGCACCCAGTTCGCGGCGCTTCCCGGGATCGGCAGCGAGGTCCGACATGACTGCGGCAATTTCCTCGGTATCGAGGGGATCGACCGGGATCCCACAGTCGGCTCCTTCGATGACTTCCGTCCAGTTGCCGATGTCCGAGACGACGATCGGTAGCGCCGCGGCCATATACCAGAAGAGCTTGTTCGAGCGATGGGCCGCTCGCGTCTTGTTCGGGTCGGGCGCGAAGACCATCATCCCGACGTCCGCGCCGTACAGTAACCCGAAGACGTCCTCCAAGGTGTCCTGCCAGCCGACGAGCGAGGTGCGCTCCGAATACCGCCCCTTGCGCTCGATGAGCTCTTCGTCGGCGTCGGTTTCGTACTTCCCGCCGATCACGAGTTCGACGGCTCGCTGTTCGGGGACTTCCTCGATGGCATCGATCAGCCGGGGGATGCCCCGGTCCTCCGAGAGCAACCCACAGTAAACGAACCGCACTGGCTCGTCTCCCTCCGGCTCGCTGGCGTCCTCGCCGTCGATACCGCCTTTTACCTTCGGAACCACGCCCCGATCGGTAGCGCGCTCGGCCCACTTCACCTGTGGGTAGTTCGTGACGGTGATGACCTCGGGATGTGATTCGAATCGCTCGGCGATGTCCGTCGAAGCCGCGACGACCCCGTCAGTCGCGTGCGCAAGCCCCCGTTCGACGAGCGAGATCGCTCCTGCCATCGCCGGCCGAACCGGTTCGGGTAATAATTCCTTGTGCTGGAGGACGTTCTCGACGTCCTCGTGGACGTCGTAGACCACTTTGCCGTTCGTGAGTACCGACAGCGCGGCACCCGCGGGTAGTAATTCGGCGTCGTGGAAGTGATAGAGATCGTAGTCAGTGTCGTAGAGTTCGCCGAGTACGTCGAGCGCCCAGTGCAGACGGGTCTTCACGCCGGGAAGGGGCGGTTGGCCCTCGTCAGTGTCGATCCCCTCGAACGAGCGGATCCGGACGCCGTCCTCGACCCGAGAGGGCCCGAAGGGAGTGAAGAGCGTCACGTCGTAGCCCGCATCGGCAAGCGCGACGGCCTCGCGGTGAAACACCCGTGCGTCGGTCGCGTCGTGGGAGGTGGTGAACACACAGACGCGCCGACCGTCGCTCGCTCGGTTCGCCCGTCTCGATCGCTCCTGGTTCATTTCTCGATGCTCTCCTGGGGACCGGTCTGCGAGCGGCGGCGACCTGGCGAGTTCACTGTAGGGCCTTCGATCCGCCGAACTTAATTACCTCGGTATCGCTACCCGTAGCGAGGTCTTCGAACTGCGCGAGATTGCTCACCAGTAAACACATGAACTGACACAGCCGCCAGTGCTGTCGCGGTAGCGAACACGCACACTCAGCGCGAGCGAGCCGCCGGAGGCAGTGAGCGAGCGTTTTTGGTGCAGATTTTTCGCGAGCCCGCAATGAGCGACCGGAAGGGAGCGAGTGAGAACCTCGCGAAAAAGGTGCGTTAGAGTGAATAGTCGAACTCGCCGGTCTCGGTCTCGAGCGCGGCGGTAAGCAGGTCGATCGTCGCGGCGATGTCCTCGTGGTGGGCGCTTTCGGTGACGGTATGGAGGTATCGCGTCGGAACCGACAGGGCCCCGACGGGCGTCGCGCCCGCGCCGGTCTGAAAGCCCGCAGTATCGGTACCCCCTGCGGGCAGCACTTCGAGCTGATGGGGGATGGCCCGCTCCTCGGCGACCTGCCGTAGCCGATCGGTCACCTTCGGGCTCGTGATCACACTGGAGTCCTTCAGCTTGATGGCGACGCCCTCACCCAGATCGGTAACGTGCTCGCCGGCCGAAAAGCCCGGCACGTCGTTCGCGACGGTGACGTCCAGAGCGATCGCGACGTCCGGCTCGAGATCCACTCCGAGAGCCTCCGCGCCCCGCAGACCGACTTCCTCCTGAACGCTGGCAGCGAAGTGAATCGTCGGCTGTGAACCGTCGTGCTCGCTCGCGCCGTCGGTAACGCCGCCCTCCTCGCTTTCGTTCCCGTCGAGCCGGCGGGCGGCTTCGATCATCGTAAAGAGACAGGCCCGGTCGTCGAGGGCTTTCCCGGTAACGTGATCGCCGACGACCTTCGTCTCCTGGTCCATCGTCACCAGATCACCCGGCTGGACCCGTTCGCGTGCGCGCTCGCCGTCGAGCCCGAGATCGACGTGGACGTCACCCACCTCGGGGGTCTTCTCGCGCTCCTCGTCGTCCATCGTATGCGGTGGGACCGAGCCGAGCACCCCGGGAACGTTGCCCGCGTCGGTGTGGATCGTCACGCGCTGGGCGCGCAACACTCTGGGGTCCCAGCCCCCGAGCGCGTCGAGCCGGGCGAAGCCCTCTTCAGTGACATGTCTGACCATGAACCCGATCTCGTCCATGTGGGCCGAAATCGCAACCTCGAAGTCGGCGTCGCCGTGGCGCGTGGCGACGACATTACCCATCGCGTCGCCCCTGATCTCGTCGGCCACGGGCTCTAACTCCCGACGAACGATCTCCCTGATGCGGTCCTCATAGCCCGGTACGCCGCGCGCTTCGGTCAGTTCCGCGAGCAATGCATAGTCGAAGGCGAACTCCTCGGTGCTGCTCATACTCGGTCCCGAACGCGAACGGCTAAAACTCTGCTCACCGATCGTACCCGTCGCCGTCGGTGGGACCAGGCTCCCCGGCACCGGACTCGGTCGCCGCGAAGAGTTCGTCGACCGCCTCGGTCGCCGCCGCCACCGCCTCCTCGACTACCCGATCGGGATCCGGGGCCTCCGGTTCGGCGGGCGCGTTGAGGTAGACGTCGACGTCCAGAGTGCCATCGGTGAACCGAACGGTGACGTCCAGGTCGGTGATCCGGGATTGCTTGTACTGCGAGAGAACGAAGCCCTCGGCCGCTTCGGCCGCGGTCTCGACGACTTTCTCGTCGGTCGGCCCCGGCGAACGCGTTTCGTTCCCGTCCGTGGGCATCGCCGCTCAGTCGCCGCCGGCGCCCGGGCCGCCGGGGCCACCGGGACCACCGGGACCGCCCGGACCGGGACCGCCGCCCATGCCGCCACCGCCGCCGAGCATCCCCTGGAGCTCGCTCTGGAGCTCCTCGAACTGCTCGCGGACGCGGTTTTCCTGCTTGTCGAGCGTCTCGACGCGCACTTCGAGGCTCTCTTGGGTCTCGGAGAGGTCCTCGGTCGCTTCGTCGTACTCGCTTTCGATGAGCAACTCGCCGACCTCCCGATACATCGCGGTGTCCTCGTCGATATCGTCCAGGGCGTCTAGCGCGGCTTCGACTTCGTTCAGCCGGTTTTCGGTCTGTTGTTTCTGGGCGGCGACCTGCTGGGCGGTCTCCTGGAGGTCTTGTAGCTCCTCGAGTTTCTCCTGTGCTTCCGGCGGTAAGCCTCCTTGCATACCTCGCCAGTCGGTGTCCCGACGGAAAAAGGCACTCTTTCGACCATCGCTGCGCTCGCCCCGTTGAGTTGCTGACGGCGTCTCCGATACGACTATCGACTGGAGAGTTAGCCGGAGGATTCGAACGCGTTCGCGCCGATGGCGGCGACCTCGCTCGCAACGTCGACGAACGAACACCAGGTGTTGATCCCTGCCCGGAGCGCGACGAGATCGCTCGCTTCGATACGGACTTCGAGTACCCCACCCTCACGCGTGAGTTCAGCGCGCGTTCGGTCGCCGGCCAACTCGGCGAGTTCGCCCTCGATGCTGGCAGCGACGATCGATGCGCGACGCTCTCGATCGTATTCGAACGTGAGGACCGTCTCGTGAGGGGACATCTAAAATACCTGGACGGATCGCTCGGTCGATCGTCGTTCGGTCAGCGGGCGGTCGGCTACTCGACGCCGATCTCCTTGATCCCGGCGCCGCGTTCCTTCAGCAGTACGCGATGCCCGCAGTACGGACACCGGACGCCGCCGTAATCATCGAGCTGGACGTCGCGCTTGCATCGCGAGCACTTGTATGCCATCTGGGTAGTAGCTGTAGAACGTCGGGAGGGTAGTTATTGCTCTTCGGTGTCCTCGTCCATCGCGATCCGGATCGAGCGCTGGACCGCCCGTCCGCCGGGCGTCTGGGGTCGGTAGGCACCGCCGGCGAACTTCTCGCCGGTCTCCTCGTTCACCCAGATCCCCGTCTCCGTGCGGGTCACCGGATCGCCGTCGATGGTGGCGTCTTCCATGTCCGCTTCGATCTCCGCGACGCGCCGGCGGTTGACCCGCCCGTAGCGCGCGCCGAATCGTCCGGCGCTCCCGGTTTTCGAGCGTCGTCTGGCCATACCTTCCCTTCTCGTCGGTGGATTCATAAGCGCTTTGAGTCCCCGACGAGCCCGGAACGCGTCCCGAGCGTGTTCGCTTCTTCGACTTACGGTTCGGCCGCGAGTTCCGCGTTCAGGTCCTCTCGGATGACCTCCCCCGTCTCCCGATCGCCCGCAGTGGTCACGATCCGGTTATCCTGGACGCTCGACCCGTCCCTGATCTGTAACCGGAGGTTGCCATTGGCGTCCGCACGGGTCGCTCTGGCCCGCGTGCCGCCACCGGCCGCGCCGCCGGCCTCGATCGGCCCCGGAACGATCTTCTTGACGTGAGGGTGGCCTGCGACGACGGTGAGCGCGTCGCGACCGCGACGTCCGCCGATGAGCGTGGTGTGTGTCCCACTGATCTTCTCGCTGGGCGGCGCTTCGATCACCTCCAGCGGTTGCTCGCCCTGTCGGTCCCTGACGGCGGCCACCGGGTCCTCGCTGCCGACGCCGATTCGCCGTAGTTCGTAGGACAGTTCCCGACGGAGCCGAGTAATAACTTCCCGATCGCCGGCAGCATAGACCGCCTCGGGCCGTTTTCGGTGCACGTCGTCGGCGATCAGTCCCGCGAAGTTCCGCAACTCGACTGCCCCTTCGTCCTCGTCCCGCCTCTCGGGCGTGGTGGTGATCTCGGTCGTACCGACCGACTCGCCGGCGAGCAACGCCGTCACGCGCGCCCGGTCGCGTTCGGCGTCGATGACGACGGTATCGGCGTTCGCTGTCCGGCAGACCAGGCAGTAATCGCCCAGTCGCGACAGCGAGGCGCTACACCGCCGACACTCCATGGTGGTGCTCGGGCGTCTCGGCGGATAAGCGGGCCGATCCGAGGCGGCGCTCGCATCGATCGGGTCCGCTTCGGACCCGTCGGTAGCGAAGTCCGATCAGTCCGCGAGGAACCGTTGAACGGCCATGGCCTGTGCCTCGCGCTCGGACTCGACCGCCGTCAGTGCGGTCCGACCGCGCTCGCTTTCGTTCCGCTCCCGGTCGGTATCGAGATCGACGTTGGTGATTTCCAGAAGGTGGGTCGGCACATCGGGGTGGGGAGACCCCAGGTCGTGTCGTCCGACGACCGTGACGTGGTTGCCGCTCGCTTCCGAGATCAGGTGCTGGAATCCCGTCTCCGAACCGCCTCGACTCTCTGTCGTCCGTTCCCGTGATCGTGTCATGCTCGAAGTTCCTCCGTGAGTTCGCCCGACGGGAGATCGACCGGCCCGTCGGCCCAGCGCCTAATCCTCCGTATCCAGCACAGGCATATAATACTTGCTTACTACGTGCTTGATCCGCGATACCGTCGAGGCTCAACTGATACCGACCGCCGGTAGCTCAACCGAGTTCCGTCGGTGCGACCTTGAGGTACTCGCGCAGTACCGTCGTCGCATACGAACCCTTCGGCAGGCGAAAGGATAGTTCGAGCGGGTCGAGCGTGACGTCGATATCGGTTCGACAGCAGATCGCTCGCCGGATGCCACTCGAGTAGTAGGGATCGGGGAGATCGAAGTCGCTCCGTGCCAGCCCTTCCTCGGCTAGTACCTCGCGTTCGATCGCGCCCGGCTCCCCCTCGGAGAAGTCGGTTTCGGTGCCCACGAGCGGGGCGGTCACGAACGCTCGCCCGCGCGCGCAGTGACGATCGATCGTCTCGACGCGCCGCTCGTCGACGTGCTGCTCGCGGCTCACGTCCGGCAAGGAGAGTCCGGCTGGTGCCGCCCGATCGGCGAAACAGACGACGTCGCCGGGCACCGCCCGGACGAGGGGTAATCCACGGTCGAGGCGCTCGGAGACCATGCGGTTAAACAGGTAGGACTGAGCGGCGTTGACGAAGAGCTGCTGGAGGTTTCGCGGCAGGACGTCGAGTGCCGCCCGGAAGTCCTCGGAACCGATCCCGCCGTTAGGTCCCTTCTCGTCGCTCACGGACCTATTTGTGCTCTCGCGCTCGGCGAGTCGGCCACAGATCGCTCGCTCGTAGCGAAGCCCGCCGGGGAACTTCTCGGCCGCAGCGGCCCACTCGCGGGTCTCCTCGGCGAAGCGCCGCGCCGCCTGTGTCGCCTCGGGTTCGCTCTCACGAGGGTTGCCGACGTAGGCCAGGACGGCACCTTCCCAGTCCCGGCGACAGATCGCGAGGCCGACGTCGTGTGTAACCGGGCGGCGGCTGCCGAAGCGCTGCTGGCCGAAGTAGTTGGGCACGCCGATCGGAACCGGTCCGTCGCCCGCACCGGTAGCGTCGGGGTCGTCCGTGCCGTCGTCGTTCGATACGCTATCGATCGACGCCGCCTCGTTCCGGTCACCGTTCCCTGCTCCGAACGCCCGCAGCTCCTCCGTTATCGCGAGGGCGTTCTCGGGGACCGCGGGATCGCTCGCGCGTACCTCGAAGGCGTTGCCCGCCAGGTCGCCGAAGTACAGCCCCCGGCCGCTCCGCCCGAGGACCTCGATCCCGCTGTCGGCGATCGCCGGTAGCTCCTCCGGATCGAGACCGCGGCCCTGGATCGAGAGCAGTTGGGTACTCACTGCGTACTTGTCCTTCGTGCCGGCCCAATCGATCCGCTCGCGGCTCACTCCCAACCTATTCGAGAGTTCCCTAGCGAAGTCGTTGGTATCCCAGCCCCGAAGCGTGACCCGACAGACGACGTGTGGATAGGCCTCGGGATCGCTATCGAGGGACTCCGTGTCGAAACGCTCTAGCTCCCGTACCCGGAAGTCCTCGGGTGCCGCCCGCAATCGCCCGCCGGTTCCCGCGCCCTCGCTGGCGTAGTACGCCATCCCGACCGCTCGTTCCATCGGGTAGGCCTCGCGCACTACGTCTCACCCCTCCTACCGGTCCACCCCGTGCCGTCCGATCGATTCATGCCATCCCCTCGCGCCGCAGGCAGAATAAACGTCACAGTCGGCGTCTATCACTCGACTCGCCGACCCCCTGGCCCGCCGCTCCATCGATCCGCCCGCTCGCCGGTCGGCGAATGGCCGGTCGGAACCCAAAAGCATCCCGACGGCGAGAACTGGGTTCATGGCGAGCGACGATCTCCCCGAGGACGCTGGTGACCTGCCGATCCCCGACTCGGTGCTTTCGGGCACGGCCGACCGTACCGACGTCTCGATCGAGACGCTGGTCGATACCTTGGTCGTCCTCGACGCCGACCTCCGAGGGCGTCACTCCGCGTACGAAGCGAACTATGAGTACGTCACCGTCGACGGGACGCGTGCGTATCTCGCCGACAGTGAGGCCTGGGAGGCCGTGGTAAGCGAGTTCGATCTCAACGGCGATCTCGAGAGCGCCGCTCGACGGGCCCACACCGAGAGCGCTACGCTGCTCGTCGATCGGTCCGTCGAAAACCCACAGGTTGCCGAGGATACCGTCGGGATCGTCGTCGGCGTCGACACCGCCGAAGTAATGGGCTAAGGAGGGAGGGCAGTTGGGTCGGGACCGGTCGAGAGCCGATTCGAGAGACTCACTCAGAACAGCGAGAGGTCCCCGGTCACGCTATCGATAACCCGCTCGGTACTCGGGCCGATCGCGAGCGCGGTCACCGTCCCCGAGTCGAGTTGGGTGTGGCCGGCATCGCGGACCACGGCATAGGGGATGCCCTCCCGATCGGCGGCGTCGGCCAGTTCGAACAGCTGGGACTCGCTTTCGCCCTTCAGGACGACCTTCTTCTGGCCGCTTCCCTTCCACTTGCGTCCGGTTCGTTCCTCGCAGTCCTCGTACGCCGAAAGGGCGGCGTGGGCGATCTGAGCGGCGAGTTTGCCCGTCCCCATGCCGATGTCCGTGCGGGCGACGATCGCCTGTTTCATGGGGAGGATCGGTCGAGAGCGAGTAAAGCTCTGGTGACTTCCCGCTCGATGGCCGGGAGTTCGAATCCGATCGTTCGATCGTCTCTCGAACGGAACGAACAGTACGCCACAATCGAGGAATTTAGGCCCCGTCCCGTCGGCTGTACCGTATGATCCTCTCGGATACCGACATCCTTCGACGGTTGGAGACCGGGGATCTCCATATCGAACACCTCTCGGATATCGACCTCCAGGTCCAGCCCGCGAGCGTCGACCTCAGGCTGGGTACGGAGTTCCTCGAGTTCCAGCGCACGAACATCCCCTGTATCCACCCCAATAGCGAACAGGAAGTCGAGGAGTACGTCACCGAGACCGTCGTCGAGCAGGGCGAGGAGTTCGTTCTGCATCCCGGTGATTTCGTCCTCGGCACGACGGTAGAACGCGTTTCGATCCCCACGGACCTCATCGCCCACGTCGAAGGCCGGTCTTCCTTGGGGAGGCTTGCTATCGTCGTCCATGCCACTGCGGGTTTATGCGACCCAGGATTTGTAGGAAAAATAACACTCGAACTCTCGAACTTAGGGACCGCCCCCGTTGCCCTCACCCCGGGAATGCGGATCTCCCAGCTCACATTCACCGAACTCTCCTCGCCGGCCGACCGGCCGTACGGTCCCAGCCGGGGATCGAAGTATCAAGGACAGAGCGGCCCGCAGGCCTCGCGTATTCAAGGTGATTCGGAGTTCGGCGGGCAGCGAGGAAATCGAGGACGGCAGGGCCGGCTCGATGAGGTCGATAGGGACGATGGCGGTCCCACGAACGAGGGGGGCAACGGGGCTGCCGGCGACGACGAAGCCAGGGCCGATGAAATCGACCGAACCGACGGAAGCAGCGGGGGTGACCGATGAGGTTCATCGAGGAGATCGTCGTCGAGCAGTTCCTGCCCACGTTTCGCTCGATGCTCGCCGAGGAACTCCGCGAACGAGGGCTCACCCAGAGCGAGGTCGCGGACATCTTGGGCATTAGCCAGTCGGCGGTCTCGAAGTACGCCCACGGCGAGGTCGCCCGCGACGAGCGCGTGCTCGGCGACGAGCGGGTGGAGGAGTCGGTTACTGACCTCGCGGACGGACTGGCGAGCGGCGACATGCGACCGGTCGGCGCGCTGATCGAATGCGAGGTGCTGATCCGCCGGCTCGAACGCGGTGATCTGCTCGCCGACCTCCACCAGGAAGCGATGCCCGCCCTCGCGGCGAACGGTGGCTTCGCGATCCACGATCCCGAGGGCGATCTCCGGTCGGCCGAGCAGGTACGTGCCTCGGTTCGTCGCGGACTCCGAACCGTAGGGAACACGAGCGGCTTTGCAGGGTTGATCCCGAACGTCGGTTCCAATCTCGTTGAGTGTCTACCCGAGGCGAGGGGGATCGACGACGTGGCTGGCGTCCCCGGGCGGATCTTCGACGTGAAGGGGCGAGCGACGATCCCCGGCGAACCGGAGTTCGGCGTCTCCGAACACGTTGCAACCGTCCTGCTCGCCGTGCGAGCGAGTGGACTAAGCGTTCGCGGGGCGCTCGATGTCCGCTACGACCCCGAGTTGCTCGCACGTCTAGAACCCCAGTACGAGACGATCGAGTTCGACGCCGAGGGCGATCTCGAACCCACTATCGCCGAGGCGCTGGCCGACGCAACCGAGGCCGATACCGCCGAGGGCTGTGTGTTGTACCAAACCGGCGGGTTCGGGATCGAACCGATCATGTACCTGCTCGCGGCCGACGCTCCGAGCACTGCCCGCCTCGTTCGCGAGCTGGTCTGACTCGCGATGACCGATGACCTCCAGGCCTTCTACGGCCGATGGGCGCGGCTCTACGATCTGATCGCACGCTTTCCCGGCGTCGGTGGGATGCTCGCCGTTGCCCGCGAGCGCGTCGACCGACGCGGCTGGGAGAACGTCTCGCTGCTCCGAGCCGACGCCGCGCGCCCGCCGGTTCCCGAGTCCGCCCGGAGCGTCGAAGCACGGTCGGGTTTCCCGGGCGAGGCGAGCGGTATCGATGCGGTGCTCGCGAGCTTCGTCAGCGGGATGTTCGCCAACCCCGCGCCGGTAATCGAGCGGTGGTGCTCGCTCTGTTCCCCGGGCGGGCGGCTCTGTCTGCTCGACGCGGCACGGAGCTCCCGATCGATCGCCCGCCCGCTCGATCTGGCCTTCCGGGCGTTCGTCCTCGCCTCGACGCCGCCGGTCGGCCGGTTGCGGTACGAGGAGCCGCCCTGGGCGGAACTCGATCGTCGCGTCGGGACGGCCCACCGCACGCTCGCCGCCCGCTGCTCGGCGGCCGATCGCGCCACCTACGGGCTCGGGTTCGTCCGCCTGACCGCCGGTACCCTCGCGTGATCGGCCGTCGATCGGCCAGTCCCGATCGGTCGATCATCGGCAAAGGGGGGTCGGAACGTGCGACCGAGGTCCGATCGCCGTCGGCACTCGCAGCGTCCGGGGTACTCGCGGTGTTCGCAGTACCCACAGCGCTCGTAGCGCTACTAGGGTCGGAACCCGATCGTTCGCTCGCCGGTCGTCTCGGTCTCGACGACGGTGGGCCTCACCGACGCTCCCGTCTCGACCGCGTCGGGCTCTACGCCACGGACCTGTCCGGTCAGTCCGACCGGCCCGAGACCCACGACCGCGACCACGTAGGGCGTGTCCTCGGCGAAGGAGGGCGTCGTCGCGTGGATCACGGTAAAGGTCTCTACCTCCCCCTCCTCCGGCAGCGCCTCCTGGGTTAGCTCCCGCGAGCCACACTCCGGGCAGATACGCTGGGGCGGGAGCGATCCGTGGCCGTTCTCACAGGCCAGGTAATACCCCTCGCCTGACTCGATCGCGTCGAGGAGGTCGGCGTGGCCGGCATCGCGGCTCTCATCGCTCATGACTGGGCCTCCTCGAGAACGTGGATGGCCGTACTCGCAGCCGTCCCGCCGGCGTTGTGGGCCACGGCCGTCGGGCTGTCGGCGATCGCGTCGCTGTGTGGGTGATCGCCGCGAAGCAGTCGGGTCAGGGCGGCGATCTGGTTCGTGCCCGTCGCGCCGACCGGGTGGCCCTTCGCCTTCAACCCGCCCGAAAGGTTCACCGGGTGCGGGCCCTCCCGCGTCGTTTCCTCCTCGCGGGCGGCGGCGATCCCCTCGCCGGGTTCGTACAGGCCGAGCGCCTCGGTGGCCATCACCTCCGCGATGGTGAAACAGTCGTGTACTTCGACTACGTCCACGTCCTCGGCGGCGATCCCCGCGTCGTCGTAGGCCTCGGTGGCGGCCTTACGGGCGGCGGGGGTGCGCGCGAGGAATTCCCGGTCCTGCAGGGCGATCTTATCGCCGCCCTGGCCGGTGCCGGTGATGGCGACCGAGGCATCGAGGCCGTTTGCCTCGGCGTACTCCTCGCTGACGAGGACCGCCGCGCTCGCCCCGTCGGTCAGCGGACAGGCGTCGTACAGGCCGAGCGGTTCGGCGACCGGCGGCGCGTCCAAGACGTCCTCGGTGCTTATCTCCCGGCGGTACTGTGCGTACTCGTTCTCAAGCGCGTTGTAGTGGTTCTTGACCGCGATGTGAGCGAGGTCCTCCCGGGACCCGCCGTACTGCTCGAAGTAGGCTCGGGCCATGAGGGCATAGGCCCCCGGGAACGTCATGCCGGCACTGACCTCATAGAGGTCGTCGGCGGCGAGCGCGAGGGCCTCGGTCGCGTCCGGGGTGGAGATGTTGGTCATCCGCTCCGCGCCGCCGACGAGCACGACGTCCTGCTCGCCGCTGCGGATGTTCATGACCGCCTCGCGGACGGCGGTGGCACTCGACGCACAGGCGCTTTCGAACCGCGTCGCCGGCACGTCGAGGCCGACCGCTTCCGCGACCAGTGGCCCCATATGGCCCTGGTGATCGCTTATCTCGCCCATGAAGTTACCGTACATGAGGGCTTCGACGTCCTCCCGTTCGATGGCTGCGTCGTCGAGTGCAGCCAACCCGGCCTCCCCGAACAGGTCACGGCTCGGCCGCTCGGGATGCTGGCCGAAATGCGTGAGACCGATTCCTGCAACGCGAACTCCACTCATATAACCCCCACCGTCCGCCACATCCATAAAAACCGGCCTCTGGGAGCAACCGACGGTCGTCCCTCGACCGATCGGGACAGGGTCACCTCCGCATCCACCGGGGTCGGGCGGCGGGTCGCCGGCTTTGGCTGCCCTCCCTGTTCGCCCTGTCGCTCGGCGCGTGCGTGAAGGACCTCGCCGCTGGCGCGGCTATTCCCTCGTGTGGCCCTCATGCTTCGTAGAGTTCAGCGTGTACGTCACAGAACACGCCGCCAGCATGGCTGTCGTCTGCTTTGTGAAGTTTATGCCTCGTATGACTCGGCATGCACTTCACAAAACTCTGGGTCGCGTAGCTGGGCCTCGATGAGTTCGGGTTGGCGATGAGCGTTGTAGAGCCGACAGCCCTCCGTCTCGCAGAACGCCTCACCGCTCGTCCAGAAGTGGATCGCCTGCAGGACGTAGCCCTTCAGCGCCTCGGTCGTCCGAGGATCGCCGTCGACGAGGAAGTCGCCCTCGATCTCGCTCTCCAGGACTTCCCGGGGTGGGGCCCCGCCTGAAAGTACGGCGTGGTGTTGTTGGGCCTGGTAGTACTCCTCGGGTTTCGCGGGCGCTTCGAACAGACCCGGCACCGAGAGAAGCGCGGGCTGGCCGAGCACGTTCACTCGCTTGTGCCACCGGCCGTCGTGATCGCCCCACGTTCCGAGCGCCCGATCCAGCAGGACGACGTGGAGTTCCTCGCGGGCCTCCCTTGCGGGGAGGCGGGCGTTGAGCGCGCGCCGAATCGCCAGGCCGTCGTAGAGCACGCCGCCCGCCCGGTCGGGATCGTCGAGCGCGCGCTCCTCGTAGCGAACGATCCCGAACATGGTGTTGCCGGTCTCCCGGTCGTAGGGATCGAGCACGCGCGCCCCGGCAAAGGCCTCGGGGAGGGCCTTGTCGCCATAGCGATCGAGGAACCGATCGCGAACCTCGATCTCGTGATCGACCCGCTCGCGGAGCCAGGTCGCGATTTCCTCGGGATCGACGACGGTCGTCGGCGCGCAGTAGAGTACGATACGATCGACCATATCGGCGGGTGATACCACGCGCTAAAATCCCTTCGGGTGTCGAGGGTGTCCGCTCGAACAGCTTCGTCGATGGGGGTAATCGTTTTTCCACGCGTCGCCCGAGGTCGTCGTATGGTCGATGCGCGCGAGTACCACGAGCGGACGAACCACGCCCCATAGCGCCTGCGCGAGGACGACTTCCGGGCTCGATCGAACCAACCGACCCCGGCCCTACAAGATCTGCGAAGAGCTACCACACGTTTCGCCGTCGGGCGCGCTCGCGCCGCCCGAGACGCCCGCGCTCGGGGTGATCGCCGAGTCGAGCCCCGGTCCCGCTACTGGCGAGGACTCCTCGACCGGCGAGCCGGACCTCTATACGCTCTGTCACTATGCCGCGGGCGTCACAAAGGAACTCGAGATGGGCGGCCGGGAGATGCGCTTTCGAGTCGCGTCGTGTACGGGCAAACTCTATCACGTCGACCTGTATGCCGTCACCGGCGATCGTGGGGCGCTCGACGCGGGTGTCTACCGCTTCGACCCCCACACCGACGGGCTCGACGTACTGCGGGCGGGCGACTACTGGGGAGTGCTCGCCGAGGCGGCGGGCAGCGAGACGGGAATCGCCGACGCGCCGGTGACGATCGTTCTTATCTCCGAGTGGTGGCGCAGCGCCTGGAAGTACCGCGATCGGACCTACCGGCACGCCTTCTGGGATTCCGGTACGATACTCGCGAACCTGCTTGCGGTCGCTCACGGGCCGGCCGGTGCGGGGCAGTCTGTGCGGGCTTCGCGGACGAACCGGTCGCAGCGCTTCTCGGCGTCGATCCGACAAAGGAAGCACCGCTGGAGCTCGTCCCGATCGGGGGCGGCGATCCCGCACCCGACGCTCGTGAGGTCGAACCAATCGAACCCATCGATCCCGCGGAGACTCCCCTCTCGGAACGCGTCGTCGAGTACCCGCTCGTCCCCGACGCGTGAGACCAGAGCACCCTCGCGGACGGCGCGGCTGCCCGCGAGTGGCGCGAGCGGGCCGACGGCGACGGGTCGTTCGGCGGCCGGAGTTCCGGCGACACCGATCGCGAGACGGCCGGCCACCTCGCGCTCGATCAGTCGGTGGTGGGCGACGCCGCGGCGAACGTCTACGTCCTGGCGGACGTAGACAGTATCGTCGACCGCCTCGGCAACCGGGGGTATCGGCTGGCACAGCTACTGGGCGGGATCGCGCTCGGCCGGCTCTATCTCGCGACCTACGCCCACCTCGGGCCCGGCGGCCGTGGCTTTACCTTCTACGACGGGTTGGTGAGCGAACATCTCTCGCCGCGAGCGGCGGCCCAGGAACCGATAAGGCTGTTCGCGTTCGGGAACGCCGAGGAGTGAGTCGATAGTCCGATCGAGGCGAGTCGACTATCGGTCACGTCAGGTCCTCGTCCTCGCCGCCGACGTCAGTCGTCCAGTTCCGTCTCGACGACCGGTAGTTCCGCGAGTTCGGGGTGGTCGTGGAGGGTCGTCGACGCCTCTCGGTACTCGGCGTACACCTCCTCGGCCCACTCGCGGGCGGCGGGCGAACCGGTGTCGATGTACGTCTGTAACAGACCGGTGTCGGCGTCGTAGATCCCGACGCCGATCCGATCGTCACAGAGGGTAAGCCCGAACGGCAGGTCGTCGTGGGTGCGGAGGGTGAGGTTACCGGTCGCGAAGGCCTCGCGCGCCCGCTTCGGGTTGGACTCGAGGAGGGACGCGACGACGTCGGGAAGCAACACCGCGTCGGTCACCATCCCATCGACGATGCGTGCGTGGAGCGCGTCGAGGTGGAGGGGGTTGATCGCGGCCGGGTCGATGCCACGGAGGCGGTCAGTGTCCTCTAGCAGCGACATGAACCGGCGCACCCCGCTGTAGGGATCGCCCGGTTCGGCGGTCGTGACGACCGCGTCGGCGAACGCCTCGCGGACGAACGCCGGATCACAGTCCGGCACGACCCCGAACAGCGGCTCGATCCGCCGTGCCGTTCGGACCGTTTGCCGAAACTCGATGACGCTCTGGGCGATGAGGTCCCCCAGCGGCGTCAACGCCAGTTGTCCCTCCGACCGCTCGACGAGCCCTCGGTCCTCGAACGAGCGAGTAACCCGGTGGATCGTCGGTCGGGACACCTCCAGGCGCTCCTGCAGCCGTCGGCGATCGAGGGGCTCCTCGCGCAGCGCCGCGAGCGCTGAGGCCCGTCTAGCGAGTTCGACCAGCTCGTCGGACGACATTCGGTTCAACGTACGTGGTAACAACAATTAAAACCTCCTCCGGACCCGCGATCGCGGATCGCCCCTGGGGTCGGCTGACGCTCGACTTGCCGAGAAGCGCCGTGCCGAACGGCCCGGTGTGGCACCGGGACCTATCCCGGCGGCTCGACGGCTCGGAACTCGCCGTCGCGGGTGGTCGTTCCGGTCCTGAACCGCGTTCAGGTCCTGAACTACGTTCACTCGGTCATTATAATCGATTATAGTTCCGATGTACTAGCGTCGGAGCGGGTCGGCTCATGCAGGGCAGGCCGTGGGCGCGAGGCGTGCGGTCTCCGACGACGGAGGAAACCAATGGCAAGCAACACGCGAGACATCGACGCCGGGGACGAGTCGCCCATCCCCTCCCGGGAGACGGAATCGGGGTTGGACGAGAACGTGGCGGGGGCGCTATCGTACCTGTTCGGGTTCGTGACGGGGTTGATCTTCTACCTGATCGAGGAGGACAACCCCTACGTACGGTTCCACGCGGCCCAGAGCATGGTGGCTACGGGACTGTTGTTCGTGGCGTACGTGGGACTGAGCATCGTCGGGACGGTCGTTTCGACCGTCCTGTTTTCGAGCACGAGTACGTTCTTCGTCGGGAGCATCCTCTCGCTCGTGCTCGGGTTGATCTGGCTGGTGGTCGCGCTCGGTACGTTCGCGATCTGGGTCTACCTGATGGTGCGGGCCTACCAGGGCGAGACCCCACGGGTCCCGATCGCGGCGGGCATCGCCGACAAACTGGTCTGAGGGTAAGAGGACGGACCGATGACGAACGGACCCCACCCATCGGGGAGGGCCGCCCGGTACGCACGCTCGACGCCCGGGACCGCCCGCGGCACGCCCGAGGCCGCCCGCTCCCTGCTCGAAACCGACGGCGGGCGCTCGGGGGATGGCGAGCACGCGGGGGAGAGCGACCGGCCTCGGGGCGCGGAGCGGGCCGACGGCAGGGCGGCGGCAAAGGACACGGAGCTGGCGACCTACACCGACGAGGAGCACGGCTACAGACTCGAGTACCCCGCCAACTGGTCAGTCGAGGCCGACGCGGGCGGGGCGACGACCTTCCGGGACGTGGCTTCGAGAACCGGCGCGGTCGTAGTCGTCGAGAGCGTCGACGGCGACCTGGCGACCTACGTCGAGGCCTTCCGGGCGACCCTCGCTGCCGACGACCACGTCCACGACCTCGAACGGCTGGATCGACGGACGGTGATGCTTCCGGGCGGCCACCGAGGACGGGTCGTCGAGTGCGCGTACGTCGGCGACGAACCCGACGAGCGCTGGCGACTGACCTATCTCTTCGTCGTCACCGGGACGACTGGTTATACCGTCGGCGTCGACTGGGCTGCCGACACCGACTGCGAGGCGGTGGCGCGAACCGTCGTCGAGTCGTTCGCGCTCGCGGCGAAGGACACGGCGTGATCGAGGACGACACCCGAAACCATGACGGAACACCGAGGAACTGGCGCGAACGAACCGAGCGGCGGATCGAACCGAAACGAACCGACGAGGGCGTGGCCATGAGGCGACACGCTATGCTTACGGCAGTGCTGTGTGTGACCGTCGTGCTCGCCGGCTGTGCCGGCTTCGGCGGCGGGAGTGATGGTAGCAGCGGAGACGGCACCACGGCCACGGCCTCGGCGACGGACGCAGCCGGGACGACGGCCGTGCCGACGGACACCGCGACGCCCGAAGGCGAGGGAACGACCACAGCCGACCCCACGACCGCCGAGACGACCGACGCGGCGACCACCGGCGGGGCGGCGGCCACCACGACCGGGAGTTCGGCGGGAGCGAACGCATCCGAGCGGCCGACGTACGCCTTCTTCGAGTTCCAGCAGCCGGGCACCTACACCTACGAGGTAACGATGGCGGGATCCGGTGGCCAGGAGCGAACCGGCGAGTACGTCATCGACGTCCTGAAAGCCGCCGACGACCAGTACGAACTACAGGTATCGCTCACGATGGGTGGCATGTCCTCCGAACGGACGTTTTCGGGCACCCGCGCGGAGGTCCAACGACAGATGCTGAGCAGTAGGGTCGGTGGGATGCTCGCGCCCCTCACGACGATGAGGGGGTTCTACGGGGGGCGAGCGCTCCAGGTCGGCCGGAGCTGGTCGTACTCGACCGAGCAGGGAACCGCGAGCTTCGAGGTCACGGGTACCGAGTCGTACGCCGGCGTCGACTGCTTCGTCTCGGAGGCCAGCGCGAACGGCACCGTCGTCCACGAGGCGTGCGTCTCGCCCGACAGGGGGCTGGCTCCCTACGTCGCCTACTACGACGAGAGCGGCGAACTCACCTACGAGATGACGCTGGTCGACTACGAGGCGGGGTAAGTAGATCCGCGCTCGACAGGGCGTCACCGCTCGCGAACGAACTCGCCCTCCGGGGCGGCTCGGGAACGAGCGAGAGACGTGATCATCAGCGGCGGAAACGCTCGCCCACCGGCGAGGCGGCTTTCGGCGGCGTTACACGGGTGACCTGTCGAACGCCGACCGGCCGGTATCGACCGGCGAGTAGTACGCGAACGACACCTAGCTTGGCTAGACAGTCGATAGACTCCGGCCGACCAAGGGACGACCCGAGACCGGGGGCGAGCAGACGGTAGCCTCCCTGGGAGACTGTCACGGGACTACGCACGCTCGAACAGTATCGATACCCGACTCACGGTAGCGGGAGCGAAAGGCCGACTCAACGTCGTTTCGTACTGAGACGATCCTCCCGTCGACTACCGTCCGGCTAGTAGCCCAGCGCACGCGGCAGCCAGAGGGCCAGATCGGGAACGAGGATGATCGAGACGAGGACTGTGGCTTCGACCAGGAAGAAGTAGACGAGGTTCTTCGCGATCGTTTCGATCTCCGTGCCCGCGATCGGTGCCGCGACGAACAGCGTCACGCCAAGCGGCGGGGTGATCATTCCCATCGCGAGCGTCATGATCATAACGACGCCGAAACGGAGGGGATCGACGCCGACCTGTGCGACCAGCGGGGCGAAGACGGGGGCCCACAGGAGGATGTTCGCGATCGCCTCGATGAACAGCGCGAGCATCGAGAGGAGTGCGACGATGACTATCACGAGGAAGATCCCTTGATCGGTCAGACCCAGTAGGATGTCGGCGATCTGCTGGGGAACGGATTTGAGCGCCATGACCTGGGTGATCGGCGCGGCTGCACCGATGATAAAGAGGGTGACGCCGGACATCGTGACAGCGGTGTAGGAGGCGTCGATGAAATCGCTGACGGAGATCTCCTGGTAGACGAACGCGCCGATCGCAAAGGAGTAAATAACGGCCACCCCGCCAGCCTCCGTCGCGGTGAACACCCCAGAAAGGATCCCGCCGATGATGATCACCGGCATCACTAACGCCAGGAGGGCGTCCTTGACGGTCCCGGCTGCCTCGCTCGCGCTGGGTCGGTCGCGCTGTTCGACGTCCGGGTATTTCTCCCAGTCGGTCCGGTAGCCGATGATGTACGTCGCTACTACGAGCCCGAGGCCGAACAGGATCCCGGGGACGACCCCGGCCATGAAGAGCGCGCCGATCCCCACCGACGGGACGGCGATCGCATAGATAATCATGATGATGCTCGGCGGGATGATCGGCCCGATGACCGACGAGGAGCACGTGATCGCACACGTATAGCCGGTGTCGTAGCCCTCGTCTTGCATCGCTGGAATGAGGATGCTACCGACGGAGGCGGTATCCGCGACCGCCGAGCCCGAGATACCGGCAAAGAGCATGCTCGTGACTACGTTGACGTGTGAAAGCCCCGCGCGCATGCGCCCGACGAGCAGGTTCGCGAAGTCGATGATCCGAGTCGTGAGACCGGCGACGGTCATGAGACGACCGGCGTAGATGAACAGGGGAATCGCGAGGATCGAAAAGCCGCTGATCGCCTGTCCCATCTGCTGGACCACTATCACCGGCTGCAGGATATCGAGCGTGTTCGGGAAAACAAGGAGAAACAGTAGCGTGCTGAGCGTCATCGCGAACGCGACGGGCGTGTTGAGGACGATCAGCCCGATCAGAATGGCGAAGATCGCCACGGTCTCCAAGATATCCCCACCCTGAAACGATAGCGGCAAGAGGACTATTACCGCCAATAGCGAGGCGGACGTCACCAGTGCCCCGACCGCGAAGTAACTGTCGTCCTCGAACCCTTCGATCACCGTCTCTATGATCCGTCGTCCGGCCTCGAAGACGAGATAGAAGCCGCCGAGCGCCAGCGGGATACGGGTCCAGAACAGCGAGATGGAGGTGATGCCGAGGACCTCGTAGACGGTCTGACTGCCCGCCTGTGATAGTGCCAGGTCACTCCCCCACCGGAGCATCGCAAGCCCCAGTACGATCACCAGACAGTTGATAAGAATCGTGACACCACGAGCGATCTTCGGCGGCAGTTTCTGATGGACGTACCGAACGCTGACGTGGTCGCCGACGTAGTACGCGACGGCACCGCCGACGTAGGTAACCCAGATGTTCAGTATGATCGAGGTGCCACTCGGCCAGGAGAGCGAATTGCTGAGAACGTATCGGAAGAAGACGTTGACGTTGATGAATATCGTTATCCCGACCAGTGCAGCGATCGAGATCCACTTCAGCACGGATCGGAGCGTCCACTCGACCCGTTCGAGCATCGGTTCGACTCGTTCGAGCCCGTTTCGAACGGTGTCTCCGGTGCGTGTAATCGTACTCATAACGAGAGGTTCGTATGTGGTCTATGTACTCTAGGCCGAGCTGCCGACGTCCCTCTCAGGAGATCCGTCCCGGCGGGTCGTACGACTGGAACTCCGCCGCTTTCCTGACGAATTCCGGTTCGACGCCCGGTTCCCCGAGCCATTGCTCGTAGACCGGCGCGGCGGCTTGCCGCCACTCTTTCATCTCGCTTTCCGTGGGTTGGTAGATCTGAATGTCCGAGTTCTCCTCCTTGATCAGCCTCTTGCCCTTGTTTCCCTGCTCGATGTCCAGTTCGATCTGCCTCGAAGTGACTTCCTCGATCGATCTATCGAGGATGTCCTGGAGATCCTCTGAAAGCCCCTCGTAGGAACCCTGATTGATCTGTACGACGGCGGGGCTGTCCTGGGTCGCCGTCTCGACGGTGTATTCGATCTGGTTGAACATCCCCGAGTCGTACAGCCACCAGTAGTGGATGTGTATTCCATCGACGACACCCTGTTTCATCGCCGATACCGTCTCGCTCCACGCGACGGGACTCGGACTGAACCCCCACTGGTCGACGGTCGCTTTCTCGATCGGCGATTCGGTGACGCGCATCTTCTGCCCGCTGGATCCGCTCGGTACCGTGAAGCCCGCCTTCGAGGTGGCATGGAGGTGGCGCATGCTCCCGCCGTTGCTTCCCCAGTAGGCCTTCATGAGGACGTTGGTGAGGTTCTTCCTCGCCTCCTCGTTGATCCGGCTAACCACGTCGGATTGGTTGAAGAAATCGTACATCGACCGGTGTTCCTGCCAGAGACAGGGAAGCTGGCAGAACAGCCACGCCGAGGTTATCCCGGCGAGGTTATTGACAGCCGATAGCCTCATGTCCAGAGTGCCTTGCTGGACGGATTTCGTTATCTCGGGCGGTCCGCCGGCTTTCTGACAGCAGATCACGTCCAACTGTAACCGGCCGTTGGAGTTCTCATCGACCGTCTCCGCGAGCAGTTCCGCTCCCTTGTAGTGGGCGCTTTGCTGGTTGCCCGAGATCGCGAACTTGAGCGTGGCGCTCTCGCCGCCACCGCCCGACCCGTTACCGCTTCCCCCGCCACCGCCGCCGCTCCCTCCGAGCCCAACACATCCTGCGAGGCCCGCGAGGCCGAGACCCCCTTGCACCGGCGATTCCTTTCAACGCCTCCCGTCGACTCGACGTCTCGTCGTGACGATGTTTCATGCTAACCAGACTCTATACCCACACTCATAAGTCTTTCTGATATTCCCTTATATATGATGTAAAATTCTAACTAAAGAAGCCAGATTGACTGCTTGACTGCAAACGAACCGTACTCATCGATCTGTCGACCAAATATATCGTGAAGCGTGTAATTTCGTTTCTCGAATTCGGAAATATTCAGGGAGGGGGGTGGGGGGTTGCCGCCGGGTATCGATCCCGCTGACGACGGACTCGCTTCGGCCCTATAGCAAGCGGATTTCGCGGTGGGGCTCGATCTAATACGGCTTTCCCCGAGTAGGAGGGACGGTCGGGGGGGTCGTATTCACGCCGGGAACAGCGTTGACGACAGTCGGCGAGACGACGATAGCCGAAAATATTGGCTTTTTGTATCATCTAAATTCGATTGACGATAGAAAAAACTAATAGAGTGGAGAAGAGTGGTTCGACTGCGCATGAGCACACTCGAACGCAGCAGCGTGACCGAACGAGGGACGCTGATGATCGATCGGAAAGAACTCGACGAATGCGTCGAGATGATCGGGGTCATCGACGCCATCGAGGAGGCGTTCGTCGCTTACGAGCGGGGTGGTGCGGTCATGCCGCCGAAGACCTACGTCGACCTGCCCGATCACAACGGGGACTTCCGAGCGATGCCGGCCTACGTGAACGGTTCGGCCGGTATCAAGTGGGTGAGCGTCCACCCGGACAATCCCACAGAACACGACTTGCCGACGGTGATGGGCGTCGTGATCTACTCGGATCCCGAGACGGCCTACCCGCTGGCCATCATGGACGGGACG
>PXRA01000111.1 GCA_003021725.1 Halobacteriales archaeon QH_8_64_26
TGAAACTCCGACTCACCGATACGGTGTCGATCGATACGAGCCGGGATATCGCCTGAAGGGAGATCTGGCCTCACCGATCGACTGGATTCGCCGAGTTCCGCGATTCAGACCTGAGGTTCGTGCGCAAACGCTTTTGTATGCACATGACCATACGAGAGTACGATGAGCGACGAGCGAAAAGACGTCACGATCACCGTCCGCGTCGATCGCTCGCTCAAAGCAAAGATGGACGAGCGTCCTGAGATCAACTGGAGCGGCGTTTCACGCAAGGCGATTCGAGAGACCATCGAAGACTTAGAAGTCATGGATGAGATCGCCTCGAGAAATCGAATGACTGAAGCGGACGCGAAGGAGATCGCCGACCGCATCTCCGAAGACGCGAACGAGCGGGCAATGGCCGCTCGCGAGGAGGACGCTGTCGAGAACCGCGCGGACGGTGGCACCGCACTCGATCACTCAGGCGACACGGCTACCAGCACGGACAGGGACGCGGAGACGGACGCCAGCGAGTAGCTGGATGGACGATTACGTTCCGTATCCCTCACGGATCGTCGTCGATGCGAACACGATCGTCTCGGCGACGTTGTCCGATGGAGTCGTACGAGAGTTGCTTCTCGTGACCGAAGACGACTGCTATGCCCCGACGTTTCTCCGCGAGGAAATTGAGAAGCACGAACCTATGCTTCGGGAGCGGTCGGGGCTTTCGGAGGACGAGATCGACGCACTGCTCGGGCGACTCTTTCGGCGGATCACGTTTCTCTCGGCGGAGCGCACCGTTCGGCATCACGAGGAGGCAGAACGCGAAATGGGAGCGATCGACCCGAAGGATGCACTCTACGTCGCTGCGGCGCTCGAACTCGACGCGGCAGTCTGGAGTATGGATGATGGACTCGGCGAACAGAGTGCCGTCCCCTGCTTGACGAATTCGGCGATGGTCGCGCGAGTGCGTGGAGGTTGACCTCCGTGCGACTGATAACAGACGAGGCACGATCTGTAGCATGAACATTGAGTTTCGCGAGGCAACGACCGGGAACTTGCCAGTCAGTCGTACGACCGAGAGCAGATTTCAGCATGGACCAGCGGGATCAGCCCGGAGTTGTATCCGGTCGAGTCAACCGATGCGTACTTTCTGCTCGCCGAGAGGGCCGGAGATATCGTCAGGTTCGGATGGACGAAACCGGCTGCTGACGATTACCTCGACGTGTCGGTTGATAGCGAGATCACCGGCATGTACGTTCACCCGTCGGCCGCCGATAGCGGCGTCGGATCACGGCTATACGATCGGTTGGAAAGGCTCGTCCGAGAGCAGGATAGCAGTTCGATCGGGCTCTGGTCGTCACTGAACGCGGTCTCCTTCTACGAACGGCAGGGATACGCGCGAGTAACACAGCAGGCACTGGAATACCCGAATGGAATCGAGGTTGCGGTCGTTGAGATGCAGAAACGATTCGACTAGTGGACCTGCGTATCCGCCGAGCGGCCACTGAACAGCAACTGGTAGCGAAACAAGCGATCTCCTCGAAAGCGTTACTCCGCTTCGCCTTCGGCGTCGAGTTCCTCGACGATCTCGTCGGCGTCGACGTCCGCGTCCGCGAGTTCCTCCTCTAGTTCCTCTAACTCCTCGCCGCCACCGCCCATGCCACCCATCATGCCGCCCATGCCGCCGAACATCCCGCCGGAACCGTCGATCGTCTCCTGGACGATCACCCGATCGAGATCGAGCTGATCCATGAGCTGTTGGGCGATCTGGTTCTTCTGGAACATCCACTGCTGGTCGAACTGGAGCTGTGGCGGGGCTTCGAGATAGAGGGTCTCCTTCTCGACGATCTCGACTTCGGTTTCGGGTTCTGGCAGCTCCTCGGCCGGGGTGTTCTCGTCGATCTCCTCCTCGTCGGGCGCAATGACGGTCTCCTCTTCTTCCTCGTCGGTCTCGATCCAGAGATCGAAATCGGCGTCGCCGATGAACATCCCGAGTAGACCCTGTGCGCGTTCGGTGCGGTCCTCGACGATGCCCTCGATCTCGTAGTCGTACTCGATGTCCTCGCCCGCGAGCACGTGATTGAAATCGACCCTCGCCCGGCCGCCGATGATCGTCTCGACGTGGCCGTGCTCGCCCTCGATGTCGACGTGGGCACCCGGGTACCGGTCGTCCTCGGGGATCTTCTCGGCGCTGATCGTCCGGACTTCGTCCTGGTCGTACTCGCCGAAGGCGTCGACTGCCGCTACAGTAACGGATCCGGAGTCGCCGACCTCACTTCCCATGACGTCCTCCTCGACGTCCTCGAAGATGTGGCCGGCCCCGAGCGTGATCACTCGTGGTTCGAACTCCTGTTCGTCCTCGTCGACGCCTTCCTCCTCGGCGACCTCCTGGCTCGTCGTATCGACCAACTGGCCGCCATCGACCGTGCGGGCGGTGTAGGCGAGCCTGACGAAATCGTCCTCGCTCAGGCCCTCGCTTTGGCTCTCCTCTTCGTCTCCGGCCGCCGCTTCCGCGTCGGCGTCCGCTTCGGTCTCGGCGGGGGTGTCGGGCTCGGAGTCGCCGTCATCGGCGTCGCTGACGACTTCCTCGTTCGGCGCGTCGGTCCCTTCGTTGCCGCTCATGACCCGACCGAGACTCGTTGCACCCTTAAGAATCACGTTTCACCGATCCCGGGATGAGCGGGTCGGTCCGTCGCTCGACCCGCCCGGTGAGCCCGTTGCTGGCCGACCCGACCCCGGGACCGGATGAGTGAACGGTCGATCCCCCGCACTACCGGCCATCGGCACCGGACCCCCAACATCGGGTCACCGACCGGCCGCCGCTCCGAGCGCCTCACAGCCCTCGCTCGCGAGCCACTCGAAAAAGCGGGCGACACCGTTGGGATCGGGGACTCGATACCGGGCGGCGGTCTCGCTTTCCTCGCCGACGAACACCGACAGTCCCGCCTCGCCCAGCGCCTCGAAGGCGGTTTCGTCGGTCGTATCGTCGCCGAGATAGGCTCCGATCCACCCGCGGGGAGCGTCCTCCGCTAACAGCGAGATCAACCGGCCTTTGTCCCAGGGAATCGCCGGGCCGACCTCGAAGATCTCCTTGCCAGACGAACTGGAAAGGCCCTCGTCGTGTTTATCGAGCGCTGCCTCGACGGCCGTCTCGACTGCCGAGTGATTCTCGGGGTCGACCCCGCGATAGTGTATCGTTGCCGTCACCCCTTTGTCCTCGAAGACGAGGCCCTCGATCCCGGCGAGGCGATCGTCCAGATCGGCGAGCAACGCCGCGATGTCGTTCCGTCGGCCGGCGGCGATCGGGTGGACGGTAGTTTCGCCCTCCCGACGGAGTTCGAGCCCGTGATTGCCCGCGTACGCGATCCCCTCGATACCGACTCGTGCGGTGACGTCCCCGACTTCCCGGCCGCTCACGACCGCGAGTTCGACCCCTTCCCGGTCGGCGAGTGCGCGGAGTGCGTCCTCGTTCGCGTCGGTGATCCCCGCAGCGTCCGGATCGTCGGTGATCGGCGCGAGCGTCCCGTCGAAATCGGTACACAGGAGCAATCCCTCCGCCCCTGCCAAGCGATCGCGGACGGCATCGAGATGCTCGAA
>PXRA01000112.1 GCA_003021725.1 Halobacteriales archaeon QH_8_64_26
GGTCGGAGGACACAATAGTGAACGTGCCAGATTATACCCATCGGTCGGGTGCTCGCGTCGAGAGGAATGCTTCGCTGTCCCCGTTCGTGGGGCGGAGACAACAGCGGAGGTAAGCACACTATTCGCTTTTCCACACTCGCTGCTGTGCGGGGACGGCTTCGGGAGCGTCGAAGGCGGCCGGTGAACGGAGGGCGGGACGTAGGTACGGGAGTGCGCCGAGCGTGTATCGTTCGGCGACCCCGCCGAACCCGGATCGCGAAACGCGGCGTCGAGAAGGATGATCGGATCGGCTACTCAATGGGCCTTGGCTACCCACCCGACTGGGACGAGCACACCGCGAGCCTCCGGCCCGGCGACGTCACGGTGTTGGAAGGGGACATGAGCTTCTACATGATTCCGGGCATCTGGCAGGACGACATCGGCGTCAAGATCAGCGAGGCCTTCCACGTCACGGCGACGGGCGCGGAGACGCTCGCCGAGTTCCCACGGAAACAGTTCTCGACTTGATCAGGCGCTGTCGGAACCTTTAGAAGCCGATAGAAGCGCCATACTATATCCAAAAGGCATAGTCGGCATTTGAATAAAATGCTATCACAAGTTCGCCGTTATCTCTCTACATTATCCCCAACTCCAAATATTTTGCTTACTGAAAAGCTTGTTTTCAGTATCTTTTCCGAATCGGTTTTAAGCATCTCAAATGTTGTTGGGGCTGCTTTTTCAGGGTTCTCACGGACGCTTTCCATCTTTCTACCCAACAAGGTACTTTCGTCCGTTGGATTCCGGAAATGTACAAGCGGATTCCTGAGTTCATGTAGCTCGTTTAATGCAACCCCTTCTACATCCTCGGGTGCTAGAATATCATTTTCATCAAGGAAGTCCACGGCGTCATGGTAGCCGGGTCTATCATCTTCGGTGAACTCACCTGCACTGTATGCAAGGCCACAAACTGATCGCTCAATGAAGGATTGGCCAAGCACTATTGTCCCTGAGGACAGCTCATAAATATAACAAAGTTGCGCGTCATCAAAGATAATCAATGCTTCTTCACCACCAGAAAAGGACATGCCCGCTGAAAACTGTGGCCGGTGGTTAGAAAGCCATCTTGCTCGTTTAACCACTCCATCATGTTTTGCCCTAATAAGCTCATCTACGTATTGCTCCGCATCCATGTTATGGTAGACCCATCGCTGCGTCTTTAGGGTGCTGCTGGATACCCGCCATCTACTCAGCGCAGAAACTGAAAGTATCGCTTCTTGTAATTTGCAACAGAGCTATGAAGTGGGCCGATGCCCTTTAGGGCACACGAACGGCGTTTCCCAACTCCTCGCTCGAATCGAGGCACTCGACGTTGCGCGCGACGATGTCGGCGAGGCGGTCCCAGTGTTTGGGCGTGTGACCGCCAGTATGTGGCGTGATAAGACAGTTCTCAAGGTCCCACAGCGGGTGGTCGGGAGGAAGGGGTTCGGGATCCCGCCCCGAGCCGTGTTAATCAGCACGCTATTGGGCCTCATCGTAGCGAGTTCCTCACGCCCAATGAGGCCTCGAGTCAGCTCCGTGAGCGGACAGGCGAGCACCACGTACTCGCTCCGGGCGAGCGCGTCGTGGATCGCCTCGCCCTCGAACCCACAGATCTCGTCGGTCGGGCCGCCCTTCTCGGGGGAGTACCGAACGCCGATCGTCTCGACCTCGAACCCATCGAGCCGTTTCGCGACGGCTTGTCCGATCGAGCCGAGGCCGACGACCGTGACGGTACTGCCGGCCAGTTCGCCGGACTGGAAGTGTCGCCACTCGTGGTTTCGCTTCCGTCGCCAGCCCTCGTGGAGCCGCCGGGCGAAGACGAGCATGTTACCGATCGTCCCCTCGGCGATACCCGGGGCGTGGATGCCGCCCGCGTTCGTGAGGGCCACCCCACGGTCCGCGAGCGCCTCGGTCGGGACGTAATCGGTGCCGGCGAAGGTACAGGCGAACAGCTCCAGGCGTTCGGCGCGGTCGAGGAGGTCCTCCTCGATAGTGACGCCGGTGACGACCCGAGCTCCCGGGACGAGGTCGCGCTCGGCGGCCGGCGTCCGGGCGAGCGCGATCGATCGGTTCGGAAGGCGTTCGCGGAGTGCCTCGGCGTACGATGCCATCGACAGGCCTTCGGTCCCCTCGCGGAGGACGACGATATCGTGGGTCTCGGTCATGGTGGTCCTATAGCGACCGGCGACGCGAGCGCATCTAACTCCCGCTCTCGCCCGGCCGGCGTGAGCACGGAGGCGAGGACTGACCTTGGGTATTAGCCTCTAGTGTCGGCGAAGCCGTCTACAGTCAAACCATTCGAGCGCGCGACGACCACCCATGTCCGAACCCGCCCGCGGGCGGCTTGCGGAACTCCGACGCGACCTCCATCGCTACCCCGAACCGGGCTGGTGTGAGTTCCACACGACGGGTCGACTCACCGAGGAACTCCGAGCGATCGGCCCTGGGGCGCATGACCCGGCCGGTTGGATGGCGATCTCGCACGACGAGCGCCTCGCCGACTTGTGAGAGGCGCGCGCCCGCGAGCGCGGTGCCGAAGTAACGTGTCACCTCGACGTCGCGCACGGTTGCCCTCCACGTCCCGTCCCGGACTGAGAACACGGTAAGCGCGCCGGCAGCGAGAACGGATCGCTTTTGTCGGCCGCGGTACCAATCGGGGTATGCGAAGCGTCGAGGCCGCCGGGCTCGGGGTCGGCGACGGACACCCGCCCCGGATCATGGGTGTGTGCAACGTGAGCCCGGAGTCGCCCTACGACCCGAGCGTCTTCGCCGATCCCGGGCCGGCGGCCGCCTACGTCGAGGAGGAGCTGCTCGCCGAGGGTGCGGATATAATCGACGTCGGGCTCGAATCGGCGAACAAGCGCTTCGAGACCCTTACGGCCGCCGAGGAACTCGGTCGTCTCGATACCGCGATCGAGATCGTCGAGAGCGTATCGAGGCCTGCCGTGTTCTCGATCGAGACCAGATACGGCGAGGTCGCCGACGCAGCCCTCTCCCGGGGGTTCGACATGGTGAACGACGTCTGTGGCTTCGCCGACCCCGCGATGCCCGCGGTCTGTGCGGAGTACGATGCCGCCGTCGTGAAGATGGCGAGCCCGCCCGATCTCGATCGTCCGGGAGCCATCGAGTCGGTCGAGGGGATCTACGACGCACTCGCCGGGGGAGCGCTCACCGAGAAGACGATCGTAGATCCGGCCTTCGGCGGCTGGTCGGCGGGTAAGAGTACTGCCATCGACCGCGAGACCTTCGAGCGACTCCGTGAGTTCCGTGGATTGAACCGGCCGCTCCTCGTCTCGATCAACCGGAAAAATTTCCTCAAGGAGGTCGCCGACCGGAGTACCGAAGACGCCCTACCGGTGAGCCTCGCAGCCACGTCGATGGCCGTCGCGCGGGGCGCACACGTCATTCGGACCCACGACGTGGCGGAGACCCGCGACGCGGCGCTCGTCGGGGCTACCTTCGGCCGCGATCGGGTCAGCCAGGAGAGCGGGGTCGATCGGGAGCTACGCATCGAGGAACTCGACGTCGAGGGCTCGCTCGATGCGAAGCGCCACCTCGATCGGATCGGCGCGGAAGCCGACCCCGAGGCGGCAGTAGTCCGGGTCGTCGGGATAGCGGGACTTCGAGCCGAGGGGCGCGATCGCCTGGCCGAACTCGTTGCTTCTACCGGCGCGACGCTCGCCGCCGGAGCCGACGCCGGGAGCCAGGGGAGAAAGCGAGAACGGAGCATCGAGGAAGGCAACGCACTGGAGAGCGGCGAGCGCGTGCTGCTGTTCGGAACGATCGCGTCCCTTCGAAGGGTCGTCGCAGCGATCGGGAAACAGCAGGGAACGAACGGAACGGACGACGAGCTATCGGCCGTTGCGGCGGGGCTCCGGGCAGTGATCGACTGAACGAGAAGAGGAAGGGAGATATCGAACATGGATTTTTCCGAATGGGAACCGGTTTACGAGGCGATCCTCGCGGACTTCGGGTTCCAGCGAGCGGCCGACGAGGCGGCCCGCGAGGAGGTGGCTACACTACTCGCCCCCCGAGCGTTCGATCGCGATCGACTGGGAGTACTGGCGGGCGAGACGGTCGTCGTCGCCGGGGCTGGTCCTTCGCTTCCCGCGGAACTCGATCGAATCGAGGACGGTGACGTCGTGATCGGGGCGTCGACGGCGATCGATACGCTGCTCGATGCCGGGATCGCGGTCGATCTGATGACGACCGATCTGGATAAGAACTCCGGAACCGTTCGTCGCCTGACCGAGGCGGGCGTGCCGGTCGCGATCCACGCCCACGGCGACAACCGGGCACTGCTCCGCGAGGTGGTGCCCGACCTCCCCGAAGAACACGTCCTGGCGACAACTCAGGCCGCTCCTCGGGCGGGCGTCGAGAACTACGGCGGCTTCACCGACGGCGACCGGGCGGCCTTTCTCGCCGATGGGTTCGGGGCTAGTGAGTTGAAATTCGTCGGGTGGGCGGTAGCGGACCCGACGGTCTCGCCGATCAAACGCCGGAAGCTGGCCTGGGCTGAACGGCTGCTCTACTGGCTCGAAACCCGCCGGGGCGGGACCTTCGACGCGCTGGAGAACCGGCGGGACGGGATCGATCGATCGGGGCTGCCGGTCGACTGACGGTCGGGCCGTCGCGTCGGGTCGAGTAGCCGGCTACAGCATGCTTTATGAAGGCGGCTCTCGGAGCGGGGACGTGTCAGTTATCGCTTCGGTGCTCGGCGCGGCGGGAAGAGCCTGGATCGAGGAGGCAACCGGGCGGCTCCCCGAGGAACTCGGTGCCGAAAGCGACGGGGACTCGGCGGCCCACCTCTCCTATCACGTCGCCGAGGAGTATTCCTCGTCGTTGATCGACCGTCGCTTGCCCGAACTCGTCCGGTCACAGGCACCGATCACCGTCCGACCAAGCGGGCTAACGGTCTTTACCGATCCGAAGCCGGTCGTCTGTGCGTCGATCGTCCGCTCGCCGGAACTCTCGGGGCTCCACCGGGCGATCTGGGACGCGGTCGATGGCCGCTCCTCGGGAGCGGTCGGGCGCTTCACCCCCGAGCGATGGGCCCCTCACGTCACGCTCGCCCAGGGCGAGCTCGACCGATCGGACCTGCCGGCGGTCGTCGAGGCGCTGAGCGGGGTGGACTTCGAGCAGGAGTTCCGCATCGATAACCTCACCTGCACGCTCGACGAAGGGGAAACCGAAGACGTCGAGCGCTTCGAGTTCGGTCAGTAATCCTCCCGGCTGTCCGCGTTTCACGCTGCTTCCCTCCGGGCCCGATCCGAGACGATTCAGGGAACGAGCACTACCTTACCGGTGCTCTCGCGGTTCTCGACGTGAGCGTGGGCCTCCTTGACTTCGCTCAGCGAGAAGGTCTCGCCGACGACCACCTCTAACTCGCCCGCGGTGAGGGCCTCGGTAAGGTCGGGCACTGCGCCGAGCACGCGCTGGGGCGTGTGTTCGATCGCCTGCCCGAGGTGATAGCCGAGCAGAGTCTGGTTGTTGAACAACAGAGTACCGGTATCGGGACGGCCGGGTTCGCCGCTGGCCGCGCCGTAGACGGTCATACGTCCGAAGTCCGTGAGGCACTCGAGGCTCCGCTGGGTGGTCTCGCCGCCGACGCCGTCGAGGACCAGATCGACGCCCGCGCCGTCGGTATGATCGTCCACCGCCTCGGCGAAGTCCGTCTCGGTGTACTGGATCGGCTGGTCACAGCCCAATTCGGACGCGAGATCGAGTTTCTCCTGGCTGCTCGCGGTGCCGAGGACCGTCGCGCCGGCCTGACTCGCCAGTTGGGTGGCGGCCGTGCCGACGCCTCCGGCGGCAGCGTGGATCAGGACCGATTCGCCCTCCGTCAGCCCGCCCCACTCGAAGAGCGTATTGTGAGCGGTGAGGAACTGAACGGGAAAGCCCGCGGCTTCCTCGAAAGCCATCCCCTCGGGGACGTCGAACAGCGCGTCGACGCTCGCCGTGCTGAACTCGGCGTAAGCGTCGTTCGTCATCGCGACGACGCGCTCGCCGACCTCGCGATCGACGCCCTCACCCACCGCGTCGATCGTGCCGGCGGCCTCCATGCCGGGGACGTAGGGCGGCTGTGGTCCGCCCGGGTAGTGCCCGCGACGTTGCATGATGTCGGCGAAGTTCACGCCGATCGCTTCGACCGCGATGCGGACTTCGCCGGGACCCGGCTCGGGACCCTCGCGCTCGGTAGTTGTTAGTGAATCCCTATCGCCGAAGTCGGTGACCTCGATCGCTTCCATCGAGTTCGCTTCGACCGCGGGCCGGATAAAACGCCCCGGTCGATAGCTCGATGTGTCGGTACGTAGATAGCCCCGATTTCCTGTCGTCCGGCGTCGCTTCTCGGCTACTATCGGTCCTCCTCCCGCGGCCCGTCGCCATCGGTCGTCGAGGCCCCCTCGTCCCACGTCGAGCGAACGCGATCGGCCGAGGACTCGGGACGGCCCTCGGTCGTGTCCGACCCGGCCGGCGATCGGGTCGCGGTCCCCGGATCGTCCTCCCGGCCGCCGTCGCTGGCGGTGCTCCGATCGCTCTCGCCGGGCCGGTCGTTTTCGCTATCGGTTCCCGTTCCCGTCCCCGCTTCCGGCCCGTTGTCGGCGTCGACCGGATCGGGTTCGGGTGCTGTGTCCTCCTCCTCGGTCGCATCGAGCGGGCCCTCGGTCGAGGCCGCCCCGGTCAGGGGCTCGCCGTGGGCGAGTTCCGGGAGGACGATGCGCGCGAAGTGGATCATCGCCACTAGCAGCAGCGGTCCCAAAAAGAGCCCGTACCAACCGAACAGTAGCGGGCCGATGATGTAGGCCACGATCGTCGCGCCGGTGTGAATGTCCCGGCCCGAGACGTAGGGCCGCAACAGGAGGTCCGGGAACGTATCGACGACGAACAGCGAGATACCCAGAAAGACCGCCGGGAACCACAGTGCCGCCGTCGCCCCGCCCGTGAAAGCGGCCGCGGTGATGATGAGTGCGACGGGAACGTAGACGATCTTCATGCCGACGACAGGAACGAGACTGCCAACGCCGACCAAGAGACCGATGAGCACGGGCGAGGGGACCGCGACCCCGCCGGGCGCGAAGACGTTGAGCAGCACATAACAGACCACCGCGAGGATCGCGACGGCCATCGCGTTGAGAATGTTCCCGAAGAAGACGGTCTTGAGGTCGCGATCGACCGTCGAGAGGTACGTATCGGCGGGCGAGCCCTCGCCCAAGACCCGCGTGCGAGCCCACCCTGCGAGTCGCTCGTCGTCACGCAGCAGGTAGAAGGCGAGCGTGAGCACGATAAAGAGTTGGATGAAAACCGTTCCGAGGACGCCGAGTACGGACAGGGCGGCCGTCCCCGCCTGTCGGATCGTCCCCGATAGGCCGCCGCCAGCGAGCCCGGAGGCGAACGCTTGCGGGTCGTTGATCGCTCGTGAAACGACCGCTTCCGGACCGCCAGCACCGGCACCGGCACCAGCACTGCTAAGCAGCGGACCAAGCAACTGGTCGACCTGCTGGGGGCCGACCAAACCGGCGAGTTGGTTGACGCCGATCGCGACGGTATACCCGATAATCAGTAAGATCGGCAGCGCGATCGTCAGCAGCGCGACCACTGCGGCGAGACTGGAGGTCGGGACCCGCTTCGAGAGTCGGCGGTGGACCGGCCGCGTGATGTAGTAGACGAACAGCCCGAGGACGAAGGTGCCCAGATACGAGTATACGACGTAGGCGAGCACCCCGCCGAGCGCGAGGGCGAGCGCCCACATCGCTTGTCGCGAGTGAGGCCCCTCCCTGTTGATGACGCTGGTAGCCATAGGCCAGGTACAATGCGGACGGGAATAAGCCTACGGCGATAATATTCATGCGCTCGCGTCGTCCGTTCCCGGGTCCCTACTCGCCGCCGTCCGCTCGCGGCGCGTCCGGCGTAGGCGGTCGAGTCCTCGCCCCGGTCGCGATCCGGTCCGCACACGCGAAGCCGGCCTCGATTCCGCCGTCGAGGCTGCGCTCGGGGTACTGGGCGCGGGAAGCCATGCCCGCGTAGTACAAGCCCTCCGCTACTTCCGGGCCGAGGTCGTAAGGAATCACCATATCGAGGTAGCCCCGCTCGTAGACCGGCGCGGTACGGGGGTTTCGCGCCGTCTCGATCCAGTTCACGGCGGCGCGATCGAACTCCGGGAACAGCTCCTCGATCCCCGAGAGCCACAGTTCCTCGACTTCCGCGTCGTCCATCTTCCAGACCGCTTCGTCGGGTGACTGGATGTATTTGGGCACGTAGAGCAGGTGTTCGCCGCCGTAGTACTTCGAGGGGATGAAGTTCGTGTGCTCGATCAGCGCGCCGAAGGGCGCGTCGTCGCCGATGTTGAGCCAGTAGGTGTCGGTGAGTGACTCCTCTAGGCTCAGCACCGAACAGACCGTCCCCTGGAAGTCGATTCCACACTCATAGCCCGAGAGGTCCTCTAAGACATCGGGCATCGCGGCGACGACACAGGCCTCGACCGCGTGGGTCTCCCGGCCACTGCTCGGGCCGTTTACGTTCTCACCGCCGCTTTCGGTCCGCAGCGCGTAGGCCTTTTCCCCCGAGAAATCGAGGTCGGTGACCCGGGTTCCCGTCGCGATGTTTTCGGTTCCTACGGCATCGACGAGCCGATCGAGCAGCCGGCCGAACCCGCCCCGGAGGTATCCCAAGGGCTCGCCCCGCAGCAGGTCCCGTTCCCCTCTGAACTTGATCCGGCCCAGGAGCCAGGCCGCCGAGACGTCCTCTTTGCGCGAGCCGAACTTGGCCTCCAAGAGGGGATCGAAGAAGTTCTCGTAGACGCCGGGCGTCGTGTGCTCGTAGAGGAAGGCCTTGATCGGAACGTCCTCGAAGTCCGTCAGCTCCTCGTAGCTGTCGAACTTCGGGACGCCACCGCGGACGTCTGTCTCCTGGGTCAACATCGCGAGGCGGAACTTATCGTAGAGACTTAAGTAGGGATAGGCAGCGATCTCCCAGGGGGTATCGAGCGGATAGACAGTGTCGTCCATGTAATACGCGTTCTTCCCGATCGGCCAGGCGAGGTCCTCGCCGAGCCCTAGCTCCTCGATAAGGGAAACGATCGTCTCCTCCGACGCGGAGAGGTGGTGATAGAACTTCTCGATGCGGTCGCCCGCCGTCTCGTAGGTCGCGGCGAGCCCACCCACCTGGTCGGTGGCCTCGAAGACCCGCACCTCATAGCCCCGTTCCTGCAAGGCGTAAGCCGCGGCGAGGCCCGCGATACCGCCGCCGACGATCCCGATCATGGAACGCGTTCCCGACGGGTGGGGATGGGCCTTTCCGTTCGGCGTGGCTCGTCGGGTGGGCGCGAGGAAAAGGGCAAAAGGGTGAGGCGATCGGTGACCGGAAGCTGCCTTGCCCGGCATCGACAAGCGTCACGCCCTTATCGCCCCCGATCGAGGGGAAAGGTAGATGAAGGGAACAGTGCCATGAGTGGATCGTCGCCGGGCAATACGATGCGCGAGCGGATCGGTAGTCGCCGCGCGAAGATCAGTCTGTATATCCTGTTGAACGTCAATCGGCGGCTGCTGGCGTTCGGGCTGGCGATCAGCATGTTCGTCGTCTTCGTGATCCTCGGGGCATATGCCGTCCCACCCTTCCGGCTGTATATGATCCGAGATGCGCCGACCCGATACGTCTTTCAGGCGTACGTCGGCGCGCTCATCACCGGCGTGACGCTCGTCGTCACGATCAGTCTCGTCGTGCTCTCCCAGGAGTTCGGCCCGCTCGGCGAGCAGCGCGAACGAATGAACGGCTCGATGGGCTTCCGGGCGAACGTCGAGGACATCTTCGGAGCGTCGAGCCCGCCCGAGCCGAACGACTTCCTCCGGGCGCTCGTCGAGAACACGAGCGAGAAGACCGAAGCGCTCGAAGACGCCGTCGAGGACAACGAGGACGAAAACGACGAGAGCACCGACGCGATCGCCCGGCTCGCCGAGGACATCCACGACAACGCAAGCGTCGTCAGCGATCAACTCGAAGACCGGGCCTTCGGCGAGTACACGGTCGTGAAAGCCGCCCTCGACTACAACTACTCCTGGAAGATCTATCAGGCCCGCCGGATCCAACATCAGTACCAAGAGGAGATGGATCGCGAGACGGTGCGAAAGCTCATCGACCTCATCGACATCTTGGGCTTTTATGGTCCAGCTCGGGAGCACATCAAGACGCTGTACTTCCAGTGGCAACTCGTCGACCTCTCGCGTGGAATGTTGTATCTCTCGGTGCCCGCGCTCGCGATCACCTCCGCGCTCGCGATGTATCTCGCGCCGACCTCCTTTCCGGGGATCTTTCTCGGGATCGATAACCTCGTCTGGATCGTCAGTGCCGGCATGACCATCGGCGCGTTGCCTTTCCTGTTCCTGGTGAGCTTCATCCTCCGGCTCGTGACGATCACCAAGCGCACGCTCGCGATCGGGCCCTTCATCCTGCGCAGCGCGGACCGATCGAGCGACATCGAGTGGGAATGAGAGTACAGGAGTCCGTTCATCGCGGCCGGATACCCGGACGACGGTCGCTCGATCAGGAATCGACCGGCCGCCGGAAAATGAAGAAGATCGAGGAGGAGTCGACGACGGCGGTATCGTCGTAGATCCAGCCCTCCGCCGCGAGTTCGTTGAGCAGGTCTTCGAGCTTGTACTGTTCGTTGCGCA
>PXRA01000113.1 GCA_003021725.1 Halobacteriales archaeon QH_8_64_26
CGACTGCCGGAAGGTCTAGGACTTCCCCGTCGGCGTAGACGGTCGGGTCCCGGAGCACCCCGTCGGTGTGGATCGGCGCGGAGACGTCCCCGCCGATGCCCGCGTCGTCGCCGATCGCGATATGGACTGTTCCGGCGGCCTTCTCGTCGGCGAGCACCGACCCGACCAGCTCCGAGACCGCAACGTTCGTCCCGATCCCGACCTCCGCGAGATTGTAGGCGTCCTCGCCTCCCTCCTCGGCGGCGTCCTCCAACTGTTCGCGAACCGCGTCGTCGCTCACCTCGGTGACTATCCCGTCTTCGACGACGAACTCGATTCCCTCTTCTACCAGGCCATAGGGCATCATCGTCCCGTCGACGACGTACGTTCCGGTACTCGTCTCGGGGCTCACGAACACCTCCCCAGCGGGGAGGTTCGACATCTCGCCCGCGTCGTGGACGATCCCGGTATCCGAGCGCCACTCCCGCGTCCCGGGCTCGACGGTGAAATCAGTGCCCTGTGGCGAGGTGATCCGGAGTTCCTCGCTGTCCGCGACCTGCCTGCGTACGTCCTCACACTCGCGGGCGATCCGGTCGTAGTCGGCGTCCAGGCCGGTCGTGAAGATTTCCTCGGTGATCCCCGGCAGGGTCGCGACGCGTGCCCCGGCGTCGGTGGCGTCGGTACGCGCGCGAGTGTGGCTCAAGCTCTTCGCCGTCGGACAGAGCGCGACGTCGGCGGCCCGCATGGCTGCAGCGACCGGGTCGGGCGGTTCCTCGCCGTGTTGGCTGCCAGGGGGATACCGAGCGAGAAGGGTGTTCTCGGCCATCTCGCTTGCGGCCCGGTAGAGCGCCTCGCCGATAGGAGAAGTCGAATCGTCGGCCACGATCACACAGGATTCGTGGGTTTCAAGCGCCATACACTGGGAAATCGCGGTCTCGGCGGCCGCCGCGAGCGAGGACCCAGCCGATTGGTCCCGATCTCGATCGAGTTCGTTCATACGCCCCCGAGAGCGCGTGGCATCGTCAGTGTTCGCCTCTCGGAGTGGGGAACGGTATGGGGGGGAAGACGAAGGACCACACCGAGTGTACGCGAATCCGATGCACATCGCACCGGTTTGGATTGGGCCGGTCGAAACGACTCGCTGCGAACGGCAAGAGGCGGGCCGCGAGCAGTAACCGTTATTGGGAGCGCTCACACAGGCGAACGCATATGCTTCAGGTCGGCGTCAATGGCTACGGAACGATCGGCAAGCGCGTCGCGGACGCCGTCGCCGCCCAGCCGGACATGGAACTACTCGGCGTGGCGAAAACGCGGCCGAACTTCGAGGCCGAGCGGGCAGTGAAGAAGGGCTACCGGCTGTTCGCCGCCGTGCCCGAGCGCGTCGAGCGCTTCGAGGAGGCAGGTATCGACCTCGCAGGGGAAGTAGAGGAACTGGTCGAGGAGAGCGACGTCGTCGTCGACGCTGCGCCCTCGGGGATCGGCGCGGGGAACAGAGAACTCTACGAGGAGTACGACACCCCCGCGCTCTACCAGGGCGGGGAAGAGGAGGCACTCGTCGATACGAGCTTCAACGCGCGGTCGAACTTCTCCGAGGCAACGGGAGCCGATCACGTCCGGGTCGTCTCCTGTAACACGACCGGGCTCGCGCGGCTGGTCGCGCCGATCGAGGAGGGCTTCGGCATCGAGAAGGTCCGGGCGACGCTCGTCCGCCGCGGCGGGGACACCGCCCAAAGCGACCGGGGGCCGATCAACGACGTGCTGCCCGACCCGATCGGCCTACCCTCCCATCACGGCCCGGACGTAAAGACGATCTTCCCCGACCTCGAGATCGATACCCTCGGGCTCAAGGTGCCCGCGACGCTCACCCATACCCACAGCATCAATATCACCCTCGAAAGCGAGCCCGAGGCCGAGGAGGTTCGCGAGGCTCTGGCGGACGAATCACGCCTGTTCGTGATTCCCGAATGGCTGGGAATCGACGGATCGGGCAGCCTGAAGGAGTTCGCGCTCGACGCCGGCCGCCCTCGGGGGGACATCTGGGAGAACTGCGTCTGGGGCGAGTCGATCGCCACTCGGGGCAAGGACCTCTACTTGTTCCAGGCGATCCACCAGGAATCGGACGTCGTGCCCGAGAACGTCGACGCTCTGCGGGCGGTCGCCGGTACGGAGGACGCTACGACGAGCATCGAGCGGACGAACGAGGCCATGGGAATGGACTTCTGAGCGAGGCGCACCGAGCGAAAATCGAGCGTCGAACTGGCGGAAGGCTTTTTGACGTGACCGATCCACTGAGTGCTATGAGACGTGACGACCGCGATCGGGATCGTGACCCCTTCGACGACCTGTTTCGGCAGCTCGAACGGATGATGAACGAAATGATGGGCGGGGGAATGGACATGCACGTCGATAGCGGTAGCGACTCGGCAGCCGAGGCCCACAGCGCGGTCTACGAGGAGGAAAACGTCATTCGTGTGGTCGTTGACCTCCCCGGCGTCGAGAAGGAGGGTATCTCACTGGAGTGCGACGGACGGACGCTCAGCATCGACGCCACCGGCGAGCACCGCGAGTACACCGAGCGCGTAAACCTCCCGACGCGGGTCGACGAACACGCCGCCGACGCCACGTTCAACAACGGCGTGCTCGAGGTCACCTTCGAGCGTGCGGACGCCTCCGCGGACATCAACGTCGACTGATCGCTCGGGGCGCTTCCAAATCTCGTCCTCACTTCTCGTCTCCCGCTTCGCTGCCCGCCACCGCGCGTCGAACCCTCGCCGACCCCTTTCACCGACGCTTCGCGTTCTCAGTCGCTTCAACAGGACCTCCTCGCGGCGGGCGAGATCGACTCTCGCGGTAAGTGTACTCGAAAGGGGTCGAAGGGTCCGCGACGCTTAGCCCGCGGCGGAGCGGATCAGCGCGGCCAACTCGTCATAGAAGTCCTCGTCGTACTTCGCCGCGTCGTCGACCGTCGGGCGGGCGTTGGTCTCGGTGACGAGGACCCGTTCGTCCGCGACCAGCAGGTCGACGCCGAGGTAGGGAATATCGAGGACGCTGGCGACCCGTTCGGCCAGCGCGGCGAGGTCCTCGGGAACGGGGACGCCGACGGCTTCGGCACCGCGATGGACGTTGTGCTTCCAGCCCGCCCCTTGGCGCTCGACGCCGCCGAGACACTCACCGTCTATCACCATGAGCCGGTAGTCCCGCGCGTCGGGGAGGTACTCCTGGATCATAAAGGCTTTGTCGCCTGTCGCCGGGAACTCATGGAGCAGTCCGAGGTAATCACACACCCCGAGAAACGAATCGACATCGCCGACCTTGGTGATCCCGATCCCCCGGGTCGCGGAGTTGGGTTTCACGACGACCGGTGGCTCGAAGCGTTCGAAGACCGCTCGGAGCGTCCCTTCCGCGACCGGGTTCGAGACGAGTACGCTCTCGGGGACCGGGATACCTTCCCGATCGAGGGCCGCGAGCACGCCGGCTTTATTTCTAGAGGTCAGCACCGCGTCCCGGCTGTTCACCCAGGGGAGATCGAGTCGGGCGTCTATGACGCCGCCTTCGGTGAGCCGCGAGGGATAGACCAAGCCGACGTCGAAGGCTTCGAGAGGGTTCTCGGTGGTTTCGGCGTCGTTACCCTCCTCGCTTCCGAGCGGGCCGGTCTCCGGGTCCTCAAGCGAACCCTCGACGGAGAGGGTCGATCCATCGAGGGACATCGCCCGACCGGTCGTCGGGAGGTGTCGAACGTCTATATCCCGCTTCGCGAGCGGGGCGGCGATCCGGTCGGCCGTCTCGCCCTGTGTTGTGATGGCTACAGTGAGCATAGTGGGCCAATAACGGGCAATAGCGTCGGGCGAGCGAAAACCCATCGCCGACGGGCCGTATCGAGAGGGGTGCTACGATGCCGGCGATTTCGAGCAGGCGTTTGCAGCCACAGCTTTTAGGAAGCGAGTGCGCGTCGAATCGGTCACGCCGCAGCGAGCGGCGGGAACGACACCCATGAAAGAGACGACCGATTCGAACGAAACGGTAGAAGCATCGACGGCGGAAACAGCGCGACGGACGTTCCTGAAAGGGACCGCCGCGGCCGGCACCGCAGTCGCGGGACTAACCCTTTTCGGCGGTTCGGCTGCCGCCCAAGAGGAGGGCCTGCAGATACCGGTTGAGGCCAGAGACGTCGAAATCACGGACGGAAACCCGACTTCGACGATCACCGGCACGCTCACGCTCACGGAGCTAAAGCTCAACGACGCTGGCGATGGACTCCTCGCGAGCGGCACGTTCAGCGGGAGCTCGGAGCCGGGCAACAGCAACGGTAATGGGAACAGCGCACAGCAGTTCACCGAGTCGTTCACCGACCTCGCTGCAAACCTGCTTCCGAGCGACGACAGTGGAGTCTGTGACGTTCTGTTCCTCAACCTCGGTCCGCTCGACCTCGACGCGCTCGGCTTGACGGTCGAACTCTCGGAAGTCACGCTCAACATCGACGCCGTTCCCGGTCCTGGAAACCTGCTCGGAAACCTGCTGTGTGCGGTCGCGAACCTGCTCAACCAGTAGAACCCCGGATCGAACCGACTCGATTTTTCCGAACTCGAAACACAGCGGCGACTATACGAATCGGCGATGACTTCTCGGCTCCCCATCCTGAAGGAAGATCTACGATTCAGAGAAAGCGCTCACTGATCGGAGCCGGTCGTCGAGGTACTGGCCAACTCCACTCCGCAGCGAAGAGGGGCTAAGAGTAGTCCGATCGTGGTCCCGTGGAGCAACCGATCGCCGCCGACCGGCTAACGATCACCGAACCGAAAAAGATCGAGCAGACTTCGAGTCTTCAGCTGGTCAGTAGCTGCTCGCCACGTTCGACGTCGATGCGACAGGGCGGCGAGAGCTTGTTGTACGCCCGACGTAAGGCATCCTTCGATACGTCGGCCTGATCGACGTCACACCAGATCGTAAAGAGCCGATCGCCGCGTGGCACGCGGGCGGCGGTACCGACGACCTTCCCGAAGGACTGGCGCATCCCATCGGAGACCCGATCCGCACCCGCGCCGGTAGCCTGTTTGTTCTCCCGGATCACGTGGTGGGGGAACTTCCGGAGGATCATCTTGTAGTTGCCCTCGCCGAGGCTCTTGAGCAGGTGGCGGTTTGCCGACAGGCGGGCGGATTCGAGCGCGCCGTGGCGCAACTGGACGGCCTCCTCGACGACGAGGCTCATTCGGATCGGATAGGAATCGCCGTCGGCGTGTACGTCGCCCATCTTGTACTGGGCGATCTTCGAACCCGGGATCCCGGTGATGTACTCCCGGCGGGTGTAGGGTTGTTTCGTGATATTCCGGTACATCGAGGCGGGCTTGTCGGCCATAGTGATCCTAATAGGTCACAGGAGCCGAATAAACCCATCGAAGCACCGCCCGCCGACCGCGATGCTCGGGAGCGACGGGTTACGATCAGCCACAATCGTTCACAGTCGGTTTCGTCCGCTCGATCCGCTCGACCCGCCGGGTTCCCACTCCCCGCGTCGATAGAGCACGTAGAGGAGAACGGCGAGAACTGCGAGCCCAGGTGAGAGGAGTGCCAGGAAAACGAGCAGGCCGCCGAGCACGGGACCGAACACCGAGGTAGCGAACGTGCCGGTCGCAAGGGAGAGGGCCGGGATCCAGTCCGGGTCGTCGGGCAGTTCGGTTTCCGGAGTACCGTTTCCGACCGCCGCCGGTGGCCCGACCGGCGAGGCAAAGACCTCGGCGGGGGTTTCCGGACACCCTTCGGGGACCCTGATCTCGGGGTTCGGGAGGACGCGCCCGCGGATGTCCTCGGTCTCACCGTCGAGCAGGTCCTCGGCTGTTCCTCGAACGTTCCGGAGTACGACCTGGGAGGTGGATTTCTCCCCGGAGCCGCTGCCGGCGACGACGCCCGTTCCGTCGGCCATCCGGAAATCGACGTTCGCGATCAGCGCCGACTCGTAGTAGACCCAGACCGCCCGCGTGGCGTCCCCGCCGATGCTCGCGGGGGTCCGTCGGTCCTGGACGACGACGGAGTTTCGAACCCACGAACCGGCCGTGCCGACTCGAAAGCCCGAGACGGCGTTGTTGTACGCATAACAGGAGTCGATACGGACCCGCCCGCCCGCACCAGGGGTTTGCGCGCCGGGACCGTTGCCCGGTGCGGAAGCGTAGATCCCGTTGTTCGGGTAGTTCGCAACGTGACACCGGCGGATCAGGAGAGTCCCGGCATGGGCGGGCGAGACGAAGATCCCGACCGTACTCCGCGAGCCGTCGCCGAGCCAGACGTTGTCGACCACGCCCACGCCCTCGGGGTCGGTGACCGCAACGGAGAAGGCCGTCACGTCCGATCGGGGATGGCGACCGACGATCGCGAGGTTACGGATCTCCCAGTTCGACCCGGAGGCATCGATATTGTAGCTCGCCTCCAGCGCGCTGACGTCGATCACGAGATCGGACAGCGAATCGCCGTCGCCGAGCGTCACCTCGAAGGTCCGGCCGGCCGGAACGCGGATGACCCGCGGAGCGTTCTCGGGAACCTGGGCCGCCACAGGTGAAGCGCTCGCCATCGCCGCTGGCACGAGAACGCTCGTTGTCCCCCCAGTCAAGAACGCCCGCCGCGAGAGACCGGGGGGAGTCCGTCGCTCGTCTGAAGCCACTACCCGGAGGAGGACGGCGAGCCAGTAGAACCCGTCGGTGCGGATGGACCGATCGGCGACGAGCCGACCGTCGGCGCACCGCCGGCAGGGGAATTGGACCCTCCGTCACGCTATAGGGGCGGTCCAGCCGCGTTCGTCGGGTGAAGTCGGTGTCGCCTACACACCTATCAGCGTAGAACGCGTAGTCGAGGTGTGAACATGTTAGTCGACGGCGAGTGGCGCACGAGTGGGTCGAAGCGGACCCGGACGCGAAACACCCGGCGGAGAAGGGTCGCTATCACCTCTATATCTCCCATGCTTGTCCGTGGGCCCATCGAGCAGCGATCACCCGGGCGCTGCGCGGCCTGGAGGACGCTGTCTCGGTCGATGTCGTCGATCCCTACCGGCAGTCGGACGGCTGGGAGTTCGCCCCCGAGAAAGAGGGCTGTACGCCCGATTCGATCCACGGTTCCGACTATCTCCGGGAAGTCTACACCGCGGCTGATCCCGACTTTACCGGTCGAGTGACGGTACCGGTGCTTTGGGACAGGAAGGAAGAAACGATCGTCAACAACGAGTCCGCAGAGATCATGCGGATGCTCGACAGTGCTTTCGCCGAGTTCGGCCGCGAGAACACCCTGTATCCCGAGGGGTATCGCGAGGACGTCGACCGGGTGATCGAGGAAATTTACGAGCCGATCAACAACGGCGTCTACCGCGCAGGCTTTGCGGGCACCCAGGAGGCCTACGAGGACGCCGTTGGCGATCTCTTCGAGGCCTTGTCCCACTGGGAAGGCGTACTCTCCGATCAGCGGCACCTCTGTGGCTCGCGACTCACCGAAGCCGACGTCTGTCTGTTCACGACGCTGATCCGCTTCGATCACGTCTATCACACCCACTTCAAGTGTAACGTCCGACGGATCCGGGATTACCCGAACCTCTGGGACTACCTCAAAGAGCTGTATCAACTGCCGGGCGTCGCCGAGACGGTAAATATAGATCACATCAAGGACCACTACTACCGGAGCCATACCGATCTGAACCCCAAGGGACTCGTTGCACGAGGTCCGCCCCGGAAGTTCGACGAGCCACACGACCGCGATCGCCTGCCCGGCGGTCCCCCCGAAGCCGTGCTCGCCCCGTAGTCGGGTGACGCCGAGCAGTAGGAACTTCGAGGAATCGGGGAACACCCGAACATCGGGGATCGCCGGTCTCAGTCTTCGGCGACGTATAGCCGAGCGAACAGCGGCCCGCCGACGAGCAGCGCGAAGCCGATACACATGATGAAGGTCCAGATCGGGTCGACCGACGCCGGGCCGGCGGCGGACGCGGCGACTCCGGCGCTCTCGGTCGCCGACGGGTCCGACTCGGTAAGCAACATCAACGCCGAGTCCTGTGGGAGGACCGCAGGCGGGGCCGAGCCCCGCGGGTAGTCCGTAAAGCGGATGATGTTCGGCGAGCCGACGTCGCTAGCACTGCCGAGCCGCCCGGCATAGAAGGCGACGGCGGCGATAATGAATCCCAGTACGCTAACGTCGAACCCGTGATAGTCGTCGGAAAGCATTCGATGTCGTCCGCTCTCGCCTTCAGGCTCTAGCCTAATACGTCTCGTGTTCGGAATGCCCGTCTCGCCGCCGTGAGTCCCTCACACCCGACTCATGAAACTGACGTCGATCGCTCCGAACACCCTCGATTCGGTTTCGAAGGTTTGGCCGAGCCTCGACCGGCAGTTACGAAAGGAGAGATCCGACTTCGAGAACGTCCCGGGACAGGGGGTTCGTGCCACAGTCGGCAGCACGGAGGCCCTGATCGGGAACTGCACACTCAGGCAGGGGAACGACATCGATCCCGCGCCCCCCGGACGCCCTCGAACGCCTGAAAGAGGAGGGCAAACCGCGATGTGCGTCGCGTTCGACGGCGAGTTGATCGGGCTCGTGGCCGACGCCGATACGGTTGAGCGGAGCGCGAAGGAAGCCATCACGGCACTGCACGAGCGCGGCGTCGAGGTGGGGATGATCACCGGCGACAACGAACGGACGGCCCGCGCGGTCGCCGAGCGGGTCAGGATCGGTCCCGAGAACGTCCGCGCGGAGGTCCTGCCCGAGGACAAGTCGAACGCCGTCGACGAGATCCAAGCGGGCGGGAAGCGAACGATGGCCTACGTCGGAACCGCGATCGGGTCAGGCACTGACGTCGCGATCGAGGCCGCCGGCGTCACCCTCATGCGCGACGACCCGCTCGACGTGGTGAAAGCCATCCGGATCTCGGATGCCACGCTCCGGAAGATCGAACAGAACCTCGTCTGGGCGCTTGGCTACAACACCGCGATGATCCCACTGGCCTCGCTCGGCCTGCTCCGGCCCGTACTGGCTGCGGCGGCGATGGCGTTCTCGTCGGTATCGGTGCTGACGAACAGTCTCCTCTTCCGGCGGTACACGCCTGACCACGATTATCGCCTTCTCGGGCGATAATCAGGGAAGGTGTATACCTCGTTAGGCGAACGAAGTCGTTCGAAACGGCGAAGCCGTTTCGTAATGACGAGAGACGCTTCGCGTCTCTCGAACCATGAGTCTCACGTACTTATACGCCCGACCACGATTACCGCCTCTTCGGGCGGTGATCGTAGCGGGTGAGGTATCCCTCGGCGACCGAGACAGGAGAGCAGGGTGCTTCCGGCATCGAATCAGTAGCTACCACCGTACCCACCGCCGCTATCGTCGCCACCGTCGCTACTACCGCCAGCGCCGCCGAGGGGTGCTTCGATCGTCGCGTCGCCCACGCCGACTCTCATACTCATCCCCGAGAGATTCGAGGACCCGTGGATACTACAGAACACGTCGTAGACGCCGCTATCCTCGAAGGTGTGACTCGTTTCGCCGCCGCCCGCTACTCGGGTGTCCTTCTGCCAGTTGTCCGACGCGTCGGTGACGGTGTGTTCGGGATCGTCCTCGTTCGTCCACGTCACGGCCGTTCCCGTTCCGACCTCGACGTTCCGTGGCTCGAACCCGTCGTTCACCATCGCCACCGAGGACGTCCCCTCGATACTGGCGTCGCCGGCACCGCTACCATTGTTGGCACCACCGTCGACACTGCCACCGCCGCCGCTACTCTCCACACATCCGGCGATGAGTGGCCCGGCGAGCGTTACCGACGCCGTGAGTAGTCGCCTCCGCCTCATAATCGTGTGTGTCATTGACTAGCTCTTATGAGTCTTGAGGACGTCCGGGAGGGACCACACGACCGATCGCGTTCGTCCTCGGGGTCACCGGGTTCGTCGTTACAACCGGTATCCGGCTATGGCGGCGGTTCACTGAACAACCAGCATAAACTACTGGTTTTACGAGCGGGCGAGAGGGCTGCATACCGCACACAACGGACGATAGCGTGCGCCTGGCCGCAAGGAGGGGAACTGGGGTCGATAAATCGTCGTCCGAGATAACCGGGTGCGGTTGCTCTTTCCGCTCGGTACAAGTAACTGGATGGCTAACCGGAGGTACATGAGCGAACACGAGAGTGACGCGATCGTCTCGCCCGACTGGCTCGAAGAGAACCTGGACGAATTCGGCGAGGACGACCCCGACTACCGACTGGTCGAGGCCGACATCGACTACGACGAATCGTATGCCCAGGGTCATATCCCGAACGCGATCGGCTTCCGCTGGGGGACCCACTTGCAGGACTCGATCAAACGCGACATCCTAAGCAAGGAGGACTTCGCCCAGATCATGGGCGATGCGGGCATCACCGAGGACAGTACCGTCGTTCTGTATGGCGACGAGTCGAACCAGTGGGCCGCCTACACCTACTGGCAGTTCAAGTACTACGGCCATGAGGACGTCCGCCTGCTCGACGGCGGCCGTCAGTACTGGGAAGCCAACGACTACCCCATGACGACCGACGAGCCCGATTTCTCCCCTCAGGAGTACAACGCTCGCGGCCCCTTCGATGGCCTGCGGATCTACCGCGAGGGCGTCGATGACGCGATGGAACTCGACGTTCCCCTGGTGGACGTCCGCAGCGAAGCGGAGTTCCGTGGCGAGATCATCGCCCCCGAGGGCAGCCCCGAGACCGCCCAGCGCGCGGGTCACATCCCCGGCGCGAACAACATCTCCTGGAAGGAGAACCTCCAGGAGGACGGCCGGTTCAAGAGCCGCGAGGAATTAGAGGAGATGTATGAGGAGTACGACATCGGGAACGACAGCGAAGTCGTCACCTACTGTCGGATCGGCGAGCGCTCCTCGATCACCTGGTTCTCGCTGCGCGAACTCCTTGGCTACGACGACGTCAGGAATTACGACGGCTCCTGGACCGAGTGGGGGAACATGATCCGCTCGCCCGTCGAGGTCGAAACCGACAACCCCGCGAGCCGAGCCCACAAAGGGTAACGCGAGCGGACGGTCCGTATCACGAAGACGGAATCGGTCGAGGACGATAGAGTTGGCGAAATTATAATATCGATCGGGTCCACTATCGGGTCTGGTCCAGTCTCTCCCCGCTGGCGTGCTTACCGTGCTCGTCGGCGTAGGAATCCTCCTAATCGGCTATCTCATCGAGTACCGTGGCTGGACGGGCCTCATCAGCGAAACCACCGCGATAGTTACTCCCGGCGAGGACGGAACGGCGGTGACGGCCGGGATCGTCGGGAACGTCACGCTCGTCGTCGGCGGGTTCGTGCTCGTATTGGGTGGACTCGAAGCAGTCGGACTTGCAGCGCTCCTCCCGGAGTGGGTACTACCACTACTGTTAGTCGGAGCGGTCGTACTGATCGCTCCACGGCTGGATCTCGCCCTGGACACCGAGTGAACAGTAGGTCGCACGCCGGATGGTATCATGGGACGAATCGCCGGGAATAGCGCCCGAAACAGGGAGTAGCGCCGGACCGCGAACGCACAAATACGCCGGGTGCATACAGCGAGCGTGACACCCGACCGCACTCTGGGTTTCAGCTCGCTCGCGCCCGGCACCGACGAGATCTCGACGACCCTCCCCGTTGAGGGCGATATACCCGCTTGGCTCTCGGGAACCCTGATCCGCAACGGGCCCGGGTCCTTCGCCGTCGGCGAGCGAGAGGTCGACCACTGGTTCGACGGCCTCGCGATGTTACGCGCCTTCTCCTTCGGGAGCGACGATAGTAGGGTACGATACAGAAATCGCTTCCTTGAGACCGACACCCACCGGGCGACGCAAGCCGGGGAGTTCGCCGGGGGTTTCGCGACCGGCGAGACGACCCTTCGCGACCGGCTCAAAGCGTTCGTGATCGGCGAGCCCTACGACAATGCCAATATCATCGCCGAACGCGTCGGGGAGAAATACCTCGCGCTGACCGAGACTCCCCGGCGAGTCGAGTTCGATTCCCGGAGCTTAGGGACCATCGGCGACCGGCAGTACGAGGGCCCGAAGCCGAGCGGCCAACTGGCTTGTTCCCACCTACAGCGCGACCCGTGGACCGGGAAGCTGGTGAACTTCGAGATCGAGTTCGGCCGCCGATCGGCCTATCACGTCTACGAGATGGATGCTCCGGGTCGCCGGGAACACGTCGTTACGATCCCGGTCGAGGAGCCGGGCTACATGCACAGTTTCGCGCTCACCCCCCGGTTCGTCGTCCTGACGGAGTTCCCCTTGGTCGTCGACCCTACGCGAGCGCTCAAACCCGGGAAACAGGGATCGTTCATCGAGAACTTCGAGTGGAAGCCGGAGCGAGGGACGCGCTTTTTCCTGATCGATCGCGAGCGAGGGGAAGTGATCGCTTCGCCCCGCACGGACGCCTTCTTCGGCTTTCACCATATCAACGCCTACGAGACGGGTGGATCGTCCGCGAGCGCCGAGGGTATCGCGACTGGCTCGAACGACGGAGCCGGCGCGGACGAGGCGGGCAGCCCGATCGGATCGAACGCGGCCGACCGGGAGTTGGTGATCGACTTAGAGACCGTACCCGACGCCGAGGCGCTGGGGGCGGCCTCGCTGTCGAGCCTACGCGAGGGCGAGATGGAGATCCCAGGGGGGTCGGTCGAACGCTTCCGGGTCCGAATCCACGGGCGGGCGAACGCGACGGTCGACCGGACGGAGATCTACGGGGGTGCGACGAGCCTGCCGACGGCCTCGCCGGCGCGGTGGTGCCGGGAGTACCGATATGCCTACGCCCAGGGGGCTGACCAGCCGATGACCGACTGGCCGAAAGCCCTGGTGAAAGTCGACGTCGAGTCGGGCGAGGTAGAGGAGTTCACCGACGGGGGCAACTACCTCGGCGAACCGATTTTCGTCCCTCGACCCGATCCCAACGCGGGCGAGAACGGAGAAAACGGGACGGATCGCGTGGACGACCGTGAGCACCGATTCCCGGTTCGGTCGGGCGGCCGCGAGTATAGCGAGGACGAGGGGGTCGTCCTGAGCGTCGCGCTCGACACGGAGGCCGAACACTCCTGGCTGCTCGTCCTCGATGGGAAGAGTTTCACCGAGCGGGCCCGGGCGGCGATCCCACATGCGATCCCCTTCGACTTCCACGGTCGATACTTCCCCGAACTGAGCTGATCGGCGGTTTGGATTCGAAAGTTAGCCGGGAAGAGAGTCGAACGTCAGTAAGCACAATCGAAATAAAAATACGGCCCTAATCAACACGGGATGACGACATCGATAGCCGACTGGTCGACGCTGGAGGCGGTCGTACTGGCGGCGTCCAGCAACGGGCTGATCCACCGGATCGAACAGGCTTTCGAACCCGCCCGCGAACTCTTAGTACCGATCCTCTCGAACCCGGTCGTGCTCGCGATCTGGGTAGCGATCGTCGGCGTCTCGGTCGGGGTGCTCTGGTGGGATCTCAGGGAGCACAATCGGGTGCTTGGCTCGTTCATGAAGTTCGTCTGGACGCTCACGATACTGTATTCGGGACCACTGGGACTTGCGATCTACTGGTACACTGGCAGAACGCAGATCAGTCGCGACTCGCTCTGGAAGCGCGGGTTCCGATCGACCTCTCATTGCTACTCGGGGTGTGGGGCGGGCGAAGTAGTGGGTATTACTCTCGCCCAGGGCCTGCTCGGCTGGGGGCTGATCGCCGTCGCCGGGACGACCTTCGCCTTCGCGTACCTACTTGGCTTCGCGCTGACGATCGGCCCGCTCATGCAGGACGGCGTCGGGTTCAAGCAGGCAGCCACGGACGCGCTCTGGAGTGAGACCCCCAGTATCACGATCATGGAGATCGCCGCAATCGGGACTGACCTGTTGCTCGCGAGCGAGGCGCTGATCACTGATACCTTGTTCTGGCTGGCGCTCGCGTTCTCGTTATCGATCGGGTTCCTCGTCGCCTGGCCGGTGAACATCGGCCTGATCGAGTTCGGCGTCAAGGAAGGGATGAGCGACCCCTCCCAAATGGACGGGGCGTCGGGCGCGGACTGAGCGAGGGCGATCGAGGAAAACACCGGCTTCGCGAAGTAGCTCCGGGACGCTGCGGTCCCGTCGGAAACCAATAAGTGCCCGTGGTATCTCGGTGCGATCCATGCCGAGCTTTGGCGCGCTGTCGGTTCTGCCACCGGTATTAGCCATCGTCGCTGCGATCGCCTCGCGGCGGGCGATCCCGGGATTGTTCGTTGGCATCTGGACGGGGGCGATAATCTTCACCGGGAGTCACGGGCTCGGCCAGACCTTCGAGTGGATCGTCGTCTCGATCGCGACGGAGTTTCACGTCTCGATTCTGGTGTTCATCTTCCTCTTAGGGGGCGGGGTCGGCCTGCTCTGGGTGCTGGGGGGCTCCTATGCGCTCACCCGATGGGCGAGTTCCCGATTGGAGAACCGCCGACAGGCCGGCGTCGCGACCTGGCTGCTCGGCGTCCTCGTCTTCTTCAACGATTACGCGAACACGGCCATCGTCGGCACCGCGATGCAGGACGTCACCGACTCGGCCGACATCAGCCGGGAAAAACTCTCCTACGTCGTCGACTCGACGGCTGCCCCGGTCTCGACGTTTCTGATCTCCGATTGGATCGCCTTTCAGCTCTCGATGATCCAGCAGGGCTACGAGGCCGCGGGCATCGCGGGATCAGCGCCCTCCACCTTCGTCGTCTTCCTCGGCTCGATCCCGTATAATTTCTACTGCCTACTAGCGATCGCAATGGTCGGTATCGTCGTTCTTACCGGGCGGGATTACGGCGAGATGCTCACCGCCGAGCGCCGGGCGAGTTCGACCGGCAAGGTCCTCCGGGACGGTGCCCAACCCCTCCAGAGCGTCGAGGCCGATCTCGGCGAGCCACGGACGGACAAACCCATGCTGCGGGTGTTCGTCGTCCCGATCGTCATGCTCGTCGCCATCACCTTACTCGGAGCCTACTGGACGGGGCGGGCCGGCGGCGATATCATCGGTATCTTAGGCGAGGCGAACTGGGCGCTATCGCTGGTCTGGGGCGGGGCGGGAATGGTCGGTGTGGCGGGCTATTTCGGGATTCGCCACCGGATCCTCACCTTCGGCGAGACCGTGAGCACCTTCGTCGACGGCACGAAGGTGATGATGACCGCGGCGACGATCCTCGCGCTCGCGTGGTCACTGGGCACCGTCACGACCGAACTCGGGACGGGCGAGTACGTCACGAGTATCGCCCAGGGCTTCGTCAGTCCCGAACTCCTGTTCGTGATCGTCCTCATCGCGAGCGCCTTCATTGCCTTTACCACCGGTACCTCTTGGGGGACGATGGCCATCGTAACGCCGATCGCGATCCCGCTCGCCGTCAACGTGGCCGGCACCGGCGCGCTCTCGCCGGTCGTCGGCGCGATCTTCTCGGGGGCGATCTTCGGCGACCACTGCTCGCCGATCAGCGACACGACCGTCCTGTCGGCGACGTTTTCGGGCGCGGACCTCATCGATCACGTCCGGACCCAGATCTATTATGCGGTCACCGTCGTCGTCGTCGCGATCGCGCTCTTTCTGATCTATGGCTACCTGGCCATCACGCCCTTTGTCCTCGCGCCGCTCGGCGCGGTCGTGCTCATCGGCCTCGTCTACGGGCTCTCGGCCTTGGACGAGGGGAATCGGACTGGTCCTTCACAGCCTAGCGACGCCGACTAGAGTCGATCGGGGTGTGAGCCCCGAGAAACGAGAGGAGCGACCGCCGCCGGAGACAGAGAAAGCCAAGCAGGATCGCGGCGAACCCGAGGCCGGTCAACGGATCGACGAGCTGGCCGAGAACGAGCCAGGAGAGGACCGTCGCACAGACGGGTTCGAGATAGCCGATCAGATTGCTGTTGGTCGGCCCGACGCGATCGAGCAACTCGAAGTAGATCAGGAAGGCACCGGCCCCGGTGACCGTCCCGAGGTACGCGAGCG
>PXRA01000114.1 GCA_003021725.1 Halobacteriales archaeon QH_8_64_26
CCCGCCACGACTCGGATCGCGGGCGGTGCTAGCGACGGTAGCAACGACGGTGGGGGTAGTTAGCGGTAGTACCTGAAGGAGTGGCTTTATCAGCGCCTGGCCGGTAGCGAAGTCATGTACGATCCGAGCCACGAGGCTGCGTTCTCCCCCGGCGACGACCGGCAGGCGATCGAACGGGAGGCCTTCGAGCCCGAACTCGGTTTTCCTCCGCAGGCAGCGAACGGTACTGAAACGATCGACGCCGGCAGCGACGGCGAGGCGCTAAAGACCGGCACGACGACGGTCGGCCTCACGGCCGCCGACGGCGTCGTACTCGCAACTGACATGCGGGCGAGCGCCGGCAACCTCGTCGCGAGCAAACAGGCCCAGAAGATCCTCGAGATCCACCCGCAGGCGGCACTGACGATCGCCGGGGCGGTGAGTGCCGCCCAGTCGCTCGTCCGCTCGCTGCGCGCGGAGGTCAACCTCTACGAGACCCGCCGGGACGAGGAGATGAGTATGCAGGCGCTCTCGACGCTCATCAGCAACTTCCTGCGCAGTGGGGCCTTCTTCATCGTCCAACCGGTGCTCGGCGGCGTCGACAGCGACGGCGCTCACGTCTACAGCATCGATCCACTGGGCAGTCTCTCGGAGGAACCCTACACAGCCAGTGGCTCAGGGACGCCCTTCGCGTACGGCGTGCTCGAAAGCGAGTTCGAGGAGGACATGAGCACCGAGGACGCACACACCGTCGCTGCCCGGGCGGTCAACAGTGCCACCGAACGTGACACTGCAAGCGGTAATGGCCTGCTTTTGAGTACGATCGCGGAGAGCGGCGTCGAAATCGAGGAGTACGAGACCGTCACCGACGCGCTCTGAGCCACGACACCTGCGCCTTTTTTGTCGGGTATCCTGGCTCCTTTCGGTCGTTGTGGGTGCCACTCCTGCAAAAATCTGTGCCACGAACGCGAAGCATTTGTTGCAACAGCGAGACCTACGGTCTCACCCGTCATCAAAAAGCTTCCCACTCCCGCGGAGTTCGCTCGCGGATGCGGTGCGTGTCCGCCGCCGACTGCCTGGCCGTCAGTTCAGGTTCGAACGCAACCGCTATCGGGTCGTGGATCGACGCTTTCGACGTGTCCGACGCCCACGACGCGCTCCGAGACGATCCGGTTATCGGCCCGCTGATCGAAGAGTACGGCATCATCGAACTCGAAGCCAGCGATGACCTCTTCGAGCGATTCGTAATCTCGATCGTCAACCAGGTCATCTCGACGGAAGCCGCCCGTACGGTCAGAGGCCGGCTCTTCGAAGCCTTCGAGATCACCCCCGGAGCGATGCTGGCCGCCGACGCCGAGGAATTACGCGAGGTCGGCCTCTCCCCCCAGAAGGTCTCGACAATGAAAAACGTCGCCGCTTGGTTTGAGGAGAAGGGAATCACCCGCGAGCGCTTCGCGAACCGGGACGACGAGGCGATCAGGGCAGAACTCACCGAAATTTCAGGGGTTGGGGACTGGACCGCGGCGATGGTCCTCATGTTCGGGCTCGGCCGCAAGGACGTCTTTCCGGTCGGGGATCTAGCTGTCCGTCGCGCTATCGAGGACCTGATCGGCGAACTCTCCCGCGCGGAGATGGCCGAACGGGCAACAGCTTGGGCTCCCTATCGCTCGGTGGCGTCGCTGTATCTCTGGCAGTACTACGTCGGGGAGAACTCCAGCGTCGAGGACATCGTCGCCTGAAATCCCGATCGTTCACGAACCCCGACCGATCGCCGCTCGTCGCTCGTCGGTTCGCCGGCTTGGCACCCGTTTCGATCGTCTATATAGTTCTCTACTGAGATCGATTATCACTGGCTATCGACGGTAGCCGGCGAGAACGAGGACGGGAGTGGTGCGTTCGGTGGTATCAATGCCGCGAAACGCGACCACCCGTCGAAGAGGGTCGAACGACGCCCTTCCAACAGTCGATATGGTACCGATATGCATAGGCCGATCGCCTGGTAATCCAGGGTTCTCTGGGTTGCAATCGATCGAAACTCGATCGATCCAAACCGGTCCCGCGCTGGTTAGTTCCAACCTGTTCCGGCCACGACAGCCGTCTCCCCGAGTTTTGAATCGGCCTCCGGCCCGCAATCCTCCGGAGGCCGCTCGGGTCACCTGGGTCGGTTCGGAGACGAAATCGGTCCTGTGCTCCGAGTGACCTCCGTCCCTGGCCGGCGACCGTGAGGCTCCGACCGACCGCGACGTACCGATGGCTGATCTCGAACTACGTCTAGGAGTATAGATATATGTAGAAATATATTTACTTTCCGACGAAATATATAAACTTCGAAAAGGCTATTAGCTCCTCGCGGTTCGAAGGGGTGATGGCAGACGACCCTACACGGTCGGCGAACGTATCGCGGCGGCGATTCCTCCTGGCATCCGGCGCGGTCGGCACGGCGGCGATCGCCGGGTGTACGGAGAGCAATCCGAGCGGCGATGGGAGTGGTGGCGGCGGTGGTGCGGGCGCCAACGAATCGGGTAGCGGGGGTTCGAACTCGGGGTCCGGGAGCGGCCAGCTCTCGGGGACGATCGATATCGCGGGCTCTTCGACGGTGTTCCCGCTCGCGACCGCGATGGCCGAACGTTTCATGCAGGAACACCCCGAGGTGAGGATCAACCTCCAGTCGACGGGGTCTGGGGGTGGGTTCGAGAACTTCTTCTGTCCGAGCGAGACGGAGTTCAACAACGCCTCGCGGCCGATCCAGCCGGAAGAAAAGGCCCATTGCGAGGACAACGACGTCGATCCGGTCGAACTCAACGTCGCGACCGACGCCCTGACCGTTATCGTCAACGACAAAGCCGACTGGATCGATTGTGTGACGACCGAGGAGTTGGGACGGATCTGGTCGGCCGAGAACCCCCCGGAGACCTGGAGCGACGTCAACCCCGAGTGGCCCGACGAGCCCTTTGCCCTCTACGGGCCGACCGAGGCCTCGGGCACTTACGATTATTTCAAGGAGACGATCATCGGCGAGGAGGGACCGGGGATACGGGGCGATTACCAGGCGACCGAGTAGGACCGCACCATCATCCAGGGGGTAAGCCAGTCCGAAACCGGGCTCGGATTCCTCGGTTATGCGTACTACAGCGAGAACAAAGACGTCGTGAAGGCACTCGGAGTCGACAACGGCGGTGGCTGTGTCGAACTCTCGCTCCGGACAGCCAAAAACGGCGACTACGAGCCCCTCTCACGGCCGCTTTTCACCTACCCGGCTAAGTCAGCACTCGCCCAGAAGCACGTCGCGGAGTTCGCGAAGTTCTGGCTCGAAAAGGCCACGAGCCAGGATATCGTCGTCGAGGAGGTCGGCTACATTCCGCTCGACGACGGTCAGAAACAGCAAGCGATGAACACGCTCCAGCAGGCCATCGACGAGGCCCAAGGCGGCTCAAGCGGGAACAGTTCGGGCAACGGAACGCAAGGCTGAGTCGACCATGAGGAATCGAGAGCTTTTCACATCTGAGCGGATCACTTCCCCATAGATGAGCACGGACGACCTCGCGAACGAACTCACCCGGTGAACGGAAAACGCCCCACAGGAACTGCTGACGCGGGCGTTTTTCTTCTTCTGTGCGGTGCTTTCGATCGTGACGACGGTCGCGATCATCGTCCTCCTGACTACCGAGGCGGCGAAGTTCTTCTCGCTCACGGCTTCCTTGCTCGGCGTCGAAGGACAGACGGTATCGCTCGTCGACTTCTTCACCGGGACGACCTGGCAGACCAGCATGGGCGAGTACGGTGTCCTACCTCTCGTCGCCGGGACCGTAATGATCGTCATCGGCTCGGCGATCATCCCCCTTCCCCTAGGGGTCGGGACCGCGATCTACCTCTCGGAGTACGCCAGTCCCCGGCTCCGATCGAAGCTCAAACCCGCCCTTGAGATCCTCGCGGGCGTCCCGACGGTGGGTGGTATATGGCTTCTTCGCGCTCATCTACATCACGCCCGCGCTGGGTACGGCTCTTCCGGACATCGCCTTTTTCAACATGGCCTCGGCGGCGATCGTCGTCGGTATCATGATCATTCCGATGGTCGCCTCGATCTCCGAGGACGCCATGAGCGCGGTACCGGACGAACTGCGGGAGGCAGGCTATGGACTGGGTGCGACGAAGTTCGACGTCTCGACGGGCGTGGTCGTCCCGGCCGCGGCTTCGGGCATCTTTTCCTCGTTCATCCTCGCGCTCTCGCGGGCGATCGGCGAGACGATGGCCGTGACGATCGCCGCCGGCTCCCAGGCCCGTTTTCTGAACCCGATCGACCCGACTGCCTACCTCGAGGGAGCGATGCCGATGACCGCGGCGATGATCCAGTTGTTGACCGGCGACATCACCGGGGGTGGGCTTGCCTACCGGAGTCTCTTCGCGATCGGGCTGACGCTTTTCCTCACCACGCTGCTCATGAACGTCGTTAGTGACCTCGTCGCGGCACGCTACCGGGAGGAATACGAGTAATGGCGACCGGAACTGGCACCGAGTACGACGACGGGTTCGGCCAGGTCGGAAAGACCCTCGGTGCGGTATTCCGGGTACGTCCTGCTCGGGGCGACGCTCTTCGGTATCGTCGTCGTCTCGATTCTGCTGGTGTACGTCGCGAACGACGCGATCCAACCGCTTACTGCCGACCCCGGCTGGCTGCTAACCTTTTTTCCTGACCCTCGTGCTCCCGGCGCTTGCCGTCTCGGGTTATCTCGCCCGCCGGAAGCGCCCGGCATTTAGCTTCGGTACTGCACTGCTCGGGTTCATCCTCGTGAGTCTCCTGTTCGGGACCGGGATCGCGATTATCTTTCTCGACGTCCTCTCGCCGCTGGTCTGGCTCGGCTACGTCCTCGCGCTGGCACTGCCACTCGCCGCGAGCGTCGCTATCGAGCGAGTCGATCGTCAGTTGCCCTTCCTCACTCGCTTCGGGCTACTGGCGGCGCTGCTCGTCGCTTCCCTCCTGTTCGTCCCCGGCATCGTCACTTCCCTGCCGACCGTCCCCACCGGGTCGATCATTCTTGCCGTTACCCTCGGTGGACCGATCGCGGCGATCGTCGGCCGCTTCGCCGCCGGCCAACCAGAGAGAACCAACGAGCGGGCCTCGCTGTCGGCGGGGTCGGCTTCCTCGCGATCCTCGCCGCCGCCTACGCCGGCCCGTTGGTCGGACTCGCGGCGCTACCAGCGACGATCCTGGCGAGCGTTTCATTCGTCCCCGCCGTAGCCTACGCCCTCACGGTCGCAATCGATCGCCCCGGACGGCGCGTTGGCCTCCTGTTGCCGGCGGTCGTCTTCGGCGGCGCACTGCTCGGTGCGGTCGTCGTCGATATAATGGATTTCGCCGGTCCGAACTCCTGGATCGACTGGGGCTTTTTCACTGGGGTCCACGACAGCAGCTCCGCGGCGGCGGCAGGGTTCTACCCGGCGATCGGCGGTTCGATCATCCTGATGGTGATCGTCGCCCTGCTCGCCTTCCCGCTGGGGGTCGGTACCGCAGTCTACCTGGAGGAGTACGCCCCCGACAATCGCTTCACCCGCATCGTAGACGTCAATATCTCGAATCTTGCGGGCGTCCCCTCTGTCGTCTACGGGTTGCTCGGACTCGGACTCTTCATCACTTACCTCGGCGAGTCGCCGGGAACCGCTCTCGTCGGCGGCGCGACGCTCGGACTGCTCATCCTCCCGATCGTCATCATCTCCGCACGCGAGGCGATCCGCTCGGTTCCGTCCTCGATGCGCCAGGCATCCTACGGCATGGGCGCGACGCGCTGGCAGACTGTAAAGAACGTCGTGCTCCCCGAGGCCTTCCCGGGAATCCTGACCGGGACGATCCTCGCGCTCGGCCGAGCGATCGGCGAAACCGCGCCGCTTGTCGTCGTCGGCCTCCCCTCGGTTATCTACTCGCTGCCGACCGACCTGAGTTCGAGCGTCGGTGCGATGCCGATGCAGATCTACGCCTGGGCGAGCCTCTATGCGGGGCCGGGCTTTTATACTAGCGCCGTCCCCGCAGGCGTCGTCGTCCTGCTGGTCGTTTTACTGGCGATGAACTCGGTCGCGATCGCCCTGCGTAACAGGTATCAACGCGAGAACTAACCATCCATAATGAGTAACGAAGAGCCCACGACCGAAGCGCGAACGAGCGCTCCCGACCGGCATAGTATGAGAAGCGCCGAGGCCGAAACCGATACCACTGACGCCACCGACACCACCGACCCCGGCGACCCGACCGACGAGGACATGCTCGTCGAGACGAGCGTCGACGCGGGCGAGGAGGCCTCCGGCCGTGCCGCCGAACCCGATCGGACGATCGTCGAAGCGCGGAGTATCAACGTCTGGTACGACGACGACCGGGCGCTTCGGGACGTCTCGATGGAAGTTCCGGAAGAGAAGGTCACGGCGATGATCGGACCTTCCGGCTGTGGGAAATCGACCTTTCTTCGATGTATCAACCGGATGAACGACCTCGTTGACGCCGCCCGCGTCGAAGGCGAACTCCTTCTCGGGAACAAGAACGTCTACGACACCGACGTCGACCCCGTTGCGCTCCGACGGCGGGTCGGCATCGTCTTTCAGAAACCCAATCCCTTCCCCGAAAGCATCTACGACAACGTCGCCTACGGGCTCGAGATTCAGGACGTCGAGGGCGATCACGACGCGATCGTCGAGCGCTCGCTCAAGCGAGCGGCCCTCTGGGAGGAAGTCGAGGGTCGCCTCGACGAATCCGGCCTCGAGCTCTCGGGGGGGCCAACAACAACGCCTTTGTATCGCCCGGGCGATCGCAACCGACCCCGAGGTACTGCTCATGGACGAACCCGCAAGCGCGCTCGATCCGATCGCGACCTCGAAGATCGAGGACCTCATCGACGACCTCGCGGAGGAGTATACGGTCGTGATCGTCACCCACAACATGCAACAGGCCGCCCGGATCTCCGATAAGACCGCGGTCTTTCTCACTGGAGGCGAACTCGTCGAGTTCGACGACACCCGACGGGTCTTCGAGAACCCCGAAAGCCAGCGCGTCGAGGATTACATCACCGGGAAGTTCGGCTGAGAACACCGGCGGAGCCGGGTAGCACACGACCCGGTGACTCGGCGGTTCGGCCCCGACTTCGCTTCCGCCCCGCGGGTCCGTCCCGTTCGTCGAGCCACCGAAACCCTAACCAGCCCCTACGAGAGCCGCTGGGACGGTTATCGACCGCTGTACCGTATCGGAAAGAATATGTGCTCCTCACCGTACCTTCACTATCATGACCGGTTCACACGAACGGATCATCGCCCTGTCGCTGGCCCTGCTAACGGTTTTCGGCGTGGTCGCTGCCCTCCCGGCGCTCGCGCTCGAACCCGATAGCGGCTCGACGTACGTCAACCCCTCCGCTCCCGGCGCAACCGGCGAGTTCCGCGCTACGGTGGTCGCTGAGCGAGGTGACAACATCACCCAGAACGGGCTGAAGACAGTGACGCTCGATTTCAGTGCCGATCCGGACTACTCGGGCAGCATCGCCGGCGTCACCCCGCGCGACGTCGAAGTACGTGCCACTGCTGCCTCCGGCAACGGCACCGTCCCCGCCGGCCCGGTACGGGTCTCGAGCAATCCGGCGGGCGATCGTCTGACGATCACGCTGCCGTCGGCCTATCAGAACGTTCAACCGGGCGATGAGATTTCGGTCACGATCGACGGCGTGAGAAACCCCGAAATCGCGATTCCTGACCCGCAAGGCGTACGCGGGTTCACGCTTCGCGTTGCCGCCTCCGACCCGCAGGGCAACACCGACGGCCCGGTTGAACTCCTCTACTCGATCGATCCGAACGCGACGGCACCGAACGCCACGAACACGACCGGTCCCAACGCCTCGAACGTAACTGGTGCAGGGAACGCCACTGCTCCCACCATGACTGACTCGAACACGACTGGCTCTAACGCGTCGAACATGACCGGTGCTAATGCTTCGAACACGACCGCTCCCAATATGACCAGTCCCGACATGAGTGGGTCGAACATGACCGACTCGAACACGACTGGCCCTAACGCGTCGAACATGACCGGTGCAGGGAACGTGACCGCCGACGCGACCTCTACTGCCGATAGTACGACCACCACTACCACCACCGAGACGAGCACCACGACTACCACGACTGCGACCGCCGCTGCGACGGCCACCCCGGCCGAAACGACGGGTGGTGGTGGCGCAACCGAGACGACTACGACCGGACCGGGCTTCGGGCTCGTCGCAGCCGTGATCGCACTGCTGGCGGTTGCACTGCTGGCGACGCGCCGACGCGGCTAACGCGCTTCGCTCGCCGATCGATTCCCTCGTTCTTCCTTCGGTTTCGCTCTTCCGCTCCGCTCCTTTCGTCCTGTCTCAATTCTTTTTCGTTCCTGGTTCCCCTTTGGTCGATCCCATCGCTGCGCTGCCTCCAGTGACTTCCAGCGCCGGCGGCGACGAACCGGTAGGTCCCCTCGGAGAGGGTTATCGTCACCGCTTCCTTGCCCGCAGTAGCCGGCTCGTACGCCGGCGTAGGTTCGGTTTACTATCGACATTATTTTTCGAACGATCAGAAGCACTATATTCGGAAACGCCAACGCACCGATGAGCATGTCAGGCGAACAACGATCGGTGGTAACCGCAGTGGTGATCGCACTGCTGGCGAGTACAGTTCTCGCGGCTCCGGGCGCAGCACTCACGGCGGACGCGACGGTCGACGACACCGCACCCGGCGCGGTCGGGGATTACACGGTGACCCTCCGGCCGGAACCGGGTGATGCGGTCGCGCGCAACGGGCTGAAACAGGTGACGCTCGATTTCGGTGCCGACCGTGATTACAGCGGCGACCTGGGCAATCTCACCGCCGACGACGTCGAGGTCCGCGTCGGCGACGAGAACGGAACCGTCTGGGCCGGCGAGACGACCGTGAACCGGAGCGGCAGCGAGGTGACGATTACGCTCGAAGAAACCTTCCAGAACGTCAAGCCGGGCGATCGGATCGTGGTGCGGGTCTTCGGCGTCACGAACACCGAGATCGCGTTGCGCAACGCTCGATCCCTCCGCGGGTTCGCGCTTCGAGCGTCGGCGACCGACCCACAGGGCAACACCGATGGCCCGGTCGAAGCTCGGTACACGATCGACCCGGATGCGACGCCCCAACAGACACCAACCGAGGGGGCAAACGGCTCCGGCGCGGGGGCGGCTGGGGCCGATGCGAATATGACATCGAACGACACCGGTATGACCGAGACCGCCGACATGGCCGAGAACGCCAGCACGACCGCTTCGACAAGCGAGGCGAGCGAGAACACGACCGCCGAAGCGGGGATGGCAAGCGAATCGACCGGCATGGACGAGCCGACCGAAGCGACGAGCACCGACACCGCGACCGCGACGCCGACCTCGGCCGAGAGCACCCAACCGGCGACAACCGAGGGGAACGACGGCGGTAGCGGCGGACAGGCGACCGAGACGACCGGGCCGGGCTTCGGCCTCCTCATTGGGCTCGTCGCGCTGCTCGCGGCCGGGCTACTCGCCGCACGCCGCCACGAGTAGTCCGGCTGTCACGACCGACGACGCTACTTTCTGCTCCTTCCCGTCGGAATGAGGGCTACTCCGCTCTACTGGGTGATCCGATCGAGGCTAGCGTCAATAACAATCATAAATACGAAAAACAGGAGTAGGGTCGCGAGGAGAAAAAGCCAGTCATACCCTCCCTCGAAGAACTCGAAGAGGAGGAAAGCGAGAAACACGACGAGAGCCTGTGTAATCCGTTCTCTCGGACTTTTTCCCTCGATTTGCCTGTGCTTTTTGATCGCTGGACTCACGAAACGCCGCTGAAACGCGTTCGGTAACGAGTCACACTCCTGTGCAATCACAAAAAGTACTATAGCACTGTCCCGTGTTTCTTTTCGGGCCGCTGTTTCTCGACGTCCTCGTAGAAGTCGTAGCGAGCGATCAGCTCCTCGCGCAGTTCGCTCGGCGGGACGATCTCGTCGATTACGACTTCGCTTGCCATCCGATGGGCGTCGATGTCCTGCCGGTACTCCTCGCGTAACTCCTGTTCGCGGGCGGCGCGCTCCTCGGGGTCGTCGATCGCATCTAACTTGTTGGCATAGACCGCGTTGATCGCCGCTTCCGGGCCCATGATGCCGATCTCCCCCGAGGGAAGCGCGATCGTCGATTCGGGACCGTAGGCCGGCCCGCTCATCGCGTAGATCCCCGCGCCGTAGGCTTTTCGCACTACCACGCACTGTTTCGGGACGGTGGCCTCGGAGGTCGCATAGATCATCTTCTTGCCCTGTTCCAGGATGCCATCGCGCTCGACGCCCGAGCCGGCCATGAATCCCGGCGTATCACAGAGGTAGAGCAACGGAACGTTGTAGGCATCACACGTCCAGACGAAACTCGCGGCCTTCTCGGCCGCGTCGGGGAAGATCGCGCCCGCGCGGGTCGCCGGCTGGTTCGCGATCACACCCACCGGCCGACCGTCGATCCGGCAGAAGGCGGTGATGATCTCCCCCCCATAGTCCGCGCCGAGTTCGAAGACGCTTCCCCCATCGGCGACCCGATCGAGGACCGCGTGCATATCGTAGCCCATGTTCGGTCGTTCGGGGATCGTCGCATCGATGCCGACTGGCGATCGTTTCGGCGACCGACCGTCGGTTCTCGGCGGCTTCTCGTCGGCACTGTCCGGCAGGTAGGTTATCAGTTGGGCGACGAGCTCGCGGGCGTGCTGTTCGTCGCGTGCCACGAGATCGGCGCTGCCGGAGTGCTCGGCGTGGACCGCTGGTCCCCCCAGGTCCTCCATGTCGATCTCCTCGCCGGTGACCATTCGGACCATCCGGGGGGAGGCGATCGCCATCGCGCTCATCCCTTCGGCCATGACGGTGAAATCCGCGAACACGGGCGTGTAGGCCGCTCCGGCGATACAAGGGCCATAGAGCACACAGATCTGTGGGACCCGGCCGGAAAGCATCGAGTGGTTGTAGTAGTACTTCCCGATCCCCTCGCGGTTGGCGAAAAAGCCCGTCTGTTCGTCGATCCGCCCGCCCGAAGAATCCATCAAATAGAGCACCGGCCGGCCGCTCTCCGAGGCGCGCTGCTGGAGCCGGAGGAACTTCTCGACGCCGCGCTCGGCCATGCTGCCGGCTTTCACGGTGAAGTCGTTGGCCATAATGTGGACTGACCGGCCGTCCAGCTCGGCGCCGCCGGTCAGCAGGCCGTCGGCCGGTAGTCGGTTGCTCTCTTCTTCGTCCTTACCCTCGACGGCGGGACTGTCCGGATGCCAGGCGTCGAAGTTCGCGAAACGGCCGTCCTCGAAATCGAGCCCGTCGAACCAGAGCTCGAGTCGGTCGCGCACGAAGAGTTTGCCCTGTTCGGCGAGTCGCTCGCGATACTTCTCGGGGCCGCCGGCCTCGATATCCCTGATCTCCGCGCGGAGGCGTCTCTCGCGGTCGGTCGGCGCGTACTCGGCGTCTGTTTTTCGATCGCGCTCGGCCCCTCCTCGTTCGCTCCCCTCGGGCGGGTTGCCGGTCGCGAGCAGCGCGTCGTCCGCGCCGTGAAGAGCGACTTCCTCGCCGAGGTGTTCGGCGAGCGCGCGGGCGATCGCGTTCGCTTCCTCTTCGTTCGCACTCTCGCCGATGTGAACTCGCATACGCCCAACTGCATCGAGCGCTCAAAGGGGTTTTCCCTTCTCCTCCCTTCGCTCCCGGCGGCCAGTCCTCAGGAACCGACCTATTTAGCTTTCCCGGACGAGGCGACGCCGAAGCACCCGGCCCCCTTCGATCGCAACGGCGAGAACGCCGATCAGTAGGGTCCCGAGCGCCAACACCCACGGACCCCAGGGCTGTGGTCCTCGATCGCTCATGCCGTCCGTTCGAGCCCCACCGGCTTCGCTCCGTCGATCCCGCTGGTCCGAAGGTCTACTACTCGATCGTGAAGCCAGCGGTTCAGGCCAACGCCGCTTCGAGCCGATCGATCAACTCACCGTTGCCGATGTGAACCGGAACGCGCTGATGGAGTCCGTCGGGTTCGATCGCGAGCAGCGACCCCTCACCGTCCGAGGACCTACCGCCGGCGCTCTCGATAATGTAAGCGATCGGGTTCCCCTCGAACTGGAGGCGCAACTTCCCTTCGGGCGCGGACTGCAGTGCCGGATACGCGAAGATCCCTCCATAGGTCAGCACCTGGTTCACGTCGCCGATCATCGCGCCCCCATAGCGGAGCTTGAACTCCGGGTTCGATTCGACGCTCCTGACGTACTCGGTGAACTCCGCCGGCCAGTCGGGTACGCGCCCGCCGAACCCATAGACCAACGGATCGCCGGGGAGGGTGACGTCCTCGCGGAGGGTTTCGATACCGTCCTCGTGCAGGAGGTACTCGGTGAGGTCGCCGTCGCGAGCGACCATCATCGTCGTGATCGGCCCGTAAAGGACGTACGCCGCCCCACGGAGGTCCTGCCCGCTCGCGGGTAATGGTACATCGTAGACCGCGAGGATCGTTCCTATCGTGTTGTTCGGCTTGAGGTTCGAGGAGCCATCCAGCGGGTCGACGCCGACGTGCAATCGTTCGCTCGCTTCGTCGCCGTTCGCTTCTTCCCCGACCGCCTCGGCGTCGAGGACCTCCGCGCGCTCCTCGCTGGCGTAGGTCGAAACCCCTGGAATCGCGAGCAAGCGCTCCGCGAGAAGGTCGTCGGCGTAGATATCCGCTGCCAACTGCTCTTCGCCGCTCGGGTTCTCCTCCGTGCTCTTCTCGCGTCGATCCGGCAGCCCGGATTGGATCTCGGGGGCGGTTCGTGCAACCGTCTCGATGATCTCGTCGATCGTGTTCTCGCTATCGGTGGCCATCGATACTCTCGATGAGAGTAGCGACGCCCACCGACATAAGACGGCGGTGTCAGCGGTGTCGATCGGCGTCTCGGCCGAGAGCACTGATAGTCCGACCCTCTTTTCGATTTTCAGACGACGGCGTCGACGCTTTTGCCCTCGTAGATCACGTCTTCGAGCGCGTCGAGCAGTTCCTCGGGGTTCTCGCGCTGCCAGACGTTCCGGCCGACGGCCAGTCCCGTACCGCCGGCGTCCATAACTGCCTTGACACTCTTCAGGAAGTCCTCGTCGGAGGTCTTCGACCCGCCGCTCATGATGACGTTGGTCCTGCCGGCTGCCCGCACTACCTGTTCCATCGCGTCGGGATCGCCAGGATATTTGACTTTGGCGATGTCCGCGCCGATCTCCAGGGCGATCCGGGCGGCATATGCGATCGTGCTCGCGCTCGTGTCGTTCTTGAGCCCCTGACCACGAGGGTAGGACCACATCACGACGGGCAAGTCGTTCGCGCGGGCGTTCTCCTGGATTCCCCTGAACCCCTCGTACATCTCGACTTCGTGGTTCGACCCCGAATACACCGTATAACCCACCGCGTCCGCGCCGATCTCTCGGGCGTACTCTACCGAGCAGTTCTGCGGGCTGTCGGGCTCGCCCATCCAGAGATTCGACGTACCATTCAGTTTCGCCAGCAGCGCGACGTCCTCCTCGTAGGAGGGGTAGTAGGCCTCGGCGATGCCTTTCTGGACCGCGATCGCGCTCACGGCGTCGTGGGTCGCGATGTCGAAGACGACCTCGGGGTCGGTCGTCTCCGGTACCGGATCGAAATCGCTCGGGCCGTGTTCGAGACCGTGATCGTAGGCGAGCACGAGGCTCTTGCCGTCTCGGGTGATCGGGGAGTCGTCGATCGGGAGCATACGTCCGGCTCTCAGCGGTCACAGAGCATAATAGTTTGCCGATCGGAGTGGCGGCGGCTCGAATAGCAGTAGCCTAACGGATGGATCTCAGATCAGTGCGCCGGATCGAAGCACGGCGATCAGCACGGTAAGCACGACGACGCTGGCGATCGTCGTCACGAAAATTGCCGTCGTCAGGTACTCCGACGCGGAGAGTTCTCCACTCGATCCCGTCCCGCCGTCCCTGTCGCCGTAGGCGATCGTCAGCGCGAGCGGGATGAGCGCCACTGGCGTCGCACAGAGCAGGACGAATATCCGGGCGATCGTCGGACTCTCGAACGCGAGGCCGACCGCGATAGCCAGCGCGACGGCCGGTGCGACGCCGAGTTTGAGCGCTGTCGGGATCGCGACTCGCGAGAGAGCACCGGCTTCGAGCCCCGCCAGTTGGATCCCGACGATCACCAACATCAATGGGATCGACGCGTCGCCGACGAGCGCAACGGTGGTCATGACGGTGCCGTCCGGCGGCGGGACGACGCCGAGCTGTCGAACGAGAACGGCGAGCGCGATCGCGTAGATCAGCGGCAGCTCGAAGATCTCCCGTATCGCACCGACTCCAGCGTGACCACCACCTCGAGAGGCGATGTAGACCCCGACAGTATACATCAGGAAACTCTGGGCGGTGATATACAGCACTGCGATGGCTCGCCCAAGGTCCCCGAAAGCGAACTCGGCGAGCGGGATGCCGTAGAAGCCGGCGTTCGGAAAGGCACTCGCCAGGACGAGCGCGCTCCGGTAGGGCTCAGTGACACCCCACAGTCGCCCGGCGGCCTCCGAGAGAACTATCATGCCAAAGACGAAGGCCAGAACCCCGGCGAAGACCTTGAGGACCGTCCGTCCGTCAAGCGAGGTCGTCGCGAGGCTATGGAAGATCAACGCCGGCAGGAAAGCGTACAGCGCCACGGTGTTCAGCGGATCGACGTCGAGGTCGATCGTCGACCCGAGGGCGTACCCCAGGGCCATGACGGCGAGGATCGGCAGTACTGCGGAGGTAAACGCCGAAGCGAGTGACATCCTGTCCGATTCGCCTCTCCCGCCGAGCCCGTAAGTCAGTTTCCACCGTTGTCCTCCGAGGGCGATCTCCCCGGGATCGATCGGTCGGTAGACTGGTGGGTCGACGGACCGACTGGAACGTAGAACTAAACCACCGGCACACTACCGAGTCGTATGAGCAACGGCGAGCGCGGACAACGCCACGAGGAGATCGACGCGATACTCGAGCGCAAACCGGGCGTCAGGGAGGTCCGCGACGAGGCGAACCGGTATACCGTCGTCGGTGCCGCCGGCCGGAAGACCTATACGAACTGGCTGACCCCGATCGCGGAGCACTTCGTCTGTCACCGCAACCCGATCCCCGAGATCGACGCCGACTCCTGGCATGTCTCGCTGACCGGGCTCGACGGCGCGGGTGCTGCGAAGGACGCGGACGACGCCGACAACTGGGGCGGCGAGGACATTGGAAGCAAGAAGGACGCCGTACTGTCGATGGCCGCGATCCAGGAGGACTTCCCCACGGTGGCGATCGCTCACACCATGGAGTGCGCTGGCAATGGCCGCGGCCAACATGACCCCGAGACCAGCAGCGTGCAGTGGGACTGTGGGGCCGTCGGCACGTCGATCTGGACGGGCACGCCGCTCCGATCGATCCTTCGGGCCCGGGGCATCACGGAGCGGGCCGAGGAGGACCGGTGGCTCACCGCGATCGGGGGCGATTCGATCGATGAGGAGGTCTTCGCCCGCTCGATCCCCCTCTCGAAGGTCTTCGAGGACTGTATCCTCGCGTATGGCATGAACGGCCAGCCCCTCCCTGCCGAGCACGGCTTCCCCGTTCGGCTGATCGCCCCCGGCTGGTACGGCGTCAACAACGTGAAATGGGTCGAGGAGTTGCGAGTGAGTGACTCGATGGTCACCGAGGGCTCGCTCGACCGGCCGGGCACCCACGCCGAGTGGCACCAATCCAGTTACCGCATCCACCCCGAGGGAGCCAACCCGGCCGAACACGGGACGATCGCTGAGGTAGACACCTGGGCACAGCTCGAGTCGAACGACATCGAGCACCCCTACACGTTCGATGCGACAGTGATGTCGTTGATCGGCGCGCCCGAGGGACGGCTCGAACTGGAGTCAGGTACCGAGACGATCGAAGTGCTCGGCGTCGCCTGGGCAGGCGATGACGCGGTCGAGACCGTGGAGATCTCGGCGGACGGGGGCGAACACTGGAGCGAGGCCGACCTGTTCGGCCCGGCGTATGCAGGGGCCAGTCGGCTCTTCAGCTACGAGTGGGAAGCGACACCGGGAACCTACACCCTCCTCTCGCGCGCGACCGATGAGGGGGGACGGACCCAACCGGCACGGATCAGCGATCCCGACGAGTACGAGGAAGCGATCGAGAAGGGACTGTTCCCCTGGAACGAGGGCGGTTACGCCGCGAACGCCTACGTACCGAACGCCGTCGAGGTCACTGTCTCGTCTTCGGATTCGGAGTAGGGCCGAGACCACCCGAACGACGGCCACCCGTAACTAACGGGGAACATCGAGCAAGGCAGAGAGTTCGAATATCGATCGAACCGCCGGACGAGTGTACGGCCATGCTGGGCTGTGACCGAAGCCCGCCTTAGATCTCGGCGTACTCCTCGTTGAACGTCCACTCGCCGGCGTCGTTTTTGATCATGAACTCGCCGTAGTAGGGCACCCGGTTGTGGACGACCTCCTCGAAGGTCTCGCGGATCTCCGCCCTGCTCATCTCGCCCATCGACCGGAGGTCGTCGTTGCGATTCAGACAGCCCTTGAGATACCCCTCGTGGGTGACCCGCACGCGGTGGCAGTTCGCACAGAAGTCCTCGTTCTCGACGGGGTCGACGATCTCGACCATCCCACCATCGACCCAGTAGCGATTACGATCGTGCATCTCCCGCTGTTCGACACGATCGGCGATGTCCGAAAGCCAATCGTGCACGCGATCGATGTCGATGTTCCATTCGGGTTTCCCGGTTAGTTCGGGCATGTACTGGATGAGCTGGAGCTGGAGACCCGAATTGTCCGCGACGTGCTCGACCATTCCCTCGACGTAGCCCGCGGTGTGGGTGAAAACCACCATGTTGAGCTTGACCGGATCGAGGCCGGCAGAGAGGGCGGCCTCGACGCCCTCCATCACCCTCTCGTACGCGCCGGTCTGTGTGATCCGGGCGAACTCCTCGGGGTCGAGCGCGTCCTGGGAGACGTTCACCCGGGAGAGCCCGGCGTCGTTCAGGTCCTCGGCGCGGCCCGGCAGGAAGGTCCCGTTGGTCGTAAGCGAGGTCTCCATACCTTCGGGAGTCCGGCGGATGATCTCCTCGAGATCGTCGCGCAACATCGGCTCCCCGCCGGTAAACTTGACCTTCTCGACGTCGTACTCGGCGGCGACTTCCAAGAATCGCACGACGTCGTCGGTACTCATCTCGTCCTCGGTGGGGTCCATCGGCCCCCGAGTGTCGCCCAGTCCCTCGTTGTGGCAGTAGACACAATCGAAGTTACACCGGTCGGTGAGAGAGACCCTGACACCGCTTACCTCTCGGCCGAACCCGTCCACCAACATAGTACTCCGTTCCACGCCTAACGGTTTAAGCGCCGCGGGGATCGACCCCGAAACGTAACTGGATAAGGTTACATCATGCCGACAACGTCGGCGACGCGAGTTTCGATCACTGACGATACCACCGGTAAGGACTTACCTCCGAAACCCCGAAGAACCCCCCGATGACCGCACCTGTAGTTCTATCGAGCGACGTCCGCGCCCGGAGACGCCGACCGACTAACGGCCCCACCTGGCCCCGTGAGGAATCCCGACCCGCCGGGAGCGAGCCGCGATGACCGAGGGCACCGATCGCGTCGACCTCGATGCCCTCGACGTCAGCGAGGACGATGAAGAGGACGAACGGCCACGCCGTGGCGAGTGGTTCTGGAACGAGGGGAGCGAAGCCGAGATCGCCACGGAGAGCGCCGAGGCCGGGAGTTCGACGACCGATAGCGAGGCAGGCGAGGCAAGCGACGCGACGGCTTCCGAGGCGACCGATACCGACGCGACCGGTTCGCCCGAGCCGGATACCACCGCGGACGACGAAGGGAGGGCCCGCGTCCCACACGTTCCGCGGGAGAACAAGAACCAACCCGTCGGAATTCCGGTCGAGGAGGGCGGGGCCGGCGGTGCTTCCGCGCGCGCTGCCGCGGAGCGCGATAGCGATGCCGGAGACGAGGACGCCACGGCCCCAGCCGAGGACGGGGAGGGCAGGACGGTCGGCACCGGTACTTCGGGCTCGCCCGCGAGCGAGATGACGATGGCCTTCAGCTACGACGCGATGAAACGGTTCGCCTCGCCCGTACTCGTGATGGCAAAGGCCGAGGAGTGGACCGACTGGATCGGCCTCGTCGGCGAGGTCGATGCCTACGTCATCAACAAGTACGTCCGCGAGGAAGGGCTCGACATCGACTTCTTCAATGGCGCAGGGGACGGGCCCGCCGAACGCCTCGCGGAGATCACAACCAACCCGAACTCGATGTTCGCCGCCGAGCGCACGGTCCTGGTCGGTACGGAGGGCGATCGGGAAATCGCCAACCGGGCCGACTGGGAGTTCGTCCCCCTCGAAGAGGCCGCCGACGCGGCCGGGTGGGACCTGACCGAGCGCGAGGGACGACCCGAGAGGTAAGATCAGTCGGCCTTCTCCGGCTTGCCTGCCGGTCGCCGGTTCCGGTCTCGCTCGCAGCCGATGGCACCGCTTCGCTCACGTCCACCTCGATCGTACTGCTCTCGCTTCCACTACCCTCACCCGGGCATCGATGACGGACAACGTTTTTATTCGACGGGCGAATGACATACGTAGGAGATCCTAATGACGCTACGATCGGCACTGCGGACGAACACACTGCTGGTGATCGGCGTCCTCCTGATTGGGGGTTGGCTCCTGTTGAATGTTCTCCAGGTGGTCGAAACGATGGGGTCGTTCGATCTCGGGAGCCAGGTCATCGGTCAGGGCGGGACGAGTGGCGTGATCGGCGTTCTCGTCATGGCCGTCTTCGCAGTGTTGTTGTTGTATCTATACAGTGAGATCGGCCGGAGCGACCCGTCTCCCGAGCCCTTCCCGCCGCGACACGACAGCACGGACCGATCGCGATCGTCGACCGACGACCAGCACTGATCGCTACGGAAGACCCCCATACCTCATCCGATGTACTACGAATGCAGCGACTGTAATCGACTCGCCACGTTCGCCCAGAGGCACGAACCGACGTTCGCTACCCGGTGTCCGGTCTGTGAGGAGGTAACCCACTGGACGCTCGCTTTCGCCGACGAGGAGGCTTCCCCGTGACCGTCTCCTTCGAATTGAGCGAACGGTTCGTCGCGGCAGCAGCCGAGTGGGGCGAGATCCGTCTCATGGATCGACAGGAAGCCCTCGAAGCGAAAGCGGAGCAAGCGTTGCTCGAGATCGAACACCTGATCTCCGGCGCGACGGACGTCGAGTTCGTCGTCGAAGACGACACCGTCTACCACGAACCGACCGAGGAGCTCACAGCGTTCCTCGACGCCCAGGCGAGCGACACCGGTGCCGAGGAGGCTGTGCTGCTGCGGTCGTACGTCGACCTGTTCGCCCGGACGTTCCTCGACGAGGAGTCCTCGCGGCCGCCGAACGCACCGCCGCGTTGACCGCCGGGTTCGTCCGCTCTCGGTGCGATCGACACCTACTCTTCGACTCGATGGCTCGGCTCTCGACAGGCGAAGATATATCAGCGCCGGCCCAGTATCGTCGGTCGATGGCACACAGGGATACCGGTTTCCGGCCGAACCTCGGTGTCGAAGGGTACAGAGGGCTTGAGCTCTGGGAGTACGACATCGGTCCGCAGCAGAAAAACGACGGCGAGGTCAACGGCGACGTCGACCTCGAGGAGCTACTCGGCGGCATCGACGAGATCGAAGACGACTGACGACCCGCACAGAACGGGATTCGGCCGCGGCTCCGGTCCGCTGGTTTACTCCTCAACCTGGAGGCCGGGGAACGAACGATCGGGCCGTGGCGGCACGTAGAAGTTTGCCGTTGCGACCTCGGTGATGAACTCGAGGATACCATTGTTGTTGCGGTCGGTGATGGCCTCGGAGTCGTCGCGAACGTACCAGCCGTTCATCGCGCGGCGGGTCTCGACGAAGTCGTCGATGGATTCCTGCAACGAGAGGAAGTGAACGCCGGCCCGGCCGCCGTCGGTGGTATTGAAATCCCGCCGGAGCAAGAGGGGCTTTCCGTTCTCGCGAGCCTGTGCTACCTTCTCGTGGTGGCCGACGATGTCGTGCTCCGTGGCGTGCTCGCGGACCTGGTCGCTGAACGGCACCGAGTCGGCGAAGTCGGTTACGTCCGTAGGCGAGAACTCCGGGGAGAACATTCGTGCGGCGCGGTCGTCGTCTCCGAGTCCTCGAAACCACTCCGAGAGCGATTGTGTGAAGTGCGTGAGTGCCATTGTCGTCCCGCCGGCGAACCGATCGTTGAGGATCCCTCCTTCGATAGTGACGGCGTCCTCCCCGGCCTGCGTTTCGCTCAACCCCGAGCGAAACCCCATGAACATCGGTGCGTGCTCGGGGATCGATGCGTCGTCGGGGATCCCCTCGGCGTCGGTGTGTTCGGCGGGCAGCCCCTTCCCGATGAACCCCGTTCGTCTCCCGGCGACCGCGAAGACCTCACCGAGGCGATGGTCGACCGGCTTCCCGCCGAGCGAGGACGCCGACCCGAACATCGCCCGTTCGACCGTCCGGAGCCGCGAGGGGATGTCGCTCGAAAGCACGAGGGCGGCCCCGAAGTCCTCGAGGCGCGGGTCGTCGGTCCGCGAGTGGTTCTCCGGTCGTCGCACCGGTGTCGCGTCGAGCCTACCGAGCCGTTCGAAGTACGAGGGCCCCCACGCGAGCATGTGAAAGAGCCCCTCGGGTCGCCACTCGTAGGCGGCTTCGATGGTTCGCATCGCCCGTTCGACCGTTCGGGCGCTCTCGGCTCTCGGGGTAGCGTCGAGTTCGAGCAACAACACGGTATGGTGGCGCGGGGCGATCGGGTTCCCATTGCCGTCGGTTCGTAGGAACTCCTTCTGGGCGTGCTGGCGCTCAGGGAGCTTACGAGGGTTGGGCGGCAATCCGAGTTCGGTTCCGGCCGTTGGGAGTATCGACCGTGAACAGCCGGCGAGCCCGGCGGTACCCGCGACGCTAGCGAGCCGTGTGAGGAGGTGGCGACGGGATCTCATTGCTGAAAGCGGATGTTGGAACAGACCACGATCGTGCGGGACAAAACCCTATCGCTCGAACCGGAAGGACGGTGGCGCCGACCCCTGCTGACAGCCCGAGGCCCCGACCACCGGCCGCGGATCCGGGCGAGTACTTATGAGCGTCGCGTCGTTGCTACTACCTATGTGGCCGTGGGAGACGCTGCTACACGCCTCGACACAGCCCGATCTACCGTTGACGCTCGATCTCGCGCTGTCGATCGTCGGTATCGCCGTCGTCGCGTTCGTAATGCTCGCGTACGTGTTCTACCGCGATTACCGGGGGACCTTCGCGTGAGCGCACGGAGCGTCCGTACGGCCGGTCGTGCTCCCGCTCTCCCCGCCCCCGGAACGGAGACGATAGCCTGATGGGAATCGAAGACACCGAAACTGGGAGTCACGCGGCCAGGACGACGATCCGCCGGACGGCGCTGTATTACCTCCGTGCCGGAGTCTATACGCTCACCGCCCTTCTAGGACTGTCGTTGCTCGTCATCGGAACGATCGCGGTCATCGCCGAGGCCAAAGGAACCTGGCACTGGATGATCCATCTCGAATCGACCGTTCGGTACATGGCGGTCTTCATCAGCTGGCTGCTGGTGGCTCTAGTGCCGCTTACGGTCTCGTTACTGTACGGCCGCTGGCGGTGGGACGATGCGTAGACTCATTCCCTTCCCCGTGGACGGCCGCACGCTCGCGCGAGCGGGTACCGTCCTCGCCGTTGGTTTAGCCACGCTCGTCGTCGCCGTCGTCGGTGCCGTCGCGTTCGTCGCCGAGGTGAACGAGACCTGGGAGTGGTACTTCCTCATGGAACGAGCGATCGCCCTCGCGACACCGTTCGCGCTCGCTCTCGTCGGTCTCTCCGTGATCGCTTGTTTCTGTCTGGTCGCCGTCACGACTGGCGAGTGATCACACGCCCTCGGTTCGCCCGGTTCCGAGTTCGGCTACCTCGACCCGGATACCATCTGGGCGGCGAGGTCATCCTCGAACGCGATGGCCCCCGCGAGCACGTCCGCGACCGCTCGGTAGAACCGGCTATCGGCTCGGTCGCGGAGCTCCGCGACGAACTCCTCGATCCATCGGAGGAGGTGTTCGTCGAGGAAGACCCGCTCGTACCCGAACGCTTCGACCTGTCCTCGCTGCTGGCGTTCGATCAGGTTCCGGAGAAAGGCGAGCTCGACCGCGACGTAATCGTCCTCCTCGGGGTACTCCTCGGGTGAACTCCACCCGGCGGCGCTGTAACTCGCCTGGACCTCGGCGAGCCCTTCGCCGATGAAATCGGTGTCCTCACGGTAGTGTGTCTCGTGAGCGAGTATCGGCGGCCGTGGACCGACGAACAGTCGACTGTACTCCCCGCGCAGTTCCTCGCGGACCGCTTCGATCGGTCGGTCGCGGTTCGCCTCGACGAACGCTTCGAGCGCCGAAAAGCCCTCGTCGAGCCCTTCGTTCACCTGCTTTTCGGGTAGCCGAGACCCCTCGAAGAGTTCTTCGAGGAACGCCTCCCGAGGGACGTCCCAGAGCACCGCGATGAGGAAATCGATCAGTTCGAGCCTGGCAGCGTAGACCGTCTCGTCGTCCATCTCAGTGGCCCCCGCCCTCGAACAACAGCGCCGCTCGGCAGTCCCCACAGTACTCGAAGACGCTCCGGTCGCTCTCCGGAGCGACCCCCGAGACGAGGTCGCCGACCTCACCCTCGATCTTCTCGGCGGTGCGCTCGCTTGTGAACGGATCTCCACACCGAACGCACTCACGCATCGACCCTTCGAGCACCCGCTCCCAGGCAGGGTCCGCCCCCTCCTCACCATCGCGATTCTCCGGGAGCAGCGTGCGATCGAGACCGTCGTGCATCGTGATCGCACTCTCCGGGCAGCTCTCCTCACAGAGCCCGCAGTTGACACATCGCTCGTGGTTGAACTCTAGTCCCGCATCGGTGCGCCGGATCGCGTCGGTCGGACAGAGGTTCGAACAGGTCGGAGTGAGGGTACAGGCATCGGAGACTTCCATCCACCCGAAGTCGCTCAGCCCTCGGATCACCTCGCGGTCTGGGTCGGCGTGGTTGAGGATCACACGGACGCTTTCGAGCGTCCAGCCGTGGCTGTCGAACGGCGGGTTCGCCCGCTCGGCATCGATCTCCCCGGTCGCCTCGTGGCCGACCGGCACCGGCGAGGGGTCGAGTTCCTCGGCGAGCCCCTCTAGTTCCTCGGCGAACGCTTCGGGCTCGGCGGGCGCGAAGAAGCCGACGCGCTCGCCGAGCCCGAGGTCGGCCGTCGTGGTGTTGAGCCGCTCGACTAGCGCGGCCTTCGGGTCGGGCCCGGAGTGGAGACACCGATCGCCACACCCAATTATGGCGACGCCGTCGGCACCGGCAGCCAGTGCGTGTATCGCGTGGGCCTCGCCGACGGTGTCAGTACAGTTCACCCGAACGGGCAACACCGGCGGGTACCGATACCCCGAACCGCCCGCTGCTGCCCGGCCGTACTCCCGGAGCCGTTCGGCCGCGTGTTCCGAGCAGACGAACGCGATCACCTGCGGATCGATCGCCGGCGACCGGCGCTGGAAGAACCCGCCGGTATCGGGCGCTTCGAGCATCGCCTCGACTTCGCGGGCGAGCCGCTCGTTCGAGGGCTCGCGGAGCTGTACTGCTCCCGTCGGACAGGAACTCGTGCAAGCCCCGCAGTTCCGACAGGAGATCTCGTCGAAAGCGACCTCGTCGATCCGTGGTCGGTCGACGGCTTCGTGTGGACAGGCCTCGGCACAGGCCGTACAACCCTCCTGGCTCGACTCGCCTGCGGCACACACTTCCATATCGAAATCGAGGAATTCGGGTTTCGTTACGCCCCCTAGGAGGCTCTCGACGGCGGCGATCGTCCCCGAATCGACGTGAGTATAGAACCCGAGCTGACCGCCACGAGCCGGTCTCCGCGCGCCGGGAGAGACGATCTGGTCGGCTTCGATGGTTCGTGTCGTCCCATCGAGAACGATCGCGTCGGTCGGACACACCTCCGCCCACTCGCCGCCCTCCGCCTCGGGCGCGATGTCGACGGGATAGCTCCTCACCAGTTCGTCGGGACCCTCCCGGACGCATTTCATACACGAGATACAGTCCTCGCTGACGCGAGCTTCGAGGGCGATCTCGAAGTCCCCGTACTTCCCGTCGGTGTCTACGACGCGACCACGCTCTACCGTAACGTCGCTCAGGTCGACGCCGCTGTCGGCGAACTCGTTTCCGTCGGCGACGAGTTTCACGTCGGCGGTCCCGGCGAGTGCGGCGGCGGTTTCGGCGTCGCCGATCACGGCGACCGTCTCGCCGGCGTCCCGGGAGACCTCGCGGGATATCGCCTCGTGTCGGAGACCGGCGTTGGTCGCGTCGATCAGGCGAGCGGTCTTCTCGGTAGCCGCGCGTTCCTCGTGGACCCACCCGGCACCCTCGCGCTGGTCGACGAAGCTCGTCGCCTCGGGGTGTAGTCCTTTCCGGTCCGCCAGGTCCCGGAACTTCCTCTGACAGCGCGGCTCGGGTGTCGTGACGATCAACTGGTCGAGTTCGTGGTCGTCGATGAGCTGTTCCATCGCCGGGAGTCCATCCTCACAGAGCAGGCGCGAACTCGCCACGAGATCGACGTCCTCGACCCCCTCGCGCACCCCTTCGAGATCGATCGCACACGTATCATCACACGAACAAACGAACGCCCCGACGTTCATCGTCGGGCGTCGGGTAAGGACGAGTAAAACCCTTCCGCCCTCATCCACTGGCGGTAACGTTTCGGCGATCCTAAAACCTAGGCGGTTACACGCCCGGGATCCCGGTAACCGACCCGAACATTCATGATCGGCGAATAGAAAGGACGGGCGACGCGTGAGAACCCATGTCAGAAACTTTGTCAGAGGCAGATTACCGGTGGGGACCTAACCGATGAGCTCGGAACCGGTTTCGTTGGACCTCGATCGGCGGTCGTTCATGAAAGCGAGCGCACTGGCCGGCGGGCTCGCGCTCGGCGGAGGCGCAACGGG
>PXRA01000115.1 GCA_003021725.1 Halobacteriales archaeon QH_8_64_26
GCACAGGCGAGCCCGCCGACCCGAAAGCCCGTGATCACCTCGTCGAACACCAACAGGGAGCCGTGGTCGGTACAGAGGTCCCGCAGCGTCTCGTGATAGCCCTCGATCGGCGCGATGATCCCCTTGTTCGCGAGGATCGGCTCGACGAGTACGCAAGCGATCTCCCCGCCGTGTTCCGCGAAGACCTGCGTGGCGGTTTCGGTGTCATTGAAGGGGATTCGGATCGTGTGTTTCGCGAACTCATCGGGGATACCCATCGAACTCGGTCGCGGGGCTCGACGGTCGCCCTTGACGAGGGTCGACTCCTGAGCGCCGTGATACCCCCCTTGCATGATCACGACCTTCTCCCGTCCGGTGTAGCCCCGGGCGAGTCGCACCGCCGAGACCGTTGCCTCGGTGCCCGAGTTCACGAACCGGAGCATCTCGACCGACGGGACGTGCCGGCGGACGAACTCGGCGTGTTCGACCTCGATCTCGGTCGGTAGGCCGTACATCGGCCCTTCGCTGACCCGCGATTGGATCGCCGACTCGACGGGCTGGGGGAGGTCGTGGCCGTACAATAGGGGACCCAGACCCATCACCCAGTCGATATACCGGTTGCCGTCGGCGTCGATTATATGCCCACTCTCGCCGCGGGCGGCGAACTGAGGGTACGGTTCGGTGGCCGCACGCACCGTCGAGTTCCCCCCGCCGGGAAGCACCGAGAGCGCCCGATCGTAGAGGTCGCGCGACCGATCGTGGTCCATGCGCCTGCTTCGATCCCGAACCTGAAAGTCCTGCCTTTCGCGCCGACGTGCCGATATCTCCCGATCTCAGTCGCTCTGGACCGACGTTTCTTCGCCCTCCGCGGCAGCTCCGCGGGCCTCTGGGGGATCGGCCCCGATGCTGTCGCCCATCGATACGTCGGGGGAAAGTGTCTCGCCGTGGATGAGTTCGGGCAGGACGATACGGATCGCTTCGAGCATCACGATGAAGAGTATCGGCAGGAGAAAGAAGCCGTACCAGCCGAAGAGGATCGGCCCGAGGATGTAGCCGAACATCATCATCACCATATCGAGTTGCTGGCCGGTAATGTAGGGCTGGATGAACGTCTGAGGGAGGATATCGAGCACGAGGAAGTACACGAGGAGCACGCCGCCGACGAAGACGAGGGAAGCCCCGCCGCTCCCGCGGGCCTGCCAGGCGAGATAGGCGGCCAGTGGAACGTAGACGATCTTCCCGACGACGAGGGGAATCAGACTGGCGGCACCGGTAAGCACGCCCAACACGAAGATCAGCGGGACCTGTAGTTCCTGGGGGGGCGAGGGCGTTCGTTCCCCAGTAGGTAGCGATGGCGAGAACGGACATGACCGTGACGAACACTAGGTTGCCGAAAAAGACCGATTCCAAGTCCTTGTCGACCGCCGAGAGGTACGCGTGGCCGACCGTGTCCTCGCCGCCGAGCAGCTCTACGAGCCCCGCCGAGAGTCCCTCCTGGCGTTCGAGCAGGAAATAGGAAAGCACCACGCCGATCGAAACCAGAACCAGCGTGCCGACGACCGCGGAGAGCACTCGTCCGCCCAGTTGCATCACCGTCCCGAAGACCTGTTGGGGGTTCCGGAGGACCTGCGAGGGGTTCTGCAGGATAGTCCCGAGGGTCCGTTGGTGCTGGTTCAGAAGTCCCCCGAGATCGAGAAACGCCCACAACGACCGGCGGCTGGGCCGCCAAGAAGGGAATGGACGTGTTGGAAGATCTGAAAGCCGGTGTAGAGTACGAACAACACGACAGGCAGGACGATTAGCGAGATGGTCAGGCCCGCCGCGACGCCGTCGGAGTCGATCGCGTCGTCGAGGCGGCGGTAAATCGGGCGCGTCGCGTAGTAGCCGAACACGCCGATAACTACCATCCCGACCAGCGAATACGCGATATAAGCCGCCGCCACGCCGAGTGCGAAAACGAAGGCCCACCACCCGAGACGTCCTCGTTCGCTCGGTAGCCAATCAGTCATGGAATCGATTTCGCGGGTAGGAAGCAAAGCGCCTGGGCTGCATATAGAAAGGTTCGCTTCGGGTCCGTTCGAGTGCGGACGGCCGCGAGCGACACGACGCGGCTGAACGCCTCTTCGGGTGCTTCCGGCCCCTCCAGCGCGCGATGAGAAGGCTTTCGAGCCGAGGTAAGCCCTCTCAGACGGCCTCGGTTCCTTCCCTTCCGGTCCGGATCTGATAGGCGTTTTCGATCGGCGAGACGAAGACCTTGCCGTCGCCCGGCTCGCCGGTGCTCGCGCTGTTGGCGATCGCGCTCACGACCTCGTCGGCCGGGACGTCCGCGACGACGGTCTCGACTTTCACTTTCTGGTGCAGGTCGACGGCGTACTCCTCGCCGCGCCACTGGCCCTTCTTCACCGGCTGGCTGCCCCGGCCGCTGACGTTCGTGACCGTTAGCGAGGGCGCGCCGACCTCCGAGAGTCCCTGTTTGACCTCGGAGAGCTTGTCGGGCCGGATGACCGCCGTCACCATCTTCAGACCGCCCTCGTTCGGCCGGCCTCCGTCAGTTCGCACGTCGTCGATGTCATGGACCTGTCCGCCGTCGGCGACCGGACCGTGGCTCCCCTCGCCGAACCCGAACTCGGGGTAGGTCTCGACGCCGTGTTCGGAGACGTCAAGCCCGTCGCGTTCGTGCTCGCGGGAGACGCGGGCCTGGCCTACGGCTTTGAACGCGCCGAAGACCGCCACGGTGGCCAGGATCGTCCACGCGCCGATGACCGACACGCCGATGACCTGGGCGAGCAGTACTGTCGGGTTGAGGAAGGCCTCGCCGACCGCGACGAAGGGGAACAACACTGCGCCCATCGCCCCGGCCGAGCCGTGGACGGGATAGACCGCACAGACGTCGTCGATATTGAGACGCTTTTCGACGAACTCGAAGACGAGCGGGAGCTGGCCGCCGGCGAGCAGGCCGACGACGAGTGCGCCCCACCACGCCGTCGCGTCGGTGATCGAAGTAATACCCACGAGCCCGGCGAGCATCCCGTTCGCGACGTACAGGGTATCGACCTTTTCGGTGCGGAGCAGCGAGACGCCGGCAGCGCCGATCGCGCCCGCGCCCATTGCGAGCGTCGTCGTGAGCGCGACCCGACCGACCGTGTCGGCGAACGCCCCCAACTGAAGCCCGCCGCTCTCGGCGACGAACACCGAAGCGGCGGTGCCGACGTTGAACCCATACCAGCCGAAACACAGGATCAGCGTGCCCAGGACCGCGAAGGTCATCGAATGTCCGGGGATGACGTTCGGCGTGCCGTCGTTGCTGAACCGATCCATCCGGGGACCGATCACCCACGCCGCGGTGAGACCGGCGATGCCGCCCATACCGTGGACGATCATCCCACCCGCGAAGTCGTGGAAGCCGACCCCGAAGAGGGTCGAGAGGAAACCCCCGGCCCACGTGAAGCCGGTGACGACGGGGTAGATGATCGCCGCGAGCAACATCGTATAGCCGACGTACGCTCGGAGCTTACACCGGCCCGCGACGGCTCCCGAGACGATCGTCGCCGCGGTCATCGCGAAGACCGCGCCGAACAGCCAGCCGACCCACGATGTCGCCGCCGCGGGCGCGATGACGTCCGCGAAGGCCCCACCGATCGAAACGCCTCCCCCGCCGGTGAGCCCGCCGACGATCGTCGAGACCGCCGCGCCGACCAGGAAGAAAAAGACCACGCCGACGCTCCAGGTCAGCATGTTCTTGGTGAGCTGGTTGGCGACGTTCTTCGAGCGTACCTGGCCCGCCTCCAGCATGGCGAAGCCGGCGTGCATGAAGAAGATCAGGAAGGTCACCGTCAGCACCCAGACGTTGTTCACTCCCTCCGCTAACGTCCCGGCATCGACCTGTAGCAGCAGATCGGGACTCATTCGATCACGCCCCGCCGTACGTTACGGTTTACTATTGTCTGTGCGTCCACTACGATATCGATTCGTGCCACGCTTGTACTACTGTTCACGGATCGATGCCACGATAGACTACTATATAAATGTTGGAGGTGTCGCTGTCCAATATGCCTCGCCAACAGTAGACGAGCGTTCGATTTGAGGTATGATATTACGGATATAAGGTCGTTCTTCGTCGGGAACGGTGGTTGGATTCCCACCTCGATCCGACCGATCGTCCACCGCTACGTGCAGGTGATACGGGTCGCGGTGCGCTCGACGGCCGGCGTAGCGCTCGCGCGCGATGTCGAGCGACGGTTGGACTGTGGAGTAGAGAAGCGACGGAAGGGAACAAGGGGGTGTCCGGCGATCGGGGCCGTCGCGCCGGCATTCAGAGTCGGTCGGCGACGCTTTCGGCGAAGTAGGTGACGATGAGGTCCGCATCGGCGCGCTCGATCGAGAGCAAGGACTCGTGGGCGACGTCTTCGAGCGAGAGCCAGCCCTTCTCGGCGGCAGCGTGTAGCATGGCGTACTCCCCGGAGACGTTGTACGCCGCGACCGGGAGGTCGAAGTTCTCGCGCACGTCCCGCACGACGTCGAGGTAGGGCAGTGCGGGTTTGACCATGAGGACGTCCGCGCCCTGCTCGACGTCCAAGGCGACCTCTCCGAGGGCTTCCCGGCTGTTCGCGGGGTCCATCTGGTAGTGGCGTCGATCGCCGAAGGCCGGCGCGCCGTCCGCGGCGTCTCTGAACGGTCCATAGAAGGCCGACCGGTATTTCGCGGCGTAGCTCATGATCGCGGTGTGTTCCAGTCCTACCCTATCGAGTTCGTCCCTGATGGCTCCGACCTGCCCGTCTACCATCGCGCTCGGGGCGACCATGTCCGCCCCGGCTTCTGCGTGTGAGCGGGCGGTCTTCGCGAGGAGGGCGAGGGTCTCGTCGTTGTCGATGGTGAGTGCCGGCTCGCCGGTCTCGGGAGCCATCGCGTCGCCGTCGGCTGCCGTCTCCCCTTCTTCGTTCCCTTCGGCTCGCTCGCAGGCTCCCTCTTCGAGCACGCCACAGTGGCCGTGATCGGTGTACTCACAGAGACAGACGTCGGTGATCACGTACATATCGGTCTCGTGTTCGATCCGGCGGGTAGCCTCCTGTACGACGCCATCGTCGGCCCACGCCCGAGTTCCCCGAGGGTCTTTGGATCCGGGGATGCCGAAGAGGATGATGGCCTCGACGCCCGTCGCCCGGATCTCCTCGACGCGGGCAATGGTCTCGGAGATCGGGACGCGCTCCTGGCCGGGCATCGACTCGATGGGCATCCGTTCGTCGATGGTCGCGTCGACGAAGACGGGAGCGACGAGATCGCTCGCCTCGACGCTCGTCTCTCGCACTAAGGGGCGAAGCCCGTCGGTTCGGCGGCGACGCGGGCGATGTGTGAGATCCATGGTGGCGCTACGGAACGATCACTCAAATTCGTGTTGCACGCTCGAAACCGATCGGCTGAGGGATTCGACATCGACAGCGGTGGTAGCTCGCCTGCTCTCCGGCCCGACTGAACGACGCGTTCACCTGCCGTCCTTCGGCGTGTTCGCGGACTCAACGTCGAGATCGATCCACGCCTCTTCGGGAAGCTCCACCGAGATATCGGTCGGCGAGAGGATTGCGTCCTCGCCGTCCGGAAAGAACGAAGCGCGATGCCGGAGGACTTCCTGCCAGGATTCGACTACTTCCGGTCCTCTGGGAGCGCCGGGTTCGATCGCGATCGGCTCCTGTTCCCGAGCGTCGTAGGCCCCGAGCACGGAGAACAGGTCGGCGAGAAGCGCTTTCGAGAGCGGGAACCGACGGTGGTTGTATCGGAGGAGCGCTCGCAGGGGAAAGCCGACGCGAAGCAGGTCACGAGCGGTCAGCCGCCACTTCCGGGCGCGCGCCTGGACGGATACCGTATCCGCCGTCGGGAGTTCGCGGCTCAGCGAGACCGGCAGGATTCGGAGGGCAGCGCCCGATCGGCAGAGCCGTTCGACGAACACTCGCTCCTCAACGCGTCCGAGCGGCGGCCAACCACCCGCCTCGCGGATCGGTCCCGGGCGCGAGACATAGAGGGAATCGAGCGTGCAGAGCACGAGGTCCGGGTATTCGTTCTCTAACTCCTCGAAGGCCTCCAGGAGATCCCGGAGCGCGGGGGCGTACTCCCGGTCGGTGTCCAAGTGCTGAACGCAGATCCCACCGCAGGCACGCTCGAAGGCCACTTGACGTCCCTCACCGAGATTCGAGGGCGAGACGACGACTCGGAGCCGGTCGTCGCGCGCTCCGAGCGCACGGAGGCCCTCGACGCTACCGTCCGTGCTGTCCCCATCGACGACGATCAGTTCACCGCTCTCAGGCAGCGCGGCGAGCATACTCCGAAGGCTCCGTTCGAGTACGTCGGCTTTGTTGTAATTGGTCGTCAGGAAGCTATAGCGGACCTCGGAGCCGGAGCCCGAGCCGGTCGATTCGGTGGGTTCAGTGGGTTCGCTCATACGTCGCTTCTGACTCGCTCGTCGGTCGCCCCCGGGTCGGTCACGGTCACACGATCACTCCTGATAGCCGAGCTGGCGCAGCCGATCGGCGACCGTCGCGTCGACGTCGCTATCGTCGGTGCCCTCAGTGCCCTGCTCCTCGGCAGGTCGCGTCGAGAACTCGATCTCGCCGGGGTCGTAGGTCCGTTCGTCGCTGCAGGCACGGACGTCCCAGGGCACCGTCCTGATCGCCGGCGAGGGGAGGTACTGCCGGTGGCCCCACAGCCCCCACTCGCCGAGGGCGTTCGCGTGGTCGGCGGTGATCGCGACGATGCCGTCGGTGTTTTCGAGAACCCGTTGAATGTGCTCATAGATGTAGCGGTGGTTCTCGCGGTAGGCGTCGATCACGGCCTCGCGGTCGAGCGCGCCGGTCTGGACGCGGGGCCAGACGTTCTCGGTGTTGACGCCGTAGCCGAAGTTCTCCCGCTGCATGCGCCCGAACTGCTGTGTAGCCCCGATGAAGGGGAAGTGTGGTTGCATGTAGTGGAGTATCACCCGGTCGTACTCCCCGGAGCGCATGGCACTGATTCCGTGGTCGGTCACCGGTTCGGGCGGGATCGTCCCTCGGTTCTCGTCCCAGTCGGTTCGCCAGACCTCGTCGAGCAGGCCGAAGTCAGTAGGCCGAAGCTGGTTCGAGTGGGGGTTCGCGGTGACGTAGGCCGTCCGTTCGGTCTCGGCGCGATATTCCTCGGAGAAGTTCTTCTGAATCCATTCGGTCGAGGCACTCGCACACGAGAGTTCGGCGCGGCCGCGGCCGGCGATCTCGAAGTACATGTCCGCGCGTGCGGCGTCGAGGACGAGCAATACGTCCCAGTCCCGGTCGTAGATCCGATAGCCCAGATCGGGATCGAGGCGCTTGAAGACGCGGACGAGCGCGCTCGAAGCGAAGTCCTTCGCTATGGGTCCGAGCGCGTCGGTACCCTGGGTCGCGAGGCGACCCTTCGATTTCTCGATGAAGTCCGCGAGCGTCATGGTTCGATGTAGTGAGCTAGACCCCCCCGAATACTATCCTTTCGCTCGATGCTCTCCCTCAACGTCGATCGGATCGTACTATCGCCTTTCGGCACCCGACCCTCTATGTGCCAGCACCGAGAACGCCGACCGATGCACCGGCTGCGAGGTGAGGCCAGTGAGCAGTGAGCGCGTCGAGTCCCTGCTGAGTGAGTTGAGGACCGAGGAGAAACTGCGCCTGCTCCGGGGCGCGCCCGACCCTGAGGGAGTTGCGACCGGCTACGTCCCGCCGGTCGACAGGCTCGGGATTCCGGCACTGCGGCTCGTCGACGGTCCGCTGGGGGTCCGGCCGGAAGACGGGTCGGCGACCGCGTTTCCGGCCTCGATCTCGCTCGCGGCGTCCTGGGACCCACCCCTCGCCCGCGCGGTCGGCGCGGCGATCGCCCGCGAGGCCCGCGCCTATGGGCAGGACGTCCTGCTCGCCCCCGGCGTCAATATCGCTCGCGTCCCACAGGGCGGGCGGAACTTCGAGTACTACGGCGAGGACCCGTTTCTAACGTCGCGCCTGGCCGTCGAGTACGTCGAGGGCGTTCAATCGGAGGGCGTGATGGCGACGGTAAAGCACTACGTCGCGAACAACCAGGAGACCGGCCGCTACGACGTGAGCGCCGTGGTCGGCGAGCGCGCGCTGCGCGAGATCTACCTACCGGCCTTCCACGCAGCGATCGAGAAAGGCGACGTCGCCGCGGTGATGACTGCCTATAACCGCGTTATCGGTACGCACATGAGCGATCACCGCCGGCTTCTCACGGAGGTTCTGAAAGGCGAGTGGGATTTTTCAGGCTTCGTCCTCTCGGACTGGTGGGGCACCGAGAGCGCCATTGGTGCCACACGTGCGGGCCTCGATCTGGAGATGCCGGGCGTCCCCTTCGAGGAGCTGCCGGCCGCCGAGGCCCTGCCCGACGCGATCGATCCCGCGGCGATTCCCTTCCCCGCAACGCTGCCGGATATGCACGAGGGCGGGCTGTTCGGCGACCCGCTGCGGAAGGCCCTCGCGGACGGCGAGATAAGCGAGGAAGAGATCGACGAGAGGGCCAGTCGAATCCTGCGAACGATGGCTTGGTTCGGCCTGCTCGATGGAGACGAGACGGGAAAGAAACGAGAGGAGCGATCGGACGGCGAACTCGATACGTCGGAGCACCGCGAACTCGCTCGCCGGGCGGCTTGTGAAGGGACCGTCCTGCTGAAAAAACGACGGCGTGCTCCCGCTCGACGAGGACGCGACGGTCGCGCTCTGTGGGCCGAACGCCGATCGTGCCAAGCTCGGCGGCGGCGGGAGTTCGGAAGTCACGCCCTTCGCTCAGGTCAGTCCCCTCGATGGCCTCCGCGAGCGAGCGAACGAGGTGATCTTCAAGCGCGGCCTCGCCCCGATCACCGAATCCTCGCTGTTCGATGCGTTCGCACCTGAGGGGAAAGCGGACGAGAGCGACGACGCCGACCCTACCGTCGATTCCGGCTCCGGTTCGGGGCGCGACCTCGACTCCGAAGCGTCGCTCGACGATGCGGTCGCCGCGGCCGAGACCGCCGACTGTGTGGTCGTCGTGGTCGAGGACGACACGACCGAGGGCGAGGACCGCTCGAACCTCGAACTACCGGGCGGGCAGGATACCCTCATCGAGCAGGTGGCCGCCGCGGCCGAGCGGACGGTCGTCGTCCGTCGAACGAGCGGCCCGGGCGAGATGTCCTGGGTGGAGGACATCGACGCCCTCCTCGAAGCCTGGTATCCCGGCCAGGCCGAGGGCGCGGCGCTCGCGGACGTGCTGTACGGTGATCACGATCCCGGCGGGCGGCTCCCGGTCACGTTCGGCCACAGCGCCGCGGAGTACCCGACCGCGAGCGAGGAGTCGTTTCCCGGCGTGGATAGAGAGACTCGCTACGACGAGGGCGTTTTCGTCGGCTATCGGTACTTCGATCGCGAGGGCACCGACCCACTGTTCCCCTTCGGTCATGGCCTGTCCTACGCCGAGTTCGAGTACGGCGACCCGGCGATCGAGAGCGTCGGTAGCGACCATACGAGCAGCGATACCGGCAGTAGCCCCACTGCAAGCAGCGCGGGCTTCGATACCGACCTCCCGGTCGAGGTAACCGTCCCCGTTCGCAACGTCGGCGACCGAGCGGGAAGCGACGTGGTACAGGTCTATGTCGGCGAGCGTCACCCGAGCGTTCCACGGCCGAAGCGGGAACTCAAGCGATTCGCGAGGGTTCGCCTCGCGGCGGGTGAACGGCGCGACGTCGCAGTCGAACTCGATCGCGACGCGTTCACCTATTACGACACGGAGGAGGGGTGGACGGTCTCGCCGGGAACGTTCGAAATCACCGTCGGGTGGTCCTCACGCGATATCCGTGGTGAGGTGTCGATCGAGGTAGAGTAGCGGACTGTCCGACCGGGTCAGTCGTCCGCTGTCGCCGACTGCTCGCCCGTGGCGTCCTCCTCCACGTCCGGGCCGACGCCTGCAGTGACGTCTGCACCCCCTTCATCGTCGGCCTCGATCGCCTCGGCGAGCAGTTCCGAGACGCCGAGGATATCGATGTCCTCCTCGTAGTCGCCGGTCTTGCGACCGTCCTCGTACATCGTCATGCACATCGGGCAGGCAACGACGAACTTCTCTACTTCCGCGTCGGCCTCGGTGTCCTCTAAGGCCTCGCGCAGGCGTTCTTCCGACGGCTTCTCGTCTTCCTCCTGGTCGATCCAGAGGCCGCCACCGCCGCCGCCACAACAGAACGAGTCCGTTCGGTTGCGGGGCATCTCGAAGAGATCACAACCCGTCTCGCGAACGAGTTCGCGGGGCGCTTCGTACTCGTCGTTCATCCGCCCGAGGTGACAGGGATCGTGGTAGGTGACGGTATAATCGAGTTCGGTGCCCGAGAGCGGTAGTTCCGAGGCGAGGCTATCGACGACCTGCGTGTAGTGATAGATGTCGCCCTCCTCCGCGGGCCACTCGATTCCTTCCAGCGCCGGGTACTCGTGTTTGAACGTGTTGAAACTGTGAGGATCGGTACAGACGATCTTCTCGAACTCACAGTCGGCCAGTACCTCGGTGTGGTGTTCGGCCAACTCCTCGAAGAGGCCCTCCTCGCCCACGCGGCGCACGTCGTTGCCGGCAGTCTTTTCCTCGTCATAGAGGATACCATAGGAGACGTCAGCGGCCTCGAAGATCTTCGCGACCGACCGGGCGATCCGTTTGTTGCGCTCGTCGAAACTCGGGTAGTCCCCGACATACCAGAGGTACTCGACCGCTTCGTTTCTCGCATCGGGGATCTCGAAGTCGAGTTCTTCGGCCCAGTCCATTCGGGTGCGCTGGGGCTCGCCGAAGGAGTTGCCCTTCATGAATACGTCCATCATTACCTCCTGGACGTTCTCGTCGGCCTGTCCCGTCTCGGTCAGCCGCCGGTTCATCTCGGTGAACTGGGGGACGTGTTCGATGTCGACGGGACAGGCGTCCATGCAGGCCATACAGGACATACACGATTCCATCGTTGCGCTGTCGATCACCGAGGTCCCGCCGTCGGCGACGATGGGTTGTTCCTCCCCGCCCGCGTCGACGGACTCGCGATAGGATTTGAGATCTAGGATGACGTCCCGGGGGTCGAGCGGCCGGCCGGAGGCCTTCGCGGGACAGACCGACGAGCACCGTCCACACTTCGTGCAGGCGTCGTGATCGAGCAGTTGCTTCCAGGAGAGGTCCTCGATGTCAGTGAAGCCGATCTCCTCGGGTGCCAGATCGGCGGGCACGCCAGGCAGGCGATTGCCGGCCCTTTCGTCGCGAGTAACGAGGTTCGCGAAACTGGAAATCATGTGGAAGGGCTTGGCATAGGGAATCCAGGCGACGAAGGCGAGTGCGAGCACGGCGTGTGACCACCACGCGACCGGATAGAGCGCCGCGGCCCCGGCCTGGGAGAGACCCACCCACCCGAAGGCGTTTGCGGTGAACCAGCCGACGAAACTCACGGTCTCGAAGTCGGGATAGCCGGCACCCAGGATCCGCAGGCCCTCGGTGAGGTAGCCCCCGACGCCCAGTAGGAATAGCGTCCAGACGAACAGGCCGTCCTCGGTGCTCGTGTGCTTGCCCCACAGCCGCTCGTTGCGGGTGACGTAGCGCCGGTAGAGGGCCATCCCGACGCCGACGACGAAGAGAAATCCCATTGCGTCCATCACGAGCGAGTAGGACAGATAGAAATCCCCGATGAAAAACGACTGGCGCTCGCCGGTCAGCCAGGCTGTGAGATTCCTGTAGAGGTCCATGTCGATGCCGAGGATCGTGGTGCCGATCAGGAGGGTCAGAAAGCCCCAGAGGACGAAAGCGTGCATGATCCCCCCGTAGAGATCCCGATCGAACTGTTTCTCGTTTGTCGTAACAGTTCTAGCCGCTCGAAGGATCCGGCCAGGGAGGTCATCGAGGCGCTCGAAGGGGTCCTCGGTGCCCTGGGCGTAGCGGGCGAAGCGATCGTAGACCCCATAGAGAAAGACGAGAATCGCGACCGCAGCGAGGTAGTAGAACAGAACCTCACCGACCCCGCCGATCCGCCAGAAGGTCGGGCGCGTAATCGGGTCGCCGGCCTGGAGTAGTGGTCCGAGCGAGAGCGCGAGGGACATAGTTCATCACGGGCCAGCGCCCGCTTAAGACTTATCACGGCCTGCCTCATCGGCGTGCCCGCAAGCGGTTTCGCCGGTCACTATCGGCCCTCGTGCTTCCGTGTTCGGCCTCGATTCGATCGATTCGTTCACTACAGAGCGGCCCAGAGCAGAAGGGCCCCTGTGAGACAGAACGCGGGGAGATCGACCCGCGAGAACCGCAGGTCCGGCAGTGTCGGGTTCCAGGCGAAACAGCGTGCGTTCATCGCGAGCGCCAGTCGGTCGGCCCGTCCGAAGGCTCGCTGCAGCCCGCCGACCGCGATCAGTTCCATACGCTCAGTGAGGGGTCGCTCCGAACCCAGCCGTGCCGCCATTGCCCGCCTGGTGGCCGCGAGATCGGCCCGGAGCACGGGTAGAAAGCGAAAGACGAGTGCGACGCCCGTAGCGAGCAGTCGTCCGGCCTTCCCCGGGATCGCCCACCGGATCGCCGCTTCGGAATCGCGGATCGGCGTACTCCGGACGTAGGTCGCGCTCACGAGGACGATCAACAGCACGCGATAGCTCGCGAGAGCCGGCCCACGGGCTTCGGCGACCGAGAAGGGCGGTGTGTCCCAGGTCAGTCCCTCGATGAGCACCGGGAGGGTAACGAGCACGACCACGAATCGGAGTTCCCACAGCGTCCGGCCGACCGGGAGCCGAGCGACTGCGAGCAACACACCGCCGAGTGCCGTGAGGACGGCGAGACCCCCGAGTGTGGTGTGGGCGAAGGCGGCGATCGCGAAAGCGATCTGGACGCCGAGCTTGCTCCGAGGATCGAGCCGGTGGGCGATCGTCCCCGCCGGTTTGTACGTGAGCGTCACGCTGGGATCGAGTCAGGGTCGGAGCTATCATGACATCCGGAGTCCCGCGGACTCGATGGCCGACCGGCGCGTTCGATGAGCGCCACCGGTCCCGACCGCACGGCTCGGACGGTCGCTCTCACGACTCGATCGAGGGGGGCTCGCGCACGCCGAGGTCCGATAGTCGCTCCCGGATCGTCTCGGGCGGTCCGTCGGTTGCGATACGACCGTCCGCGAGGACGACGACGCGTTCGGCGAGGGAGAGTAGATCGGTCAAGTCGTGGGTCACGACGATCACGCCCGTTCCCGCCTCGTGGAGGGAAGCGAGGCGATCGAGCAGGCGCTCGCGGGCCGGCCAGTCGAGACCGGCGAAGGGCTCGTCGAGGACGAGAACGGCGGGTTCCATCGCGAGCGCGCCGGCGATCGCGACCCGGGTCTGCTCGCCGCCGGATAAGCGGTCGAGGCGCTCGCCGCTCCGATCGTCCATCCCGACCGCTGAGAGCGCCCGCTCGACCCGGCGATCGATCTCTTCCCTCGCGAGCCCGAGGTTCTCTGGGCCGAAGGCCACGTCCGTCTCGACTACGCTCGCGACGAAGCTGTCCCGTGGGTGTTGGAAGGTCATGCCGACGGTGCTCCGAGCGGCGAGGGGGTCCTCGCTCACCCGCTTGCCGTTTACCAGTACTTCGCCGTCGTCCGGTTCGAGCAAGCCGTTGAAGTGGCGTACGAGAGTGGTCTTGCCCGAGCCGTTCGGGCCAGCGAGGACGAGGAACTCCCCGTCCGGAATCGAGAGGTCGATCCCACAAAGCACCGCGCTCGCCCGACCGAGTCCGTTGGCGTTGTTGGCACGTTCGTCAGTGCTCCCCCGGCCCGTCCGGTCGGTTCGCCCGGTTCGTGGCGACCCCTCGTCCCCGTAGCGATACGTCAGGTCGCGAACCTCGATCATGTCGCAGTGAGGCGTTCATTGCGGACGATCCCGAGGGCAGCGGCGATCTTGAGCGCTTCAGCGGGGATGAAGGCGGCTGCACCGGCCAGGAAGGCGGCGACGAACCCGACGTCGTTGACGGCCATTATTCCGAGCACGCCCAGCCCGTAGATCACCACTACGCCCGCGACCATCGCGCCGACTAGCCGCGTTGTACTCGCCGCCCGAAGATCCCGGACTTCGAGGCCGCTGTGCACCAGAACGCCGATCAGCACGGCAGTGATCGGATACGACCAGAGATAGCCGGCGGTCGAGCCGAACAGGATACCGATCCCGGCACTACCTCCCGCGAAGATCGGCACCCCGACCGCGCCCGCAAGCAGGTACAACACCATCGCCACCCCGCCCCAGGCCGGCCCGAGCATGATGCCCGCGAGGAAAACCCCGAGGACCTGCAGCGTGATCGGCGCGGGCGAGACCGGGTTCGGAAAGGAGACGTACGCGAACGCGCCGGTCAGTGCGGCGAACAACGCCGCCCGCGCGAGGTTCCGCGCTACCTCGTCGCCGACGAGATCGACCCCGCTCGTCCCGGTGCTCATCGTGGTTCTCCCCCCCGTTGGGCCCCGCCTGAGCCACCATCGCATCGCCGTCCCGATCGCCGAAGGTGTATCGACATACCCGACCCGCGTCGTCAACCGGTTTCAATTTGCTGGTAGACGATCGGGGAACTCGAGTGTTACATTTGGCGGTAGATTTATATCCTAGCAGCCGCTGGCTTTCCCCCCATTGAGCACATGGACGAGAAAACCGAAAAGCTCCGGGACATCTTCGTCGATGTCGCTGGGGACGAGACGGTAACCGAATCACAGGCCGAAGCGCGTGGGTCGCTGATCGAGGAGGACGACGAGGCGATCGCCGCGCGCCTCGAAGACGTACTCGAACGCATGCAGGAACGCTACGGGTTCGATTCCGATCTCGACGAGGAAGCACTCTACGCCGTCGTCCGGCGCTTCTACGAGGGCGAGGACGACGCGACGATCGCCGAGGCTCTCGATATCGACGAGGAAGCGGTCTTTCTCGCGCGGACCGACCTGCACCTACTGCGGGAGGCGGACGTCGATCCGCCCTTCGCGTTCGAGGAGCTACGGGAACTGCTCGACGCGGAGTATACCGTCTCGGAGATGGCGGCGGTACTCGACGCCGATGAACCGGCGGTTCAACGCTACCGACGGGTCTTAGAGACCCAGCGCGAGAGCCGGCAGGTCAACGGGCGCTTTCGCGACGAGTTCGAGGAGATCCTCACCGACGCCGATCTCGGGACGCGGATGACCGAGGACGTCCGCGAGACCGGCCTCGAGGACGCCACCGACGGTATGGAGACCGACGTTTCCTTCTGACGTACCTTTTTGCTGGCGTCCTCGCTCGTTCGCCTCCGGCTCACTCACTGCGGGGCCAGCAAAAATCTACGCTAAAAAGCCGCTCGCTCGCCTCCGACTCGCTCGCGGGAGAACTACTTGCTTACCGGTTGTTTAGTAGCACGTCGCTCGATTCGACACCGGAGGGCCGGCTATCGTCGCCCCGAGATCGAGCGTCCTCCGATCGCTTGTTCGAGAGGAGTCGGCGGCTGATGCGATAGTGACGATCGCAATTGAACCCGGCGCTTAAAAACCTCCCTCGCGTACCCCGACCATGGAATTTTGCGAGGAGTGCGGGTCGATGATGCGCGCGGAGGGCGGCGTCTGGGAATGCAGTCAGTGTGGTCATACCGAGGTAAAGGCCGCCGAGGGAGAGTTCGTCCTCACCCAGGGCCAGGAGGCGAGCGAGGTGATCGACGTGAGCGACTCCGAAAGCGGCCTCCCGACCACCGAAGTCCAGTGCCCGGAGTGTAGCAACGATCGGGCCTACTGGTACATGCAACAGATCCGGGCGGCCGACGAGAGCGAGACGCGGTTTTTCGTCTGTACGGAGTGTGAGCACCGCTGGCGAGAGGACGATCACTAACGCGCACCTCTTTGCTGGCGTCCTCGTTCGCTCACTCACTTCGTTCGTTCACTGCGGGGCCAGCGAAAACCCGCGCCGAAAACCCGCTCGCTCACCGCCTGCGGCGGTTCGCTCGCGGCGGAGTCACTGGTATCACACAGCAGCGATCGGACGAAATCAGAGACGCTGCATTACGTCGGCCTGTTAGTCGGGGCCGTCGATAGAGGTGATGCATTCTGTGGGCTCGTCGGGAGCGATGTACGTAACTCTCAGCGTGCGAACCGGTGGACGCCGGCGAGCGCCGGGAGCCCGTAGAGGAACTCGACGACCGGCGCGAGCGCGCCCGTCGGAGTGGCCTGTTGTTCGGCTGGAACGGGGATTATCACACCGACGTACAGCGACGCCACGAAGAGGTAGCCAGTGCACGCGAGAACAGCATCGTACCGGCCATCGGCCCCCTTGCGGCGGTGATGGCGCGCGACGAAGAGAACGGGCGCGAGCACCGGCGCGACGACGGATAGACCGACGAGGACGAAAAACGCCCGCGAGAGGCTAAAGGTGCCGCCGGCACCGTCCGTCGTCGCGGCGATCACGACGATCAGTGCGAGGACGAACAACAGCACGAGGCCGAGGGCAAGCAGGCCGCCCAGAAGGGCATACGAACGGAACAGCCGGGAGTCGCTCTCTCGGACGGCGTAGGGAAAGGCGCTCACCAGCCCGGAGTACGTCGATTCTTCCTTCGGCCCGGAGCGTTCGGTCTCCGAGGATTCTGTCTCCCCGTCGGTCGCCGTGCCCGACATACTCGATTTCCGGCGGGCAGCCGATTAAGTTCCGTGATCGACGACCGCGGGTGGGCACGGCGAAGGCCGACCAACCGATCTGGAGCGGCCGGCGGACGGCGGGGTTTAGGAGGGCGGCCGATCAGGTAAGGGTATGTACGTCGATCTCGGCAACGGGCTCGCGTCGGTCGCCTCCCCGGGCGTCTCACGGGAGAGCCTCGAGCGCCTGGACGAACGCGTCGGTCGGGCTCACGAACGGATCGAACGAGGAAGGAAAAACGAGGAGTTCGGCTACGCGGCGTTGAACCTCCCTCAGGGGGCCGACGCGGGCGCGATCGAGCGGGCGGTAGCACCCCTAAAGGACTGTGAATCAGTACTCACTATTGGCATCGGCGGCAGCGCGCTCGGGGCGGCGACGATCTCCGAAGCGCTCGGTCTCGCCGGCACGCACGTGCTTGACAACGTCGATCCCGCCTGGGTCCGGGAGACGCTCGCCGGCCTCGATCTCGCCGGGACAGCCGTCCACGTCGTCTCGCGATCGGGAACGACCGCCGAAACCCTCGCGAACTTCCTGATCGTCCGCGAGGCCTTCGAGGGGGCGGGGGTCGACTGGACCGAGCGGACGATCGTTACCACCGGTGAGAGGGGCCCGCTACGGACGCTCGCCGATCGCCACGACCTGCCGGTGCTTTCGGTGCCCGAGGGAGTGCCCGGCCGCTTCTCGGCTCTCTCCTCGGTCGGACTGGTACCCGCCGCGATCAGAGGCGGCGACGTCGAGGACGTACTCGCGGGCGCTCGAGAGGGAACTGGTGTGGGTGACATCGAGGGCTCGCTGTTCGAGACGCCCGCCTACGCCTACGGCGCGGCGACGTACGCGCTCTCCGAGCGCGGCGCAGCGATCAACGCCGTGCTGCCCTACGCCGAGGGCCTCGAACGGTTCGCGGAGTGGTTCGCCCAGCTTTGGGCCGAGAGTTTGGGGAAAGAGGGGCTCGGACAGCTACCGGCCAGGGCGCTGGGCGCGACCGACCAACACTCCCAACTCCAGTTGTACCGGGCCGGCCCCCGAAACACGATGGTAACGTTCGTCCGCCCGCGCGAACGGCCCGAACTCACGATACCCGACACCGACTTCGAGGCGCTCTCGTACCTCGGGGCCACAGGATTGAAGGCCCTGATCGACGCCGAGTTCGAGGCAACCGAAGCCAGCCTCGCGGCGGCGGGTCGTCCCTCGCTGCGGATCGAGATCGATCGCCTCGACGCCCGCTCCGTCGGCGCGTTGCTCTACGATATGGAACTGGCCTGTGTGCTCGTCGGCGAGCTCATGGGCGTCGAGACCTTCGAGCAGCCGGCCGTCGAGTGGGGTAAACGCGCCACACGAGGGCTACTGGGCGCTGAGGGCGAGTTCCCCGAAAGCGAGGCCGTCGGGGAAAAAAACCAACTAGCCGTCGAGCCCGATCGGTGAGGGCGATCGGAGGTATCGGCGGTCGCTGCCCGCTCGATCAGGTAGAGGGGTTCTTCCGGGAGAGGTCGCTCCCACAGATCGGACAGCGCTCCCTTTTCTCCTCGAACTCCCGGCCACAACCCTGGCACTGAAAGGACCACTCGCGCTGTTCGGTGATGCCCTCACGGGCGATGACCTCGACGCCGACGTCGAGACGGCTCGCGACGTTCTGCATCGCGTAGTCGTCGGTCACCAGGGTGCCATCGAGTTCGAAGGCCGTCGCGAGGAGTTCGATGTCCGTCTCGGAGAGCACGCCGCCGTCGCCGGAGTTCTCGGCGGCCCGGCGGACCCGCTCTACGGTGCCCTCCTCCGGGAGGTGTACGTACATCCCCGCGCCTTCCATCGCGTCGTAGCGATAGGCGCTTTCGCCTTCCAGTTCCTCGCGGACGCTCGGGGTCGTCGCCGTCTCGTCGGTCGTGTGGTACTCGGTGATAAACGCCGAGGAATCGAGAACGCGCATCCTGTCTTCCTCGCTTCCTACTCGCGGCGGATGATGATGTGGTCTTTCACTGCCTGCACCCGATCGATCGGGACCAGCAGGTGACCGTCGCCGTCACCCTCGAAGTCGGTGTCGTTCTCCGCGGCGGCGCTCGGCTCGACGACGAGATTGTGAAGAGTGCCGGTATCGGTGTCCATCGTGATGTTATATAGCATACCGAGTTCGGCACCGTCGGCCCCCATGATCGCCTTTCCCGAGAGGTTCTCGGCGAGTATTTCGGGCATGCAGTGTAGGACAGGGCCCGTTGTCATAAACGCCACGGGGTCGAGGCCCGCGGTTCCGAGCGAACCGGCAGGCTCATCCCCTCGTCCCGGAAAGAGTCACTGGGAGGAATCGAGGGACCCTTGCGCTGGCGAGTTCTCCGAGATCCGGAACGGAGCACTCGGATATCGAGCGAGCGGCGTTCGTTCCACGCTGGCGAACGGCGACGATAGCGGCGAGCGCCCGTAACGAGCGGCTGGCCGTGACGATGGGCTTAAATGCGGCCCGCACCCCTCTCCGAACGACTTCTCTCGGGTGATAGGAATGTCGGACACTCATGCCACGACCGAGGCGGACGCGCCTGCGGGAACCCTCCGGACGCCGATCGTTGCGGTGCTCGGCCACGTCGATCACGGTAAGACTAGCTTGCTCGATCGGATCCGGGGCTCGGCGGTCACCGGCGAGGAAGCCGGCGCGATCACCCAACACATCGGCTCGACGGCGGTCCCACTCGAAGTAATCTCCGAACTCGCGGGCTCGCTGGTCGATCCCGAGGACTTCGACCTTCCCGGACTGCTGTTCATCGACACGCCGGGCCACCACTCCTTTACGACGCTGCGCGCACGCGGCGGGGCGCTCGCGGACATCGCGATCCTCGTCGTCGACGTGAGCGATGGGTTCCAGCCCCAGACGATCGAGTCCTTAGACGTACTGCGGCGCACCCAGACCCCCTTCGTCGTCGCGGCGAACAAGGTCGATACGATCCCGGGCTGGGACCCCCAAGAAGAGATTCCGATCGGCCGGTCGAGGGAGGCCCAGAGCGATCGGGCGGTCTCGCGGCTCGACGAACAGCTTTACGAGGTTATCGGTGACCTCTCCGACGAAGGCTTCTCGGCGGATATGTACTGGCGCGTCCAAAATTTCGGGGACAACGTCGGGGTCGTGCCCCTGTCGGCGGAGACCGGCGAGGGCGTGCCGGACCTCTTGACCGTGCTCATGGGTCTCTCCCAGCGCTTTCTCAAAGAGGAGATGGCCGTCGACGCCGCGGGGCCCGGTGCCGGCACAGTACTCGAAGTAAAGGACGAGAAGGGCTTCGGGAAGACGATCGACACCGTGTTGTACGACGGCACGATCCGGGCGGAGGACACCGTCGTCGCCGGCGGCTCGCGGGAACCGATCGTCACTGACGTCCGAGTGCTGCTCCAGCCCCGAGCGCTCACCGAGATCCGATCCGAGGGTCGGTTCGAGCGCGTCGACTCGGCGAGAGCCGCCGCCGGGGTGAAGATCGCCGCGCCCGATCTGGGCGATGCGATGGCCGGTGCGCCGGTGCGCGTCGTCCGCGGTCAGGAGCAGGAGGACGTGATCGAAACCGTTCGGTCGGAGCTCGCGGACATCGAGGTCACCACCGAGGAGGAAGGCGTCGTCCTCAAAGCCGATACGCTCGGCAGCTTAGAAGCGCTCGCCGACGCTTTGGAAGAAGCGGAGATACCGATCGTGCGCGCGGAGGTCGGGGCGGTCGCCCCGCGTGACGTCCGGGTGGCCGAAACCGCGAGCGACCCCGACCACCGCGTGATCCTCGCGTTTAGCACCGAGGTCTTGGACGACGCCTCGGGGCTCGCCGACCAGGAAGAGGTAGAAATCTTCGCGAACGACGTGATCTACCGGCTCGTCGAGGACTACGAGGAGTTCATCACCGAGCGCGCGAGCGCCCAGCAGGACGCCATCCTCGAGAACATCTCCCGACCGGCCCGCTTCCGAATCTTAGAGGATCACGTCTTCCGGCAGTCGAACCCCGCGGTGGTGGGCGTCGAAGTCCTTTCGGGGACGCTCAAGCGAAACGCCCGCGTCGTCGACTTCGCCGAGCGCGACCCCTCCCGAGTCGGCCAGGTGAAGGGAATCCAGGAGCGGGGCGAGGACGTCGACCAGGCCCGGAGCGGCGAGCGTGTGAGCGTCGCGATCGACGGCCCGACGGTGGGGCGGCAGATCGAGGAGGGCGATACCCTCTGGAGCGAACTGCCCGAAAAACACGCGAAAGTCCTCGAACAGGAACTCACCGAGGACATCCCGGCCGACGAACTCGAAGCGCTCTCGATGTACCTCGACAAACACCGCCAGCGCGATCCCTTCTGGGGGAAATGACGCACGCGCAGCTTCGAGTCGCCAGTCGGG
>PXRA01000116.1 GCA_003021725.1 Halobacteriales archaeon QH_8_64_26
GAGCCGAATGGAAAAGAAACTCGTCGTCGTCGCGAGCGAGTCGGTCTTCGAGGTCGTCCCGCCCGATACCGAGGGCTACGAGCGCGCCCGCCTCTGGAAGGGCCTGTACGAGGACCTGGACGTGCTCGATCGCGATCCGGAGTGGCGCGGGACAGTCGGGGAGTTCGCCGACAACGCCGACACCGGTACTGAGGCCGCGTCCGACGAGGGCCCGACCGGCGTCGACAGCGAGACGGGCGTCGAGGTCTACTCGGTCCACGACGACGAATGACCGGGCAACGGCGGGTGTGCGGTATGCTGGGATCGCTGCCGAGGAGCGAGAGGCACTCGCCCGCGAGGACGAGAGCAAGGACAGTGATTCCGACCGAGTGCCGACCGCTTCCTGAGCGTCGTCTTCGCTCGTCCTGCTTCGTCCAGGGACGCCTCGACGGGCCGATCCGACGTGCTTAACAGCGTTCGCCGGAGTACACCTGATAGACTCGCTGGAGACGGGCACCGGCGGGCACCCGCTTGCGCCCCAGTCGATGGGCGCTCACGGGCCGGTATGTGGCCTTTGGAAGCTGGAGGCTGAACCACCAACGCCCGAAGGACAACCATGGCACGAAGCGCGTACTCGCACATCAGGGAAGCGTGGCAGGGCGATAGTAACGACATGCACGCCGAACTCCAGTGGCAACGCACCCAGGAGTGGCGTCGCCAGGGCGCGATCGAACGCATCGAGCGCCCCACGCGGCTGGACAAGGCCCGGTCGCTCGGCTACAAGGCGAAACAAGGCGTCGTCGTGGCTCGGGTCAGCGTCCGGAAGGGCTCGGCCAGGAAGGTCCGCTTCGACAAGGGCCGCCGGTCGAAACGCCAGGGCGTCAACCGGATCACCCGCCGGAAGAACCTCCAGCGGATCGGCGAGGAGCGAGCCTCCCGAAAGTACAGGAACCTCCGCGTGCTCAATAGCTACCTGGCCGGCGAGGACGGCACTCAGAAGTGGTTCGAGGTGATCCTGCTGGACCCCGAGCACCCCGCCATCGAGAACGACGACGATCTCTCCTGGATCTGTGCGGATTCCCAGAAGGGACGTGCGTTCCGCGGGCTGACGAGCGCCGGGAAGGAGGGCCGTGGCCTCGGCAAACGCGGGAAGGGCACCGAACACACCCGGCCGAGCGTCGGCAGCGATCAGGGCCGCGGGAAGTAGCGGCGTCGATTTCTTCCGTTCGGGTATGGACGATCGCCAGCGCCGAGGCCCGTTCGCGCTGAGTCCGAGCAGGGAACGACCACCTCCGTAGCCCGCTGGCGAGACGACGTCTCGGTACTGACTCCTCTAGCGACTCGTCGGTTGATACGGCGACTATGAGTGTTCGCAACGCGAGCGCGGTGTACGGCATTGTTCCACGATTATCGCGTCCACTGCCGCTACGATCGGCGTGGCGATAACAACATGTCCGTATCGCGAGTCACACAAAAGCTATATAATTATACTTAGTGATGCCGATGTGAATCGTATTGTGTTTGTCGTCGTTTTGATTCTGTTTCTTTCCGGCTGCACTTCAGCATTTCAGCCGGACCCAGCACGTCGAATTCCAGCTTCAAATAACGCTAACAGTCCACAAACCGTGTCGGTCATTGTGATAGATGGCGATGATACTGTTTGCAGCGGATCGAGGGTGCTCGCGCCTGGGGGAAACGCACCGATTCGTAACGATTAGTGAGCCCGGAACGTATCGTATAGAAGTAACAACCGAAGATCGGACTGCATCAACAACTATTAGATCTCCTATCAGTGGCAGGCCGAACTCAACGACGACGGTGTCTGTTACAGAGAACGGTAGCTTTCGATTACAACGGTTGGTCAGGATTACGGACAGTAGTGTACTACCATTATTCGATACCGCATTCGGAGCCACACCGGTCCGGCCGTTGCTATGGCAACGAAACCAGGTAGTACAGTTGCACCGGTGTGATTCTCAAATCCGTGTCAACTAGTAACAACAAATCGATGGATCGAACGACAATCGATCGGCTGTTTCGGTCCTATAGCTCCTCGCGCAGGCGGACCTCATCGTCGGTGGTTTCGCCGACGGCGTCCGCGTGGACGGTGTAATCGTCCTCTTCGGCGTCTCCCCACCCGAGACGGGCTGCGATCGACTCGGCCAGGTCGGGGTTCGGCTCGACGTATGCGGTGTCCTCTTCGACCGCCGTGACCGGCCCGAGGGGCTCGCCGCTCGCGTCGACGACCGTCTTTCCTTCCTCCTCGTCGGTCAGCGTCGATGCCATACCCTTCACTCCGGGGCTCCGTTCCCAATATCTACTGCTTGCCTCCGTCGGTGAGTTCTCGCGGCCGGCTTCGACTGACACCGACGCCGTAGCTACGTTCGTCGACCAGCTCGGTCAGGACCTCCTCTAGCGCCGTCCCGAGCGCGGCGCGCTCGTCCGGACCCATTGTCTCCTCGGTGGTCGGTTCGGGCGTACCCGAATTTTAGAGCGGTGACACGAGGGTTCGTGATCGCCGAGCCCCTCCGTGATACGCTCCGCTGGACTATCGACGTCGGGACGAGGAGCACGGTAGCCGAACCTAGTCTCCGATCGGTGATCGCTCGCTTCCAACGGACGCTTCCTCACGACTCGTGCTCGCGGACGAATTCGTGTTCCTGCCGGCGGTCCTCGGCGTCTTCGAGCGTCTCGGTCTCCAACAGCGCTTCGAGCTTGCGTTCGAACTGCGCGTCGGTCAGCTCGCCGCGAGCGTATCGGCGTCGTAGCGTCTCTAGCGGCCCATCGTCCGTTTCGCTCCCGTGGGTTCTCTGATCGCGGCTGACTCTCGATTCCTCCCGGTCCCGGTTCCGATATGACCGCTGGGCCTCCTGCTCGTTTTCCTCGCCGTACAGCATTGCGACGATTGGGACGACAACGGCGAAACCGAGGGCGAAGATCAGCCAAAAGTTCGGAACCCCGAAGAACAGCGCCAGGAGCCCTACACCGAGGACGAGCATCGTCGTGAGGCCCACGGCGTTCCCCCGGAGTCGCTCGGTCAGCGTGCCAGCACTACTCATGCCCCCTACTACGTCGACCACGGCAAAAAGATTGGCTTGGTTACAGACCCCGCTCTCGATTCGTGGAGCGTCCCGGCTCCTGTCCGTAGACGACAGGCACCCCACGGGTCGTCCCTCCCCGCTCGCTGTCCGGAGACCCACCACTGTTTGTGCCTTACTCACACGATCGGAGGCCTCGTCCCTCGCTACTCACGGAAAACGCTGGAGGATCGACTGCCCTGTTCTCAGAGACGCTTCGAAACGTAGGGGCCGTCCTGATAGTACCCCAATTTCTCCCGGTAGTACTCCCGAGCCCCGATCCCGCTGATCACGCTCAGCTTTTCATACCCCGCCTCGCTCGCCATGGTTTCGGCCTTTGCGAGCAGCTTCCGGCCGTAGCCCTGGTGTTGGAACTCGCCACTGTCGCCGTTGTCGCTCTCGTTTTCGACTCCAACGCCGACCTCGTTGCCATAGACGTGCAGTTCCCGCACCAGCGCGGCGTTCTCCAGGCCGCGTCGGGCCATCTCGCTGGGATAGCGCAGCCGACAGAACCCGACCAGTAGGTCCTTCGCGGGGTCCTCGTAGCTCAGGAACTGTTCGGTGCCCCCACAGGCCTCGTAGGAGAGCACGTCGAGTCCGATATCCGCTGGGTCCGGGATCGCGTCGTTCATGCCGACCTCCCGACACCGGATACAATCGCACTCCCAGCCGTGTTTGGCCATCTCCCGGCGCGCGAGCTGGCGGAGATTCGACTTCCAGACGCCGGCGTCGATGAAATCGGCCGGAATGTCCCGCTGGACGCGCTGGAGGCGGACGTACTTCGGAAGGATCGATTTGATTTCGGCCACGAGTTCGGCCGCGTCCTCGTTCCGCAGGGGTTCGTACTCGCCGCGCCGCCAGGCGTCATAGACCCGCGTGCCGCGCACGACGAGCGTCGGGTAGATCTTGAGGTAATCCGGCTTCCACTCCGCCTCCTCGAAGAGCCGTCTGAAGTCCTCCAGACACATCTCCCGGCTCATCCCGGGCTGGCCGGGCATCATGTGAAACCCCACCTTGAACCCGGAATCGCGCAGCCGGCGGTTGGCGTCGACCGACGCCTGGGTACCGTGGCCGCGGTGCATCGCCCGATTGATCTCCTCGTAGGTGGTCTGGACGCCGACCTCGACCTTCGTGCCCCCCAACTGCAGCATACGCTCGATCTGTTCGGGGTCACACCAGTCCGGTTTGGTCTCGAAGGTCGTGCCGATATTGCGAACCCGGCCGGTCTCGTTTGTGGCGATCACGTCCTCCAGGTAGCGAAACTCGTAGTTCTCGGGGTCCTGGGCGAAGCTCACGCCTTCTTTCGGTTCGGGCGTGCCGGTAGGATCGTATTCGTTCATCGCCTGCAGGGCACGCTTGAGGAACCACTCCTGGTAGTCGTGGCTCCGGGCGCTCATCGTCCCGCCCATGAGGATGAGTTCGATCTTATCGACCGGGTGGCCGATCTTCCGGAGCTGTTCGAGCCGCAGGGTGACCTGCCCGTAGGGGTCGTAGTCGTTCTGGACGCCGCGGGCCGCGGCGGGCTCGTGGCCGGGGTAGGACTGCGCGGAGGAGAACTCCGAGGCCGGTCCGCCGGGACAGTACAGACACTTCCCGTGGGGACACATGTGGGGAGAAGTCATGATCGCCACCGGCGAGACGCCCGAGGCCGTTCGGACGGGCTTTCGCCGGAGGACCCGCGCGGCTTCCTCGCGGCGACCTTCGGGGGCGAAATCCAAGATCTCGGCGTTGGTCGGCACCTTTGGCGCGGAGGTTTCCTTACAGACGTCGCGTTTCGCGCCCTCCAGGTCCTCACGTTCGAGATCGCCGTCGAGAATCGCCCCGACCAACCGCTCACAGGCGCGCTCGAACGCCGCGGTCTCGGTCGGCTCCTCGCTTGCGGTGTCGGTACTCATCGGTCGGTATCGACCTATGCTCGCCGTCTCGCGCGAATAAGGATGTCGTTCGATCGACTACCGGGCTCGGCCGGCCCGATGGGGGTTACGGTCGGAGAAACTACGGTCCGTCGTTCAGTTCAGCAACTCGCTCGCGAGCGCCTCGTACAGCGCCTCAGAGACGTCCTCGCGCTCGCCGAACAGGAACTCGAAGCGACTGTCGGACCCGCCTCGAACGGCCAGCCCCGCCTCGGGGGCCTCTTCGCGGGCCACCGCCGCGACCGCACGATCGTCTATCGGCTCGCTGCTCCGGTAGCGCAGTTCGTCCTCGCCGAGCCCGACCGTCACCCTCGGGCCGTCGTCCTCGCTTCCTTCTCCCTTCGAATCGCCGGCGACGCCTCGACGGTGCAGTTCGTCGAGCAAAACGCCGACCGGCGGGAAGTCATAGCCGTGCGTGAAGGCTGCGGTTTCGAGCACGGTGAACTCGACCTCATTGACCGTCCGTCGCTCGGCGTTCGCTGCCGCGGTGTCGAGCTCCGTGCTCAGTTCCTCGCGGTAGCGCTCGGCGATCGGCTCGGCTAACTCGGCTCGGTCGAACAGGACATCGGAAACGAGTTCGCGCTTGTCCTCGTAGGACTGGTAGTACGCGAGCAGCGCCAAGGCCTCGTGGATCTCCCGGACCGCCGTCTCGTCGTAGCCCGCCGCGCTCGCGCGCTCGGCGTAGGCCTCGGGCAAGGCGTCGGTGCTCGATCGCTGGTAGCTCACCGCCGGGACGTGCCCGAGGTCGTCCTCGATCCCGGGGTTCACTGCGAGGGCGACCGCGGCGGCCAACGTACCCGACGTCGGCACTTCCACTCCCTCGCTTCCGGCGTCCGAACGGGCACCGAGAAGCGCGTCGACGCTGTCCCCGATCTCGGGGTCGGCCCCGCTATCGATGACCACCGAGGAGACGTCGTAGATCGAGAGCAGGTCGAACCCGTCTCGTGACTCGCGGCTCCCGCCGGCATCGGCGAACACCACCAGGGGCAGTTTCTCGTCGTGGCGCTCGCGATTGGTGAGCAGCCGGGTGACGTCGCCGGTCGCCTCGTTCATGTCGTACTCCTCGGCTAAGGGCCGGCGATCCAGGTAGTGATAGACCGCGTCGCTTTCCCCGTGTTCGGCCCGGACGAGCGGGAGGAGGGCCCGTTCGATCGCCGCACCCGCGGCGTATCCCTCGGCGCTCGCGCTGTGTTTGACGATTACCGGCCGCGCGTCGAAAACGGCCCGCCGGATCGCCGTCGCGACCGCTCCGATCTCCGCGTCGCGTTCTTCGAGGCCGGCTCCCTCGACGAGGGGTGGGACCTCGCCGACCTCGGCGCGTGCATCGAGGGCATCGTCGAGTCGCCCTTCGAGCGCTTCGCGCTCGCTTTCCTCGAGGATCGCGAGTGCCTCGGTTTCTAGCTGGAGATCGCCGTTTCGCTGCTCGACGGTACCGTCGAGGCCGATAACGTCGCCAACCGAGACGGAGGGGTAGGCTCTGACGCCGGCCTCCTCGAAGGCCGCACACTCGACGGTCCCGGTCTCGTCGCCGATCTCGAAGATCGTTGGGCCGCCGGTCTGGTACAGATCGACGACCTCCCCTTCGATCCGGACGGCATCGCCGACGCGCTCGTCGAGGCTCTCGATCGCTGTTCGCTCGCGGGCCGGCTCCGATTCCGCCTCGCGCGAGACGGTCGTGGCGGCTCCGGCTGTCGCGTCGCGGCTCGCACTCGACTCGGTCGTCGCCTCCGTGTTCTCGCTGGTGTTCGTGACCGTGTCGTTCGTCTCCGTGGCGTTCGCCGTCGCGGCTGAGGTGCCATCGGAGTCGGCGTTGCCGGGGTCGGCGATCCCGACTCCAGTACCGGCTCCGACGCTCTGGTCCCGCTCCTCAGCCGCGCGACGCCCGTTTCCCGCTTCCTCCTCCCGTACGACGCCGTTTTCCTTCCCATTGTCTTCGGCTACCCGATCGCCTTCGGGGGAATCGACGAGCTGGCCCCGGAATTCCTCGTCGGCCTGGCGGATCGACCAGGCGAGATCGACGTTCCCGTTGTCGTGCACGCCGGTCACCTGGACGTAGACCGTATCGCCCGCGTTCCAATCGAGACTTTCGAGCCGACGGTCGAGTTCGCTTCGGTGCAGCAGTCCGGTAACGCTGTCGCCGATGTCGATGAACACGCCGAAATCGGCGAACCCATCGACCGATCCCCGGTAGTATCGGCCGGAGGTGAGCTGGTCGGCGCGCGACCCTTCGAACTCGAAGACGGCGTCTTCCTCGTGGATGTCACAGATGTGGCCCTCGGTCGAGGTGCCACAGATGATACAACTACCCATTAGCCCCAGGGAGGGCATCCGGCCTAAAACGGTTGTCGAAGTCCTGCCGAACCGATTGCCGCCCGGCTCCGATAGCTTCCTTTCCGCTCGATTACTCGAAGACCTCGCCGTCGGCCTCGAGTTCTTCGATCCCCGCCCTCAGTTCGCGGGCTGCCTCGGGGAACAGCGCGACCTGGACCTCGTTGCCCTCCTCGTCCTCGAAGACACACTTGAGGCGCTTGTCGCCGAAGGCACGGACCTCGCTCGTCGAGACGTCGAAGAGCTTCGCGCTCGCCGTCTTCGTACTCGGGCCGACGTTCTTGATCGCGCCCTCCTGTAGTTCGATTATGAACTCGTCGATCTCCAGTGCGAGCATATCTCGTGACGTTGCCGCTCCGGCATAACCGTGCGGGTCAGGTGTCGTTGTCGTCCGACCCGACTGCATCCGCTCGACCAGCCTCCCAGTCGCCCGTGTAGGCGACGGACGCTATACGATTGCCTGTCGGTCGCTCGGTACTTCGGCCGTTCTCTCTTCGCTCGTCCTTCGGCGGCCCTCGGCGTCCGGCGGGCCTCAAACCCCGATCAGAGCGGCAGTGCGCCCGCTTCGCCGAGCAGTTCGGCGGTGGCCCGGAAGCCCCGGAAACCGTAGCCGAAGACGATCGCCGCGGGCAGCGCCCCTAAGATGGCCGCTCGCGGGAGGGAGGCCTCGTGGACGACCGCGAGGCCGACGACGAGCAGCACCGCCCCGTAGAGACCACACGCCAGGCGGAGCAGCGGGATCGGCGGGCCGGCGAGCACGCAGGGCGCACTCGCGTACGCAATCACTTGAACCGTCCCGCTGATTCCCGCCCGATCGGCGACGAACGGTATCAAAAGCAGGGTCTGGATCGCGGCGACGAGATGCAACGTTAGTGGAGCGATCAGTACGACCGCGAGTGCGAGGACGAGCGCGCGGGAGACGAAGGGTTGACCGGCGACGGTCGGAACCGCACCCGGAACCACCGACAGCCGGACTCCCTCCTCGATGAGTACGATGCCCGCCACGAAGACCAACCCGGGTGCCTGATCGCCCGGCGCGACGCCGGTCCTGAAGAAGCGACGCGGGCGCACCAGCACCTCAACCCACGCTCGCGCGAGTCCGGCCGGCCCTCGATCGCGCCCGCCGGCCGGCTCCTCGACCCACTGGGTCACGTCGAAGAGAGCGC